>NZ_CAMLAC010000048.1 GCF_946477935.1 uncultured Sphingomonas sp. | reverse complement strand
CCTTCCTTGGTCCAGACTGTAATAGTCGATGGACCACTCAGAAGGGGGCAGCTCACTCGAAGCTCGGCGGGCTCAATATTACCCCTTGATCCAGGCCGTGGCGTGCGAAGCTGGTGTGCCAGTCGGGCTTTTCGATGCACTGGTGGCCCAGGAAAGCCGCTATGACCCATTGATCGTATCACCGAAGGGCGCCGTTGGCCTTACCCAATTGATGCCCGGTACAGCGCGTGGACTTGGGGTTTTCAATTCGAGAGATCCGTTGTCGAACCTGAGGGGAGGGGCCAGATACCTCCGCGCGCATCTGGATGAGTTCAAGCGGGTCGATCTAGCCTTGGCCGCGTACAATGCAGGTCCAGGACGCGTTCGATCGATGCGCCGTATTCCGCCGTTTCGCGAGACGATGGACTATGTCGCAGCGATCACTCGAGGGTGGAGCACCGGATCGTTCAGGACAGCATCGATTCAGACCGCCGGTTTGGCAGTGGGTCGACAGGAATTCCGGGGCAGGGGGGTCCAGTTACTCGCTTACACATCTACAAGAGTATCGAACCCGAGGTAGTGCGCGTAATAGATCGCAATTCCGAGGATCGCCGGCGCGCCGAGCAGATAGTTGATCTGCCAACGTATCCACAACCGGGGTGCAACGAGTACCTTATCGAGGACGGTCGCAGTTGGGAGTTTCCTAGTTCCCAGACGATAATCGTAGGCGGTCTTTATCATCGCGAGGACAGCGCACAGCGCCACCATGACGCCGACCGCGGCATAGAGTGAAAGCCAGGCCTGAAGTGTCGCTTGGGGCATGCCGACCACCTAGCAGCAAGATGCTGACGGTCCATTAACCGCTGAATCGCGCATTAGTTACCAGGAGCTGGCGCGCCGTGTCGGCGATCATCGTGCCCAGGCCCTTGTCTCCCATCACCATCGAACTCATCAGACCCTTGGCCTGCTCGAGCGTCAGTTGCGGTGGAAACGGCACGACCTCGGGATCGGTCTTCACCTCGATGAGCGTCGGGCGATCGGCGGAGAGCGCAACTTCCCACGCCGGCCCAAGCGCGGATGGATCATCGACGTAGATGCCGCCAAGCCCCAGCAATTCCGCGAAGCGCGCGTAGGGGACGTCCGGAATATCCTGCGTCGTCGGGAAACGCGGATTGCCTTCCATCACCCGCTGTTCCCACGTGACCTCGTTGAGATCGCCGTTGTTGAAGACGCAGACGATGAAGCGCGGATCGCGCCACTGCTTCCAATATTTCTGGACGGTGATGAGTTCGGCCAGATTGTTCATCTGCATTGCGCCGTCGCCGACCAGCGCCACGACGGGCCGATCAGGATAAGCAAACTTGGCCGCGATCGCATAGGGAACCGCAGCGCCCATAGAGGCTAAACCGCCCGAGAGAGAGGCACGCTGCCCGACCTTCACGCGATAGTCGCGCGCGTACCAGTTGGCGCATGAGCCCGAATCCGAGGTGACGATCGCGTCGGCGGGCAGACGCGGCGACATTTCCCAGACCACGCGCTGGGGATTGACGGGCTTTGCTTCCGCCATGGCGCGTTCCTCGAGCGTCTGCCACCACTGCGCAGTCGCCTTCTCGATGCCTTCGCGCCAACTGCGATCATCCTTGCGCTGGAGCAGCGGGATCAGCGCTTTCAGCGTTTCGGCCGCATCTCCATGCAGGTTGACCTCGACGGGGTAGCGCAGCCCCAGCATCGATGCGTCGATGTCGACCTGCACGGCCCTCGCCTGCCCGTCTTTCGGCAGGAACTCGGCCCAGGGAAAGCCCGTGCCGATCAGCAGAAGCGTGTCGCACTCGCGCATGAGGTCGGACGATGGCTTGGTCCCGAGCAAGCCGATCGCCCCGGTCACGAACGGCAGATCGTCAGGCAGGACATCCTTGCCGAGCAACGCTTTGGCGACGCCGGCGCCAAGCAGGTCGGCGACCTCGGTCACCACGGCCGACGCGCCGCGGGCTCCCGCCCCAATCAGGATAGCGACCTTGGCGCCTGCATTCAGTACCTCCGCCGCGCGCGCGAGATCGGCGGGCTGCGGGACGACGATCGGATGTGCATAGCCGGTGCCCGAGCGGGTGAAGCCGTGCGCCTGGCCCGGCTCCTCATATTTCGTATCCTGTATGTCCTTGGGCAGCACGATGGTTGAGACCGCGTTGCCCGCGACCGCGATCCGGATCGCGCGATCGGTCACATGGCGGACCTGCGCCGGCGCGCTCGCCTCCTGCACATAGGCGGCGACGTCGGCAAACAGTCGGTCGAGATTGAGCTCCTGCTGATAGCTTGCACCGCGCACGGTGCTCTCGGCCTGGCCCGCGATCGCGAGGACCGGGACATGGTCGAGCTTGGCGTCATAGAGCCCGGTGATCAGGTGGGTCGCGCCCGGACCGCCGGTCGACAGGCAGACGCCGAGCTCGCCGGTGAATTTCGCATGCGCCGTCGCCATGAAGGCCGCCATCTCCTCGTGGCGGACCTGGATGAACTCGATGCCCGAGCCTTCCTTCTCGGCGCGCTGGAGCGCCCCCAGCACGCCATTGATGCCATCGCCAGAATAGCCGTAGATTCGGCTCACGCCCCAATCCTTGAGGCGCTGGACGAAGAAATCGCTCGACATGCGGGCCATGCCGCCCTCCACTTTGGGATTTGGTTTCGAGCCGGAGAGGTTCAGTCACGCATGCTCGCGCTGACGAGAAGAACGTCGCAGTGCGCACAGGCGTTCCCGCCGGTCGGCGGCTTCGCCCCCATCGGTGCGCGCTAGGGCCGGCCCGACGGCGAGCTCGCTTCTTCGGTCGTTGAGGCATGTCGGTGTCGCTCACTGCCCAACCGCGCCAGGGCATCGGTTTGCGACTGTCCAAACGCGGACAGCTAAAACCTGTCATTCACCGCCGAAACGCTTCGCGAGACGCGCACTCGCTCCGCTCTTGGCCGCCAGCTTCGCGCCATAGCGCATGACCGTCTTGGGATCGCGCCAGCGATAGGCCTGCATGATGGCGGGCAGGCTCTCTCCTGCCGCAAAATTGTCTTGCGCCACGCCAACCCGGATCGAATGGCTCGACACGGCCGCGACCCAGCGCTCGAGCTCGGCCTCGCTCATCGCCCCCAGCAGTTTCTTGTCGAATGCCTGGCGGATCAACCGCTTGTAGATGAGCGTGATCGTGCCGGGGTTGAGCGCCTCCTCTCCCACACCGCGGATCGAGCCATCGAACCAGGTTTCGACGCGCCGGAACAGGGCCCCGCGCGCAATCCCGGCCTTGTCGCACCATTCAGCGATCGCGCGCATGGTCGCGGGCGAGAGATAGGCGAGAGCCCCCTGCCCTTCCTGATCGGTCTTGCTGCGGCCGATCTCGACCACCCCTGCCCCGTCGACGTCGGGCCCGTCGATATGCTCGATACGCATCGCCGCGAGTTCGGAGCGCCGGCAGCCGGTATCATAGTTGACCTGCAGTAGCGCGCGATCGCGCGCGCCCAGGAGATCGCGGCGCGTGGCCTTGAGGAGGACCGCGAGGCTCACGCCGCTCGCCGGCGCGTCGAGATCGCTGACATCGCCCTTGTAGCGGATACCCCGCGCCTGCGTCTGGCGGGTGCCGAGAAGCTTGCGCGCCGCCTTGTGCTCGAGCTGCACGAGCGGGGCTGCGGTCGGATCGTCCAGCCCCGCCATGCGATAGGCCCAGCCGATATTGACGAGATAGCGCGCGATCGTCGCGGCCGCCCTCTGCGGCGTCGCCCGCGTCGCCTCATCATGATCCTGACCCGACAGCGCGCGGACATAGGCCGCGACGGTCTCGGCGGTCGCCTCCCCTGCCCGCACTCGGGTGCGCCGGCACCAAGCATCCCAGAGCTTCATGTCGGAAAGGAACGCGCGGATCGTGTTCGGCGACCAGGCCCGCGCCGCGGCCGCGATGACCTGCGGATCGACCGCCGCCTTGTCGATAGCCAGCGCGCGGACCTCGCCCACGACGTCGTCGGCGCCGGCGGGCGGCGTGCTTTGCCTGCGGGTGAGGGCCGTTTTCGCCATGACGGCGAGACATAGCCCGGTCCTTCTCATAATAATAGGGTCGTGATAATCTCCCATTATCACGACTACGCATACGAGCCAATTTGACTGAGAGCAGCTCTGGGTTAAAAGACGGCGTGGACGCGCCTCTCTCGAACAGCCGCTACGGCCCCGCCTACAGCGCGAAGATGGTCTCCGCGATCGCCTCCTGCACGGCCGCCATTACGCGTCTCGATGCCCGGTTTTGCGTTAGTTCGGTGGCATCGGCCTGGGCACGCCGCGCCGCCTGGAGTGGCTACACCCGGGCCCTGCAACTGCAATCGGCCGAGATCGACGAAATTGACGTATTTTCCTGGGGCTGCGGGCTGCAAATCCCCGGCCGGCCGCTGCGGTCGACCAACCTCGACCTGTTCGATGGCTTTCCCGCCTGGGAAGCGGCGCTGCGCGATCCCGACCCCCTCGCCTGGCGCGACGCGCTTCCGACCGCGATCGGCGAGATCGAGATAGCCGCGGACCATTCGCCGCTGATCCGCGCGCTCGATCGGGTCCGCCAGCATGCGCGTCTCGACAGCACCGCCCTGCCCTGGCTCTCGCTGCCCTTCGCTCTGCGCGACAAGGGGATGGTGACCACTCCCCTGCCCTGCCTCGTGGGCGGCGTGAAGGCGTTTAGGCTGAAGCGAACTGTCGGAGACGAGGACTGGTATGCGGCCATGCGCAGCCTTGAGGCAAGCGCCACCGCAAACCTCGCACGGTTGCACGAGCTGGAAAAGCTCCATCGCGCGGCCCAGCATGCGATCGTCGCGGAATATCGACCTGGCCACCTCCCGGGGCTCGCGGCCCTCCTCCATCACCGGCCACTGCTCTCGCCTCAGTCGCTGGCGGAGCTGCTCAGCATGAGCGTTGCCGGCGCGAGCAAACTGCTGGGCCGTGCCGTCGACTGCGGCTTGCTCGTGGAGATCACCCAGCGGCGGACCTGGCGCGTGTTCCTGAGCACGGACCTTGCCATCGAGTTTGGCTTTGCAGCGCCCAAGCGTGGACGGCCGCGCAACGTGGTCCCTCCCCCGCCAGCGAGCCGCGAGCTGTCGGAGGTCTTCGATGCCTTCGATCGCGAGATGGAGAACATCGACAAGCTTCTCCAGCATCGCGCCGAGAGTTTGTGAACGACAGTCCGCAGGAGGATCTTTCGCTTGCCGCCCGGTCTGATGAACCGGTCTATCAACCGGAGCATCCTTCTGTCGAACGATTGGAATGTCGTCGGCTGGCCGGGGCCTCTCTACCGAGGTGCGCCGGCAAACCTTTCACCAAAGGGGTAGCTGCCTCCCCTCCCCTGTTCGCAATTCATAGCGCTGGATGCAGCAAGAACTGATTTGCCGGCGAGCGCGGTCTCGTTCCCCTTGTCCCAGTGGTGAAACACGAGCTCTGCAGTCGGCGGCTATCGTCTATCGATAGTTGAAGGCGGTAGCTGCAATGTCCAGTCCACGGGTTCTCTGACCCACAACGGCATGCTTCTCGTGATCAGGCTTGGCAGGAAGGCCCCACAGCGGCCTTCTGGGCGCTTTGCTTGCCGTGGGGATAGCCGAGAGCGGAAACACGCTGTGCGGGCTGCTGGCGGCGCTCAGTGCAGGTCGGACTTCGTTCGGGTCTTGGAAAATGGCTCCTGTCACGGTGCCCTCGGCGACCTGAGCGTAGTGAGGTGCTCCGCGATGGCTGGCTTGCAAGGAGTCTAGGCGCCGCGATAATCGACGTCGATCTGCGGTCGGGTGTGTGAGGCGACGCACGCGACGGAGCTTTTTGGGTGGACGACGTGCTTAGTGCGCGGCGATCGTCCCTTCCCCTTCTTCCCAATCAATTCTTCAAAAGAAGGGAGCGCCGCAGGCGTGTTAATCTCTTTAGAGAATAGGATAAAAAGTTAAGCTGTGGATGGATCTTTCGCGACTCGCCGATTCAGCGCGAGTCGGGAGTTCAGCGCCGTTCCCATTATACCGTTTGGCCGTTCCTGAAATACCCTGCGGGGCGTTCCCATTGAACCGTGATTCGGTTCCTCATGTACCGTGCCCCGTTCCTGAAATACCGTGGGCACGGCGCGGGCCACAGGACGTCTCCAAGGGAGTAAAACGCGTTTTACTCGTCCGCAAAGTGGCTGTTTTCCGTGCCTTTCAGGCATGTTACACCCGGCAGCGCTCGTTGTCGAACTATAGGCGTCAGGCGAGGCCGCCCTGTGTTCGGAGGAGTCGAGCGGCATTTCCGCGGCCCTCCCGAGTCCTTGGGCGAATCATTGACGGTCTTTTAGGAACGGGACCCTGCGGAACTGACCTAAAACGGCGATGATCTCGACGTTTTGTTGCCTTGAGCGCATCCCGCTCGGCTGCCTGGACCGCGAAGTTTCGAGGTTTCTCGGGAGCCGGCCAGTGATCTCGACGGTACATTGAGAACGGGGCTTGGCCAGGCGATGGGCGCCGATTGTGGATGTCTAGCGCTCCCGGAGGCGTTTGCAGTCGAAGCATTCACGGTATTTCAGGAACGGCATCGAAGCAGCGAGGATGACTCCCCCTCCCCTCCCCAGCCTCTTTGGAGCGTCGACAGTTTGACCTTTAGAGTCCTCTAGCAAGGAGGAACCCCTCCGACTTCAGTCGGATACTGGCTTCAGCCACAGACTCGCGTGCTAGCCTGTAACCTCGGGAAAAGCGGAAGCCGCCGAAGGCGTGAAGCTTCCGCTTTTCCCGAGGTTACAGGCTATGGCGTATCGGTCCGGTTGTCACACCACATTCCATCATCGCTACCATCTCGTTTGGGCGCCGAAGTATCGGTACAAGGTGCTGATCGGCGATGTTCGGCTACGGGTGCGCGAGATCATCCGTCAGGTCTGTGCCGAGATGGGCGTGAAGATCATCAACGGCGCGCTGTCGAAGGACCACGTACACATGTTCGTCGAAATCCCGCCGCACGTCTCGGTCAGCGACTTCGTGCGCCGGGCCAAGGGGCGCTCATCCCGCAAGATCCAACAGGAATTCGAGCACATCCGCAAACGATATTGGGGCCAACGCTTCTGGCAGCGCGGCTACTTCTCGACCACATCCGGCAACATCACCGATGACATCATCATGCGTTACCTCGACCGACATACCCACAAGGACGGCTTCAGCCCCACCGCTTGATCCTACCGGCGTCAGCCGGTCAGTGATTCAGCTATCAGATCCGGGCAATCTGATCACAAATCCCACCCTATAAGCGCCGTTCTCTAAGTACCGTGACGGCTGCCTGGAGAGGTGGAACGGGCGATCCTCCCGCTGGCGCAGCTGTGCCCGGCAAAGCTCATCCGAGAAGAAGGCTGGCAAAGGATCGCGCGTGGTTGGATCTTCGCAGCCCACGCACATTTGATGGGGCGCCATACAGACGGGTCCGGGGCCCGGCTCGTTACTTCGGGAACGGTCCACACGGATAAGTTGACGTGCGCGCGCGAGCCATTCTCGACCCTGTTCCTGAAAGACCGTTTTGGCGGATTGCGCCTACGGCGTCGATCAGTTGACCGGACGCTGCTTCGCGCAAAAGGTCGCGAATATCTGTGTGATGTTCTTCGCGTCGAACGCTATCTCGCGCTGCCGGAGGAAGTTCCGGAAATCGTCTCCAACGAGACCGTGGTCGCGTTGGGGGCTGGGCAGGTTGGCGCGGGCGATCGCACCGAATGCCGAATGCGAGATATGCCCGCTCGAGGGGAAGGAGATAGCCGGTTCCTCGGGCGCCTTTTCCTTGACGGCCGCAGGCGAGGCTTGGGCGAGGGCAGGGGAGGGCTTGCCCTCCTCGGACGGCTCGCGATCGCGCCTGGTCATGCGCAGCAGCGGTTCGGCATCGTCACGCTGTTCGATGTCCAGGGAGTAGCCTGGCAGATCGTTCTCCCGAGCGATCTTGGTCATCTCGAACTTGAAGCGCCGATAATCGCCTTCCGCGCCGGATTTCTCGAAGAGCGTTGGCATCGAGATGGCGAAACCGTCGCTTCCGGCCCCACCCGCATGTTTGCGCGCGACCCGATAGAGCCAGCGTTCGCGCCCGCCTGTGAGCGAGAAATAAGCCGGATCGATGGCGAGCACGCCGCCGTCCATCAACACCCCGTCGTAGAACCATTTCGCGAGGGTAATTCTCATTCCCCGCACGTTTCCGGACCGATCCTTAAGCTGGCTGTGACTGTCGATCCAGGAGAAGGTGGTCTCGACGGCATCTCCTGAGCGGATGTTCGTCTTCACCGTGGTCGATTGGAGCCTGTCGAGGGCATTGCCCAGAAGATCGTAAGCGCGTCCACCAACCTCGCGCTTCAGAGTCTTCAGCATGTCGTATGGGACGACGTGGAGCGTCTGCGGGATGTCGTTGGCACCTCGCCGCTTGTGCTCGATCAAAACTGACGCGCAGTAAATCAGTATGTCGAGGTCGTAGATAGTCGCCAGACCATATTCCGAATTAGCGGAGACATGGACGGTGATCTTACGATCCGGACTGACATAGTCGATCGGCTTGAGTCGCTTGCGCTTCGACAGCGAGAAAAAGGGCCGCTCCATCGTTTCGCGCTGATCCCGAAGAGGAAGCGCAGTCAGCTGAGGGAGAAAGAGGTCTACTTGACCGTCTTCGCGGTGATCCTGTTGCATCTCGTGTCCCGTGGCATCGGTAAAACGCATTTTACCGGGAGCCAACTAATTGAAAATAAAGCGTTAAACTAGATTTTACTCAATTTCGACTGAACTTCGCACTCTCAAGGGCAGGGCGGAGCGCTTCGAGGATCTCGTCGACCGACGCTGTGCCCTTGGGGTTGATGTTGATCGTAATTCCCTTGGCCCGTGTATCAGCAAGAACCTGTCCGATCTCGCGACCCGAGGCGGCGGTGAGGGCCGGCTTGGCACGGGGTACAGGCTTCTTCGACGCCGCGGGAGCCACTGCGGCTGCGGCCAGGCGCTCACAGACCTTGATACCCTCAATCTTGTCGCTTCCAGCGTCCTTCAGCGCCTGTTGCTCGGCACCGAGGGCTATAGCTGCGGCGATGATCGCGTCGCGGTGCTGTTCGTTCTTCAGCAGGGGCGAGAGCCGCATGCCGTGTCGGACCTTGAGGTCTCCGGGCTCGGCGAACGCTGCCACGACCTCGTCCGGCAACTCCGCGAGCTGGAGGAGGTTGTGGAGGTTCTGCTTGGCGATGGCCAAGCGATCGGCCATCTGCGTGCGAACCCCGTTGTAATATGCGTCGACAGCGTGCCTGTAATTGCGCGCACGCTCCAAATCGGTGACGTCCTCGCGCTCTCGATTTTCCAAATCGGCGAGCCGGAAAGCGGCCTCGTCATCGAGCGTCTCGATACGCGCTACGAGCTCGATTTCGCTATGGTTGTTGGCATTCAGCCAGGAAACCGAGAAATGCCGGCGGGTGCCGACGATCAACTCGTAGGGGGTCTCGGCGTTCGGCGTCCGCCGCACCACAACCGGCTCGCGGTTCGTCCCCTCCTCGCGGATGGAATCAATGAGCGAGGCACAGCGTTCGTGGCTCAGCGCCGCATGATCGCGAGCATTGCCCGGCCAGATGGAGCATTCCGAGGGCTTCAGACGGATAGTCGGACGTTTGACCGTGCGGGCGATTTCATCGAACGCAATACCACGCCGCTCCAGGAATGAGGGCGTCGAAGGTTCGTCGACCGGCTTATCGCGATCGACCAGCGCCTCGGCATCCGCGACTTCGGCCACGGACGTGGGGGCAGGGGTCGTGCCGATGCTTTCGATGGCATTCGCCAGTAGGCTGCGACGCCGGCCCCCTGCGCTGCTCATGCCGCCTCCGTCAGTCTGTCGGTGCCGACCTGCGCCATACGCGACGGCCACTGCTTGCAAATATCCTTTTCGATCTCGCGAAACACCATGTTGAGGTTGTCACGGCACCGCGTGTACGTCTGGTGCGACCCATATGGTTTGTTGATTTCGTAGATCGACGACATCGACAACCCGGCATTCTTGATCTCTTCCGACAGGAGTATCGGCGTCGACAGCATCTGGCCAGCGTAGGTCTTCTCCATGACCTGAAGCATTTGAGCCTCGTTGGTCCTGTTGGGCTGGAACATGGTGCAGACGACGCGAATGAACCCGTAGTCGATCGAAGTGTCGAACTTCGAGACGAGGTCCATCGCTTCGCGACAGGTCTGCATGAAGTGGATTGTCGAAAGATAATCGAGTTGCCGAGCCGGCACGGGGATCAGCAAGCCGTCCGCGGCCGTCAACGTGTTCACGCCCAAAAAGCCCATGGCAGGGGGAGGATCGAGGATAACGACGTCATAGTCGTGCCGGACCTCTTCCAGGCCAATTCTCAGCATGCGGAACGCGCCGGCAATGGCGGTAGGGCCCTCCTCGATGGTTGCTGTCAGTTCCCACTCGGTGTCCTGGAGGCCCAGGTTGGCGGGGCAGATATCGATATTCGGCCACGCGGTCTTTTGGATCGTCTTTCGCAGCGAATCGGCTTCGTCGATTCTGGGGGAGAGGAAGTTCGAGAGCGTGTGCGTCTCGTCCACCAATGCCTCTAGATTGACGTCGAACATAACACTCATCGACGCCTGGGGATCGCAATCGACAACAAGAACGCGATATCCCCGCAGCGCAAGGTAATCTGCAAGATGCTTGCCCGTCGTCGATTTGCTGACGCCGCCCTTGAAGTTCTGCACGGCGATGACGACCGCGCGCTCGGAGGGCAATTTACCCATCTTGATGCCGAGCTTCTCGCGAATGGCGATCAAATCTTCGACCGTGTAGAATCGGCGTCCGTTGGTGGCCGTCTTGGGGGCGGGCAAGCGTCCGCGCGCCTCAGCCTTGGAAAGCGCTTCCGGCGTTCGGCCGAGCAATTCAGCGGCGACTGTCGCCCCCATTGAAATGTTCAGCGTTTTGCGATCGGATGGATCAATGGCCGCCTGTCGCAGCACGGTCTTGGCATTCTCGCACGAGGTAATCATCGCATCGAGAATCTGACCCGACAGCATGGGCATGTCCCCTTTTTGAACCCAAACCGGCCACGGTTCGTGAAAAGCACCGCATAATGGCCCCTAATCCCGGACAGATATGCCAAATGCAGGGTGGTTAGTCAAATAGGGTGACCTGACCCGGCGTGCGCAGGGACAAGCCCTCTTATTGCCCCCGAGTCCCGGACCATCCGCGTGTGTATCATTTCGCCTATAAACCCGGACGAAAATCAAGATGAGTCACTCGCCAGCACGCGCCGCTTGAGGACTTATCCTCAAGTCTTGTCCGACTTTGAAGCTCAGACAACGGGCATTCACAGCAACGCGAATCATCTCAAAGATGATTGGCGGGCACAGCGTCAGAGATGGAACCTCTCAGTCCACGGCGATTCGGCTCGAGCCGGGACTATTCGCTCCAACAACTGCTTTCGAGACATGAAAAGAGTCGCGTCTCGCACGACCCATCGCGCGATCTGTTCCGTCTTGCTTCTCCGATAACCTCTAAAACGGTGTTCGTGGAGAAGGGGAGGGGGGCCGAGGTTGTGAAAGGAGCCGATCATGGCCCTCACAGCCGAACGACCTTCGCAGCAACTCATCGATCTTGTTGGCGCACTTGGCGGCACATGGCACGGCAGAACCGCCATGTGCCTTTGCCCGGCGCATTCCGACAGCACCCCAAGCCTGTCGATCCGCCAGGGCAATCGCGGAATTCTAGTGACCTGCTTCGCCGGATGCGACCGGGAAGACGTTCTGCGTGAACTCCGACGCGTGCCCATTCGCGACCATTTCAGCTATACCGATACTCCTGCCGTCTCTTCCGGCAATGTCAGCCGGCTATGGGATGACGCCCTTTCCCTCGGAGGCACGCTGGCAGAACGCTATCTATAGCGGCCTGCAATGATGCTCGACCAAACGCGCAATAGAGGGGAGTTTTCGGCGCAGATTAGTTGAGACGGATGGCGTTGCTCGACGCACATTGCGTGAGACGCAGCGCACGATCGGTGAGACGGACGCACAATGCTGATACGCTGACGCAGGATGCCGGTTTGGCGCCATCACAGCGGCAACCCTGCCGCCCTCATCTCGTCGGTGAGTTCACGGGTCCGCACCGGGTCGAGGCCACCATGCAGCAGCTTTCGGAGCTCGGCGAGCTTGGTGTAAACCAAATCGGGTCAACCTCCACCAAGGCCTTTTTCAGCGATCTTCAACTGCTGTGACATCAATTTGAAGCAAACGTGCTGTACACATCGCATGTTAAAGCCTGGAATTAATATCAAAGCTAATCGGAGCCTGCGGTGATGGAAAGGCGCAAGTCACCTCGGCTACTAGGCGTTTTGGCTATTGCCTTGGCGGCGCTTGGCGTTGTCAGTTCCCTGGTTCTTCGTCAATCTGGATCCTATAGCGATAAGCGCGGCGAGGTCCAGGTGGTCACCGGCTCCTCTGCATTGCCTTCCCTGACCCCCAGCGCTATCTCCTCACGCGTGGCCGATACCACAGAGGAGAAGAGTAGCGCATTCGATATTTCAGGCGATCCGGAACGGGTCCGGCGTTCCCTTCACAGCCAAAGCCGCGATCTCGCATGGGCACCGGGTACCGAAGGCAAGATCAGAGAAGTATTTGCCTCGGCTGGCGCTCCCACGCAAATTTCCGTAGATTGTCGATCAGCCGGATGCGAAATCAAGGGTGAGCTTTCGGGCCTTAGCAGCTCAAACTTGCCGCAAGTGTTAAATCGGATCGCTGGCGAACCAGTCAACAAAGCTTTGCGCGCAAGCGGCTTGACGCCAGACAAAAGTCCAACATACAGCATTATTTCAAACGACCCGGTGAGGGTATCGTTTAGCAGAGTCGTCTCGCGTGATATCGCTCAGGTGGAGCGATAAGAGATGCCGTTTCGCTTTATCATACGATCCGTGGCTCTCAAGGGATTGTTTGTATTTACCGGCTGCATTCAACTTTCTGCATGCTCAGCTGTAGCGCCGTACGTAGCGGCATCTCCACCTACCGATATCGTGATCCCGGAACATTTAAATGGCCGGCTGTCGTACCGCGGCAACTGTACCTACCTTATGGTTTCTGGATCAAAGCGGACGCTGATCTGGCCTCATGGTCATGTGTGGGACAGCACCGCGAAGGCAGTGAAGGCACCCGATGGCCGCCTCTTCAAAAGTGGAATGCAGGTTACGATCCGCGGCGGTGATGGGTCGATCGAGTTCCTGCAAGGCGATCCAGAGGCATATCAGCAGCTCCAAGCATGTGGAGGTCCGTACGTAACCAGTAGCTATGTTGAAGGAGAAGGGTGATGAAGAAGCGTGCTTTTCGGCTTGGCGCAGCCTGCGTCCTCGCCTCGGTCGCGATTTCGGCAGCGCATGCCGTATCGAACACGAAAACCATTCGACTTGCAACGTTTGACGAACCGTTCAACGATCCTGACGATGCGACTGCCAAACAGCTCTCGAAGACGGAGGGCCTTACTGTTGCAGAGGCGTCGCGACGTTTGCGGATCATGGGAGAGTTGGGGCGTCTGGCGCCCGCGCTCTCGGCACGTTTTCCCAAAGGCTTCGCTGGGGCCGAAGCGACTACGGGATCCGACTTCCGTGTTGCTATCTATGGTGTAGCTGCGGACCTCGAAGCGATCGGTAACGCCGCACGTCAGTTCGCCGGCAAAGGTGAACTCGCCAGCGTTCTCGATGTTCGCACTGCACCAGTATGAGAGTCTGAGATAGGGGCGCAGGCGCGGGGATATCTCTCATCGCTCGGCTCAAACGCTACGATCGCCACCAATGCGCGAACGGGGCAAATCAAATTATTGGTGAAAGATCCCACTTCCGCCCTCGCGGCGATTGTTGGCGGACGATTTCGTGCGGCGCCTGGAACGCAGATAGAGCAATTCGACGGCATTGCTCTCACGGCAACGGAGGTTCCGGGCGGCCAGAACTATCGCGGCACGTTCTCTAACGGCGACATCAATGAATGTACGCGAGGCTTTAACGTCAAACAAACCAACGGCTCGCTCTATGGCGTGACGACCGCAGGCCACTGCGAGAATAATGGCAGGGATGAAACCACCGGGGTTTCACTCGCATTTCGCCAAGAATGGGTGTCAAACGGCGTGGATAGCCAGTGGCACACATTCTCCGGCGGAAACAACTATCTGGTTGTTCCGAAGTTCTATAACGGTGCTGGGGTCGTTACCGTCACTGGAGCGCAAGGTGTCGCGCAAGGGCAGTATATTTGCAAGTATGGCCGATCGACAGGTCAGACATGCGGTTACACCGACCCATACACCTATACGGATAGTTACGGTGCCTTCTATAGAATGAACAGTAACTCGACCTATCCGCGGCAGAGCCTTGAAGGCGATAGTGGTGGCCCGGTCTTCACCGGGTCGATTGCGCTCGGACAGGTTCACGGACGTGACGGGGGAAATCCGACGCCCGGCCCTGTCACTAACATGTATTTCACCCCGCTGACGGCTTGGGCACCGAACAACGTGACGGTCGGTGTTACCTGCTACTGCTGACGCTCCAAATTGAGCCGTCGTTGAAAGATTAAACAGGCGGAGACTGGCGCCGCTTTCTCGATAGGCGAGGAAGCGGCGCGCTATTAAGGCCCGCCCACGCATGAGTATATAGCGGCAGCCCCAAAACTTGCCGACGAGTTGCCGCAACCAAAATGACCTGTGAGGAGGCCGTTCCGGGAAAGGCGTCCATCAGGCTTGTGGCACGCTACAAAGTAATCAGAAAAACGACCGGGGCTGTTGAAAAATGCGCCGCTGGTGGCTGGGTCCGGTTGGGGGCGGAATGACACCCCAACGCGTAGCGATCCCGTCTCGCATGGGATGGTATTTCGGGAAAGCCATCACATTCCCAAATCCCACGTACGCAACGGAAGCGGGAACCGGCCCACGTGAATCGTAGAGGGCGAGAGTCGGACCGGCACCCGGACAAGTCAGCCCTATGGTGCCGGCCGCCTCGCATACCTTAGAACCGCTTCCGTATCGTCCCAAATACCTGACGTGGCGATCCTGCTTGCAGGGTGTTGTTGAGCGATGCTGCGGTGTTGAAAAATTGCCCCGATCCAAGTGCCGCAATGTATCTCTTGTCGAGAAGGTTTGCGGCGTTGATCTGGAGCTCTAGGCCGGCAAGCGGCCCATCTGCGGGGAAGCGATAGCCGAGCGCGGCATCGACCAGGACATAGCCATCAACCGTGACGTCGCCGGTGTAGGTAACGTTCCGCCGCGAAGTGTACCCTCCCGCCAGATTACCAAACAGACTGCCGTCGTCGTAGTTGATCTCGCCCTTTGCCAGATGAGCTGGCGTATCCACCGTTCGAACGCCCTTGGTGCGCACGGTGGCCGTTCCGTTTACGGTATCGTCGTCGTAAGTGCTGTCGTTGTACGAGTAAGAACCGATCAGCGACAGGCGGGGCATCACTCGGTACGTCGCTGCGACTTCAACGCCCCGGCTGGTCACGCTACCGACGTTCTGAAGAACGCTCGGATTTCCAAGAATGTTGGCGCCGCTGAATGCCGCGAGCAGCCGATTCTCGAATTTTACGTCGTAGACAGCCAGTACACCGCGCAGCGGACCAGCATTGAAACGCCAGCCGCCCTCGACCGTTCGCGATGTCTCCGGTTTCAACACGCCGCGGATAGCCTCGAATCCGACCTGCGTAGTGCCGAAGGGGCCGCGGAACGAGCTGATATAGGCGCGCATGTTCTCTGCATAATTGGCGAAGAACTCCTGCCGTCCAACGCGCCAGGTCGCGCCGATCTGCGGCTGGAACCAGTCTTTCGCGGCGATCTTCCCGTTGATGAACGGAGTGCCGAAGGTCGTTGTGATGCCGTTCTCGACCCGAGCGCCCTTGAAGCCACCCGCGATCGTCAGGGCATCGCTAAGTTGCCAACTGTCGCTGACGAAAAACTGATTGGTAACCGTGGTGAGATCGGTGAGGAAGTCGCTGCGGAACGGGCTCTTCAGCAGATCGGTCACGTCAGGCCGATTTGTTTGACTTACCGCGTAATAGCTACGGTCGGTCGTTGCATCATTGTCTTCGTGCCAGTAGCCGATCTGAAACGTATGCGCGCCCAGGCGAGCAGTCGCACGCGCTATGCCGCCATCCCGGTTGATGCCGTATTCGGTTGTTCGGACCGACAGCGGGAAGCCATCTGGGCTGAACACCGCCGGCGTGTAAATGCCGCCGCTGCCGCGATCGTAGTGGTGATAGTATGTTGCGCCGAGATCGAGCCAGTCTGCCACCGGCACGTTGAGCGTCAGTGCGCCCAGCCAGTCCTTACGAAAGCCACCGCTGTCGTAATAGGTGTCGTTTACATTGGTATAGGGCGAGGGGAAGACCACGCCGGCCGTGGGGAATGGTAACGCTCGTCTGGCGGCCGCAGCCGTTTGATTGGCACTGACTTGCGACAGCAGGACTGCCGTGTCGAAGTCCGGCCGAAGGAAGTCGAGATCGTAGCCGATGCGGTCGAGCGTCGCCGGTGAGAGATCGGCGTAGTTCCGCTCCTTATGCAGCGAGTAGTTCAGCCACCCGGTCAGCGTGGCGTCGCCGATCCGCTGGACGACCTTGCCATTGATCTTGCGATCGGTCTGCTTGCCAAACCCCTTCCACTTGTCAGCATCGTGATAGACGCCTGACACCGAGATTAGCGTGCCAGTGGAAAGCAGGCCGCTATCGATCCGGCCGTAGAGATGCACAGTGTCGTACATGCCGTAGGTGCCGGCGATCTCGCCGCCGATCGTTTCGGAAGGCGCGCGCGATACGAATTCGAGATTGCCGCCTAGGTTGCTAGTCGAAGCAATCGCAAGTGAGCCGGCACCCTGCGACACGTCTACCCGCGCGATGTTCTCCGCCGCAATTGCGCGGCTGACGTGCAAGCCGTTGTGGCCGTTGTAGAACATGTCCCCAAGCGGCACGCCGTCTAACGTGTAGCCCATCTGGCTCTGATTGAAGCCGCGCACTGACAATCGCGTGCCCAGCTCGTAGCTGCCAAACGGATCGGAGCTTTGCAGCGCCACACCCGGCAACCGTGAAACCGCCTTCAGGGGCGAACTGCCGGGAGGAAGAATGTCGATAGCTGCCTTGGTGACAGTCTGCTCCTGCCTCACACGGCCAGAGCCATAGACGACAATTTCTCCCTGGTCTTCCGAGGCATCTGGTGCGCTGGCGCCTTCAGACGCTGTGGCAGCCGGGCGTTCTGGTAGAGCACCGGATTGTGCCTGGGCCGTGCCGGCGGCCAACAGCAAGGCGCTGACGGAGCTCAGCAGGAGCGTCTTCGAAATCATCTATTCCCCCTGGGATTTTAGCAGACTTTTCACCAAGTCTTGAAATGACGCCGCTAGGGACCTCTGATGGCGACAGCGTTGCGAAGCGGCGACACTTTCGTGACAATATGGCGATTCGTCATCAGCAGGTCACGCCAGGGGCGTACTCAGGATTTATGCTCGAGACGCTGCACCCAACCTGGCATCGCCGCGCTGTCATGATGGCAATGGCATCGCTAGCCATCATGCCATCGACGCCCATCGATGCTCATGCACGCACCGATATTGATCCGTTCGGACTTGGCGTCGCCAGCGGCGATCCGTCGGGCGACGGATTTGTCCTATGGACGCGGTTGATCGGGCGCGGCCTTGCTCCGCTCGATGCGAAGGCCGTCTCGGTGCGGTACGAGGTCGCTGCTGATCGCGGCTTTCGAACGATCGTCCGCCGCGGCGTCCTACCCGCACGGCCGGAAGCCGCCCACAGCGTCCATGTCGAGGTCGGTGGGCTGCCGTCTGGTCGTGCCTTCTGGTATCGCTTTCACGCGCTCGGGGCGACGAGCCCCATCGGCAGGACGACGACCGTACCGCAAACGTCCGCTCGGCTGCGGATAGCGGTAACGTCGTGCCAACATTGGGAGCAGGCTCGCTTCGGAGCCTACCGCGACATGATTGCGCAGCAGCCCGACCTAGTGCTCCAGCTTGGCGACTACATCTACGAGCAAACTTATCCCGATCAGGCAAAGGTCCGCTCGTTTGGCACGTCGGAGCCGCTGGACCTTGGCGGGTACCGGCAGCGGCATGCGCTCTACAAGACGGACCCCGATCTACAGGCCGCCCATCGCGCCTGCCCGTGGGTAGTGACGTGGGACGACCACGAAGTCCTCAACGACTATGCAAATCTTGCCAATCGGACCGGCGAACCCGCTGCCATGTTCGCGACGCGACGTGCCGCTGCTTACCAGGCATACTTCGAGCATATGCCGATCCGGCCGAGCATATGGCACGGTGCCAGTACGCCCCGGCTCTATCGAGCCGTCGATTGGGGCGACCTTGCGTCACTTTCCGTGTTGGATACGCGCCAGTACCGCAGTCCGTCACCCTGCGCTCCTGCCGGCATAGCGCGCAACGTCCGGCTAGACGGATGTGCGGAGGCCGCGGCATCGACGGGGACGATCATGGGGGCAACACAGGAACGCTGGCTCGACCAGCGGCTCGCCAGCGAGCATCGTCCGTGGACGCTGATCGGACAGCAAGTTTTCTTCGCGCCGCTTGCTCTTGATAGCGCAGGCAGAGCAACGTTCAGTGATCAATGGGACGGCTATACGGCGAACCGAAGCCGTGTCCTGCAGGGCCTGTCACGATCCACCGTCACGAGCCCACTTGTCCTGAGCGGCGATGTGCATTCCTTTTGGGTCAACGACCTGAACGACAGCGGCGGGCGCCCGGTCGCAGGCGAAATCGTCACGTCCGCGCTAGCCGCGGCCTCACCCCCCAAGGGGCGCTTCGGCGACGCTCTAGCCAACAACGGCCACATACGGTTCTCCGACGTGGAGCAAGCCGGGTACGTACTGATAGACATCGGTCAAACGCAGCTAACCGCCGATCTTCGGGCGATCCGCGACCGTCAATCGGCCGATAGTCCTGTCGCCAGCATCGCCATGTTTGGGATGGCACGCGGAAGCCGCCGACTAGAGCGCGCGTGATTGCCCTCAAGCACGCTGGACCACCCGGGCGGCCGGGGTGGGCCGTCCTGTACATTTCGCAAATAGCTCGATCGCCTGATCGCAGACGAGGCAATGGCCTTCGCAGCAATCGTGCATGAGGAAGGCCACCAGGTCCGACAGCGCCGGGAAAATCGCGCTGTAGATGATCGACCGTCCCTCGCGACGGCTCACCACCAAACCAGCCTGTTCAAGCTGGCTAAGGTGAAAGGACAGGCGCGAGGGCGGCGTGCCGCCCAGCTCCTCGCCGATCGCGCCAGCAGAGCGGCCGTCTGCGCCTGCTACGACCAGCAGCCGAACAATGCGCAGCCGGGTCGCATTCGAGATGGCGGCGAACGCTGTCAGCGCTTGATTCTCATCCATGGTCAGCCCAATGGTTCAACATTATTTGAAATGTAGTCGCCCTGTTAGACGGCATAAGAGGCGATCGATGAACCTTAACCGGGTCGCCGCGAACGGGCCAGCCATCGCTCCTGTATCGCGGTCTTGCAGTGCGAAGTTCGCCGATAACCTGCTAATGCTACTTAGTCGCCATGGCTGGGTCGGTGCGCTTATTGCAATGTTCGTTGCGATCATGCTGGTTTCGCCGGCCAGCGCCCAGACGACCGCCCCGGTGCAAACGGCATGGCGGCTGCTCGATTACGTCGCAGTGGACTATCCCGAAGCGGTGAAGGGCGGCCAGATCGTCAGTCCGACCGAATATGCTGAAATGACGGAGTTCTCCGCCTCGGCACGCGAGCGGATAACCAGCTTGGCATCCTCGTCTGCCAAGGCCGATTTGGCGCGCCGGGCTACTGCACTGGAGCGGCTGATCGCGGCCAAGGCCCCCGCCGAAGCGGTAGGAACCGCCGCACGCAGCCTCGCTGCTGATCTCATCGCCGCGTATCCTGTGCCGCTCGCCCCGGCCGTCGCCCCCAATTACCCGCGCGGGCAAGCGCTGTTCAACCAGAACTGCGCGAGCTGCCACGCCATGACCGGGGACGGAAAGGGGCCGAAGTCGGTCGGGCTAGATCCTCCACCGATCGCATTCATCGATAAGGCGCGCGCTCGCGAGCGCAGCAGGTTCGCGTTTTATCAGGTGCTGGAACAAGGCATCGACGGCACCAGCATGGAAAGCTTTGCCGATCGTCCGCTTCAGGACCGTTGGGATCTCGCGCTATACGCTGGCACCTTCGCCTTTCCCGCTAGGGTCAGGACTCACTGATCAGAGCCAGAAGATGACGGTGGCTGCGAGGGCGAT
>NZ_CAMLAC010000047.1 GCF_946477935.1 uncultured Sphingomonas sp. | reverse complement strand
GAATCGGACCGCGACGCCGCCCGCGCCGCTCAGGCCACCGCGACCGAACAAGCCACCCGCGCCCGCGCCGCGCTACAATGGGCGGAGACCGGCGAGACCGAGGCGATCGCCGAACGTGACCCTGCGGAGGCTGCCCGCGCCGCCGCACTGGCCGCGCTTGCCGCGCTCGATGCGGAGGCCGCCGCGCTCACCCGTGCGATGCAGCGCGGCGGCGACCGGCTGCTCGATGCGGTCCGCGCCGAGCCCGGGTTCGAACGCGCCCTGGCCGCCGCACTCGGCGACGAACTCGACAGCGCGCTGTCGGACTGGACCGGCTCGCCGCTTGCCCCCGACGATCCGCTCCCCCCGGTCGGCACGCTGCCGCTCGCCGCGCGGGTCGAGGCACCCGAGGCACTCACCCGCCGCCTGTCGCAGATCTGGCTGGTCGAGGTCGATTCGGGTCAGACGCTCGCCTGTGGCCAGCGCCTCGTCACGCGTGAGGGCCATGTGCGCCGCTGGGACGGCTATACGGCCGACGGCGGTGGTGCCGCCGCTGCCGAGCGGCTGGAGCGGCGCAATCGTCTCGCCGCGCGTGTCGGCATCGGCCCTGGCGAGCAGCGCGCCGCCGCCGCCTCCGCCCGCGCGCTGCTCGCCAGGGCCGATGCCGACACGCGCGATGCGGAGCGTGCCGAGGACCGCGCCACGGCACAGCTTGAACGCCTGGCCGCCCAGCGCACCGATCTCGCCACGCGCGCCGCGCAGCTCGACGCGGCCGTTGCCGACGCCGCCGCCGCGCTGGCCGCTGCGGAGGCTGCGCGCGACGCCCTTCCCGATGGTATCGCCGCGTCCCGAGTGGAACGTCTGCAATCCGATGCGCAAACCGCCCGCGCCGCCGTCGCCGCCGCCCGCAGCGACCGTCTCGCCCGCGATCGTACGCTTGCCGCCGCACGCGACCGCCGCACCGCCGCGCTAGCCGAGGCGGCGAGCTGGCGCACCCGTGCAGGCGAGGCTGCGGCGCGCATCGACGCGATGGACACCCGCGCCGCCGATCTGAACCGGGACATGGCCGCGCTGGCCGCGCAACCTGCCGCCCTGGCCGCGGAGATCGAACGGCTGGATGCCGACCATGCCGCCGCCCGCACACAGGCCGATGCTCTCCAGGCCGGGGAACGCGCCGCCGAGACCGGATTGCGCGAAGCCGAGGCGGCATCGACACGCACGCACGAAGCGCTGTCGATTGCGCGCGAGGGCCGTGCCACCGCCGCCGCCCGCGTCGAAAGCCACGAACTGCGCCGCGTCGAGATGGGCCGCGTCTCAGGCGAGCGGTTCGGCTGCCCCGCCCCCGTTCTCCCCGCCAAACTGGAGTTCGACAGCACCGCCGTCGGCACCCCGCAGGTCGAGGCCGCCGCGCACGAGAAGCGCAATGCCGAACGCGACCGCCTCGGCCCGGTCAACCTGATCGCAGAGGCGGAACTGGCCGAACTGGAACAGGCTGGCCGCGCGACGATCGCCGATCGCGACGAACTGGGCGAAGCCGTGCAACGGCTGCGCGGCTCGATCGGTACGCTCAACCGTGAAGGGCGCCAGCGGCTGCTCACCGCCTTCGCCGCGGTCGATGCCCATTTCCGCCGCCTCTTCACCACGCTGTTCGACGGTGGATCGGCGCATCTGGAAATGATCGATTCGGATGATCCGCTGGAGGCCGGGCTGGAAATCATGGCGCAGCCCCCCGGCAAGCGGCTTCAGTCGCTCACGCTGCTGTCGGGCGGCGAACAGGCGCTGACCGCGATCGCGCTGATCTTTGCGCTGTTCCTCACCAACCCCGCCCCGATCTGCGTGCTGGACGAGGTCGATGCGCCGCTCGACGATGCCAATATCGAACGCTTTTGCGATCTGCTCGACCGGATGACGCGCGAGACCGATACGCGCTATCTGATCGTCACCCATAATGCCGTCACCATGAGCCGTATGCACCGCCTGTTCGGCGTCACCATGGTCGAACGCGGCGTCAGCCGCCTCGTCTCCGTCGACCTCCAGGCGGCCAACACCCTGGTCGCGGCGGAATAAGCCACAGGGCTTGCGCGGCCGCCCCTGCATCCCCATGTTGCACCCGCTTTAGTCGCACATCGACGGTTTTCGGCGCTTTGCGGCCCATTCTCCTTCTTTCCCTGCAGCCACGGCACCGGCGTACCGGTCTTCGGCGCGCCCTTTGAACGAAGGAAAATTCATGAGCATCACCGGCACCGTCAAGTTCTTCAACGCGGATAAGGGCTATGGCTTCATCGCACCCGATACGGGCGGCGCGGACGCTTTTGTCCATATCTCCGCGGTGGAACGCGCCGGCATGATCACGCTGAACCAGAATCAACGCGTCGGCTACGAATTGGAAGAGGATCGCCGCGGCAAGATGGCGGCAGTAAACCTCCAGCCGGTCGACTGATCCCGGCAATGGCGATCCCTTCCGGGGTCGCCATTTTTCTTTGCCGCAACGGAGATGCCACCATGTCGAACGATGCAGCCTTCTTCCGCCAGCAGGCCATTCTCCAGCGCACTGCCGCTGGCGAGGCGACGCTGAACAACGTGCGCGAACAATGCGAACGCGCCGCCGCCTCTTGGGAGGTCATGGCCTCGCGCGCCGAACGCACCGAAAAGCTGCGCGCGGATCGGGAGGCGAAGGTCCAGCACGCACCGATCGTCGCCGCCGAGTGACGCAGGGCTGGTCGCCCGTCCCGCTCCTTCTGCTGATCCCCCTCCTTTTCGCCACCGTCGTGTTGACGGCATGGTTGTCACGCGGCCTGATCTTCCGCCTGCTGCGCTGGCATTATTGGCGCCGCCGCCGGTGAGCGGCCCCGCCTACGACACCATGCGCCGCGGCACGCGGTTCCTGGCCGACATGGCCGCCGGTGCCGCCTTCACCACCCCCTGGCCCGCCGGGCAGGGCGGGCGCATCCGCGCGCTCTATCTCGGCAACTGCCTGCGCGAACTGGACCGTTTTCTCCACGTCCTGATGGACGAGATCGCCGGCGAAGGACCAGGCCGCCCGCTGTCGCTGCGCCATACCACCGCGAACAAGCTGGGCGGCCATGCCCATGCCCGCTGGGACATGGCCGCCGACCAGACGCGGTTGAACGCGCTCTGCCGCTCACGCACCTGCCTGTTCCATGATGACGGCCGGGTCCGGCGCCCCGATCGCCCGCGCGGGCGCTGGATGACCGCCGGCTGGCCTGCTCCCGCCTCCACCACGCTGCGCCGCTATGCGGTCGGCGAGCCGCTCCATCTGTCCGGCGCCGACCTTGCCGACACCTGCGCCTTCTACCAGCGTCTGGCCGATCGCCTCGTCCGGGCTTGAACGACCCCTCGGTACCCGCCCGAATTTCCTACAGCCGCTCCACCTGCTATGATGCCGCATGTTCCCGGCACCGTCAGGTCCAGCCCGCTTCCGCCTTATTGCGATTGCAACAATAGTAAGTGGACACGCGGCGGGGGGTGTAGTGTCCACTTCCAGACCTCAGCCGGACGGTGGCCCCGTTTCTGTCCGCGAATCACCCCGTCGACGCCGCTCCCGCCTTGCCCCTGCCTCCGCCCGAACATATATCGAACGCATGGCGCAGCTCGACACCCGGCAGAAGCTCGAAATCCTTGCCGATGCTGCCAAATATGATGCATCTTGCGCGTCGTCCGGCACGGCCAAGCGCAACAGCCGCGACGGCAAGGGGCTCGGCTCGACCGAGGGCATGGGCATCTGCCACGCCTATGCCCCCGATGGTCGCTGCATCAGCCTGCTCAAGATCCTGCTGACCAACAGTTGCATCTTCGACTGCCATTACTGCATCAACCGCAAATCCTCGAACGTCCGCCGCGCCCGCTTCACCGCGGACGAAGTCGTGAAACTCACCATCGCCTTCTACAAGCGCAATTATATCGAGGGGCTGTTTCTCTCCTCGGGCATTATTCGCTCGTCCAACTATACGATGGAACAGATGGTCGAGGTCGCGCGATCACTGCGCGAGGATCACCATTTTCGCGGCTATATCCACCTCAAGACGATTCCGGACGCCGATCCGGAGCTTGTCCGGCTGGCCGGGCTCTACGCCGACCGTGTCTCGATCAACGTCGAACTCCCCACCGCCGGCGGGCTGAAGCGCCTCGCCCCCGAAAAGGACGGCGCCCGGATCGAAGGCGCGATGGCGGACGTGAAATCCTCGATCATCGACACCCGCGACGCCGCCAAGCGCTACAAGTCCGCTCCCCGCTTCGCCCCCGCCGGTCAGTCGACGCAGATGATCGTCGGCGCCGACGCCGCCACCGATCGCGACATCGTCTCGCGCGCCTCCACGCTCTACGACCGTTTCCAGCTTCGCCGCGTCTATTATTCGGCGTTCAGCCCGATCCCCGATGCCTCCGCCGTGCTTCCGCTCCAGCGCCCGCCATTGATGCGCGAACACCGGCTCTACCAGTCCGACTGGCTGATGCGCTTCTACGAGTATCAGCCGCACGAGGTCGTTGCCGCGGCGGACGACGCCACGGGCATGCTCCCGCTCGATATCGATCCCAAGCTGGCCTGGGCACTAAAATTTCGCCAGCATTTTCCAGTAGATATCAACCGCGCGCCCCGCGAACTGCTGCTCCGCGTGCCCGGTTTGGGCGTAAAGGCGGTGAACGGCATCCTCGCCAGCCGCCGTTGGCGCCGCCTGCGCCTTGATGATGTCGCCCGCCTCACCGTCTCCGTTGCCAAGCTGCGCCCCTTCATCGTCACCGAGGATTGGCGCCCGGTGATCCTGTCCGATCGCGCCGACCTGAAGACGCTGGTCGCCCCGAAGAAGAAGAAGGAACAGCTCGAACTCTTCGCCGCCTGAACGGCGTCCGCGGTGAGAATGAATCGCGGGTGAAACGAGCGCGCACTTCGCAGGTTGGAATGGCCAAAGGAGACTGCACCGATGGCCACCGCCCAAATCTACGCCGACCTGAAGCGCGATCATGACAAGCAGCGCGAGATGCTCAAGCAACTCGCCGAACTGAAGGGCGACTCGGCCAAGCGGCAGAAGCTGTTCGAGGCTTTCCGGCTGGAGGTGCAGAGCCACGCCGCCGCCGAGGAGGAGTCGCTCTACGCCACGATGCTCGGCGATCCCGAACTGCGCGACGATGCCCGCCACTCGGTCAGCGAGCACAAGGAAGTCGACGATCTGCTCGGCGAGCTGATGGACCTCGATTTCGCGTCGGACGAGTGGGAATCCAAATTCTACCACATGCGGCACCGCTACGAGCATCATATCGACGAGGAGGAGGAGGAGATGTTCCCCGCCGCGGAGAAGGAACTCGACGACGCGACCGAGGAAAAGCTGGCCGAGATTTATGAGGATCGCAAGCCCAAGGAGCTGGAAGAAGCCAAGGCCAACCCGCCCGGCGGCGACGAGCGCGAATGAGCCTCCTCGGGCATAACCGGGCGACTGGCTGAGCGATGCGCGTCGTCACCCTTTCCCAGCCCGACGATTTCGACGGATGGCGTGACGCCGCACGCGGTCTTGCCGCGGACGGCGTACCGCCGGAGGATATCGTCTGGCAGGTCGGCGACACCCCCACCGACCTATTTGCGGGCGAGGCGGTGGCGCACGCCGCGCCGCCGCCCGCCGCCGGCTTCTCGGTGCCGCGCCCCTTCATGGATTTGGCCCGCCGGGCCGCGCTCGCCTCCGATCCGGAACGATGGGCGCTGCTCTACACCGCGCTGACCAGGCTTCGCACCCAGCCCAAGCTGCTGGAGGATCAGGCCGATCCTCTGGTCCGCCGGCTGGAGGCACTGGCCAAGGACGTCCGGCGCGACATCCACAAGATGCGCGCCTTTGTCCGCTTCCGTGAGGTGGACGAGGACGGCACACCGCGTTTCGTCGCGTGGTTCGAACCCGATCACCACATCGTCCGCGCCAACGCGGCCTTCTTCGTCAATCGTTTCGCGTCGATGCGCTGGTCGATCCTGACACCCGAAGTGTCGCTGCACTGGGATGGCACCACGCTCACCGAAGGCCCCGCCGCCAGCAAGGCCGACGCGCCCGATGGCGACCCGACCGAGGAGGTGTGGAAGACCTATTATGCCAGCATCTTCAATCCCGCCCGCATGAAGGTCGGCGCGATGTTGAAGGAGATGCCGCGTAAATACTGGAAGAACATGCCGGAAACCGCGCTGGTCCCGCAACTGATCGCCGGCGCGCAGGCACGGGAGGCCCGCATGATCGACACCGCCCGGCAGGAGATCGGCGGCAACAGCCAGATGGCTTGGGATGCGCTGCGCGAGGAAGCCGCTGGCTGCACCCGCTGTCCGCTCTACAAGCCCGCGACGCAGACCGTGTTCGGCGAGGGGCCCGTCGACGCGCCGCTGATGTTCGTCGGCGAACAGCCCGGCGACCAGGAGGATCTGGCCGGCCGCCCCTTTGTCGGCCCCGCCGGCCAGTTGTTCGACCGCGCGCTCGCTGAGGCCGGCGTCGACCGCACGCGCGCCTACGTCACCAACGCGGTCAAGCATTTCAAGTTCGAACCCCGCGGCAAGCGCCGCATCCACTCCAAGCCCAATACCGGCGAGATCGACGCCTGCCGCTGGTGGATCGAGCAGGAACAGATGCTGATCCAGCCGAAGGTGACCGTCGCGCTCGGCGCCACCGCCGCCCGCTCGCTGTTCGGCCGCACCGTGACGATCAGCCGCGAACGCGGCCGCGCCCAGACGCTGGCAGATGGCGGCACGGCGTTCATCACCGTCCACCCCAGCTACCTGCTACGCCTGCCCGACCCCGCCGCCGCAGAGGCCGAATACGCCCGCTTCGTGGAGGATCTGAAGCAGGCGCATGCCGCATTGGCAGGGTGAAGCGCATCGCCCGCCCCGCCTTGCTCTCAGCGAAGATGCGTCAGAACGTCGCCGGATCGGGCCCGATCCGGCTGTCCTCCCGGTCCAGCGCATCGATCGCTGCCATATCCTCGGTATCGAGGTGCAATTCGCTCCCGGCAAAATTGTCGCTCAGATGCTCCGCATCCGCCGCCTTGGGGATGACCGACAGGCCGTGTGCCAGATGCCAGGCGATCACCACCTGCGCCGCCGACCGGCCATGCTTCTGCGCGATGTCGGCGATCACCGGGTCCTGCAACAGCGGCCCACCCTGGCCGAGCGGGCTCCAGCTCTGCGTCACGATGCCCTTGTCGGCATGATAGTCGCGCAACGCCCGCTGCTGGAAATTCGGATGCAGCTCGATCTGGTTGACTGCCGGTGCGACACCAGTCGCCTCGATGATCGCATCCAGATGCTCGGGCAGGAAGTTCGACACGCCGATCGACTTCGCCTTGCCCGCCTCGCGCAGTGCCACCAGCGCCTTCCACGCTTCGACATAATCGCCCGCCGCCGGCACCGGCCAGTGGATCAGGTACAGGTCCACCGCCTCCACGCCCAGCAGCGCCAGGCTCTCGTCCAGTGCGGCCTCGGCACCGCGGTGACGGTCGTTCCACAGCTTCGTGGTCAGGAACGCATCAGCGCCCTTGTAGCCGTCGCCTACCCCGCGCTCGTTATTGTAGATCGCGGCGGTGTCGACCAACCGGTAGCCGATATCGAGGCCACGCCGCACCACGGCGGCGACATGCGCATCGGGGATCTTGTAAGTACCCATGCCCAGTTGCGGCATGGTCCGGCCATCGTTCAGCGTCAGATCGGTCATGCCCGCGCCAACCGACCGTCCCGCGATCCGGTTCCACCGGGCACACGGGCGATTGACGCCCGCACCCCGATCGCGCAAGTCCGCACCCCATGTTCGAGCAGATATTGGGCGCCCTCGCATCCTTTGCGATCTGGGTCATTTCATCGGGTGGCTATCTGGGCATCATGCTCCTGATGGCGATCGAAAGCGCATGCATCCCGCTGCCGTCCGAGATCATCATGCCCTTTGCCGGCTATCTCGTCTCCACCGGCCGGTTCGATCTGTATCTGGCGGCGACCGCGGGCGCCCTCGGCTGCAATCTCGGCTCGATCGTCGCCTATGAGATCGGCAAGCGCGGCGGCCGCCCGATGGCCGAACGCTGGGGCCGCTACCTGCTGATCGGCCCCGGCGAGCTCGACGCCGCCGACCGCTTCTTCGCCCGCTGGGGCTCGGCAGCGGTGCTGATCGGCCGCCTGCTGCCCGTCATCCGCACCTTTATCGCCTTTCCCGCCGGCGTCGCCCGGATGAAGCTGGTGCCCTTCCACCTTTACACCTTTATCGGCTCCTGGCCCTTCTGCCTGGGCCTTGCCTATGTCGGTCGCGAACTGGGCGAAAAGTGGAACAGCGATCCGCGGGTCAAGGCCTTCTTCCACCAGGCCGACCTGCTCATCGGCATCGTCCTGGTTGCACTCGTCGCCTTCTACGTCTGGCACCGCATCCGCGGCCTCAAGCGCGCCCGCGCCTGACGCTCCAGGCGAGTGCCGCGATCACCGGCACCGCCACCACACCCCAAAGCGCCAATCCTTCCCATGGCGACCATCCCCACCATTCATTGGGGATGGTGCGCAACTGGCCCGTCACGAAACGGTCCCGCCACACCGCGTCCCGAAGCGCATTGGGCACGAAGCCATAGGCCATGATCTCGGCCGAGGCGATCACCAGGTTGATCGCGATCGACAGCGCCAGCACGGTACAGGCCGCCACGCGCGCCCAGGTCGATCGCAACTCCGCCCACAGCGCCGCCAGTCCCAGTGCGGCAAGCCCTGCCAGCGGCATCGCATGGCGCGGCCCCGTCGAATTGCCGCCATCCCAATAGACATAGGCGGCGTTCACCAGCAGCGCGATCACCACCACACCCACCGCCATGATGCCCACGTCGCGCGTACGACGCTCCTCGACCAGCAGGCACAGCCCCGGCACCGCCAGCGCCAGAACCGGCGCCACCCAGATCAGGCCCCGCCGCACGCTGAACAGGATCGCCTTCAGCACGTCCATGCGCGGCACGGTCAGCCCGAACAGCCCCTGCTGCATCCCTTCGAACCCGACCACCCCGGAATAGCCGACGCGGAACATCGTCCCGAAGGCGAACAGATTGTAGGCGAGCAGCGGCAGCAGCGCGAGGATGCCGGCCGCGATCAGCACCGCGATCGCTCGTTCGGCCCGTGGCGTGCTCCACGCACGCCAGATCGCCCACACAGCGATCACGCTGCCGGCCAGTACCGCCTGATACTCGACCACCGCAGCCCAGCCGAGCGCCAGTCCTGCCACCGCCAGCCCGCGCACACCGCCACGCATGCCACCCCAGGCGGCGATCACGAACAGCGCCGCCACCGCCGCATGACCAAAGATCGTCGTGGACCAGCCCCACACCGGCGTGCCCAGCGCATAGCCCAGGCTGGCGAACAGTGCCCCCGCCGCCGATCCGGTCACCATCAGCGCCATGTCGAACAACAGGACCGCGGCGATCGCCGTCAGCAAGGCCGGCCCGGTCGCCGCCGCGATCCGGGTGCGCAACCGCATATAACGCTCGAACCCCGGGTCCTGGACCGCCAGCGCATGATCCGCCGCCCGCTCACCCGTCACCCGGTCGGCGAACCAGACGGCCGGCAGCGCCATCAGCGTCATGCCCGGTGCCTTGTCCAGATAGGCGTGCCCATCGAACATCGCCTTGTCGATCGTCATCGGCGCGAACGCATCAATCTGCGCGCTGCCATCCTCCACGATCGCCACGGCGGCGAACATGCGTGTCGCGTTGTTGGGATTGAACTCCCATGATCCGAACCAGGCGCAGGAAAACCAGATCAGCAGGAACAGCGCCGCCCGCATTCGCCCCGGCATCAGGGTACACGCGACTCCTGCAGACGCCGGTCGCTATTCACCGCCCGGTTCTCGCGCACGCGCTGGTTGAAGCAGCCGGTCTGTCCGCCCGCGCCGACCGTGGAGCAACTGCCGATGCTGTTCGTCCCCACGCCCTCGTTCACCGTGCCGGTCGCGCGCACCGCCCAGCTTTCATTCTCGGGCGTGATCTGCAACTCGCGCAGTTCCTTGGGCACGCGGAACTGTTCCTCGGCGCTGCGGCGCACGCACACCACGATCTCGTTGCCGTTATTGTCGGTCGGGCAACGCTCGTTGCCGAACAGAGTCAGCACGCCGTTCACGGGCGCGTTGCGCGAAACCTCGCCTGGCCCCGTCACCGGCTTCGGCTTGGTTGCGCCGGGCAGCGCGACGCCCTGCACCGCCTGCGTCGCCGCCGCGGGTCCGGCGACCAGCACCAGCGCCATCAGCCATGCCTTGGTCATCACCACCCTCTCCCTCAGATCCGCTTCGCCGCCGCGATCGCCGCCTTGCAGCCCAGCCGGATGAATCCATACAGCACCGGATAGCCGAACGTCTCTTCCGCGCCGGACGCCAGCGCATGATCGCGATGTTCCAGCTCCTCGGCCTGGAAATCCGCGATCGCCTCGGACAGTTCTGGATCGCTGTCGGCAAGCTGGTCCAGTTGCGCCTGGTAATGCTTGTCGATCTCGGTCTCGACCGCCGCGGTGCAGGCCATTGCCGCATTCGGTCCGATCGCCGCGGTCACCGCGCCCAGCGCGAAGCCGGCCACGTTCCAGAAGGGCTGAAGCACCGTCGGCCGCACCCGCCGCTCCACGATCATCCGGTCGAAAAAGGCGCGGTGCCGCTCTTCCTGTTCGGCCATGTGGTGGATCGCGCGCGACGAGGGATGCCGGTCGCCCAGCACCGCCAATTGTCCCGCATAGATGCGCGTGGCGCCATATTCGCCCGCCTGATCAACGCGGACCATCGCCTTCGTCGTCTCGCGCCGGTCGCCCGGCATCCATCCCAATGCGCTCATCGTGCCTTCCTCATCAGCACCAAGATGGTGGCCGCCCCGCCCAACGAGAAGAGGGCGTTGAACCCGGCGAGGGAAATGCCGGCCAGCGTCCATTGTGCCACGTCGCAGCGGATGACGGGTGCGCGCATGATCGCGTCCAGCCGCTCCGCCGCGCTCGTGCCGCCCATCTGCACGGTGGAGGTGCAGGCGGTGAAGCCCTGCCACCAGCCATATTCCACGCCCGCATGTGCCACCCCGATCGCGCCGGACACCGCGATCAGCAGCGCCGCGATGATGATCAGCGACGCCCGGATGCTCCGCTGTCTCACGAAGAATGCCGCAAAGGCCGGCACCAGCGCGGCATAATGCGGCCAGCGCTGCCAGTGGCACATCTCGCACGGATAGAGGCCGCCGATCAGTTGCGATCCCCAGGCACCCGCCAGCAGGGCCGCCGGCAGAAGAAGGGCGATCCAGTTCGCCCGCCGTTCACCGGCCGTCAGCGGTCTGACCATCACTTCACCGGCGGCTTGGTCGCCGCAGCGACCTGCGTCGCCCCGCCCAGCCGCGCGATCGTCTTCAGCGCGTAATAAAGCTGGAAGTCCTCGACCCCCTGCTTCTTCAAGCTGTCGGGCGTCGCGGCGAAGCGCGGATCAGTCTTGGTATCTTCTTCCAGGATCTTGTCGTCGGCCTTCACCTCGTTGATCAGGTGGCGGCGCAGATCGGCCTCGCGGAACACCGGCCGCGACTTGTAATCGGGGTCGGAAATCTGCGGCACCGCCAGATCGGGCTCGATGCCGCCCTCCTGCACCGAACGGCCGGACGGCGTGTAGTACCGCGCGGTGGTCAGCCGCAGCGCCGTCTCCGGTCCCAGCGGCAACAGCGTCTGCACCGATCCCTTGCCGAACGTCCGCTCGCCCATCACGATCGCGCGGTGATGGTCCTGCAAGGCACCCGCCACGATCTCGGACGCAGAGGCGGTGCCCGAATTGGTCAGCACGATCACCGGCAGGCCGTGCGCGTCATCGCCGGCCTTGGCATAATAGCGCTCGATATCGCTCTTCTCGCGCCCGCGCTGCGACACGATCTCGCCGCGCTCCAGAAAGGCGTCGGACACCGCGATCGCCTGGGTCAGCAACCCGCCGCCATTGTCGCGCAGATCGACCACATAGCCGAGCGGGCGGTGCCCCAGCGACTTGTCGATCGCCATGATCGCCGCGCGGGTATCCGCGCCGGTGTTCTCGGAAAAGGTGTTGATGTTGATGTAACCGACATCGCCGCGGACTTCCCACTTCACCGGGCGCTGCACGATCACCTCGCGCACCAGCGTCACGTCCAGCGGCTTGTCGCGGCCCGGCCGCACCAGCGTCAGCGAGATCTTCGTCCCCGGCTTGCCGCGCATCACGCCGATCGCCTCGTCCAGCGACTGGCCATAGATCAGCTTGCCGTCGATATGCGTGATATAGTCGCCGGACTTGATCCCGGCGCGCCCTGCCGGCGTATCCTCCTGCGGCGCGATCACCTTGACCGCACCGTCCTCCATCGAGACGGTCAGGCCCAGCCCGCCATAATTGCCCTCGGTCTGGATCTTCAGATTGTCGAAGTCGAGCGCATCGACATAGCTGGAATGCGGGTCCAGCGCCGCCAGCATCCCCTGGATCGCGCCCTTTATCAGCGTCTTGTCGTCGACCTTGTCGACATAGTCGGCCTTGACGCGGTTATACACCTCCAGGAACTGGTCGAACTCGCGATAGGTGCCGCTGTCGACGGCCGCCATCGCGGCGGTGGCGAGCGGCACCATGGCAAGCGAGCCGACGATCGCAGTGGCAGTAAGCAACGGACGGGGCATCGATGGTCCTGAGCCTTGGAGGAATACGCCACATTAGCGGCAACCGCGCCGCCGATCAAAGCGATAGCGCGGCTGAACACAGGCTGGCTGGCGGAACGGATTGGAGGGTCTATGCAGACAATGACGACCATGTGCATTTCCCGTTCCTGACGGGAGCCCATTTTCGCTGGATTTGAGCAGGGATGATCGATCGGGAAGAGCCTGCAGGAGCGGCTACCATTCTCCCGCGCCGGACAGCCCCGCCCGATACTCGGCAATCCTTCGACGTGTCGCTGGCGACGTGGAGGTCGGCAACTGATCCAGCGGGAACCATTCGGCTTGTTCGATCTCCATCAGATCAGCCCGCCGCATATTGTTGCCGGCGGCCGATGAGACCCGCGCCACATAGATGACGATGTGGTCGTCCTTGCCTTCGCGTCGACTGTGATACACGCCCAGAACACGCTCGATGGTGGCATCCGTCACCGCCACCTCCTCCTTAAGCTCGCGATGAAGCGCAGCTTCGGTACTTTCGCCCTTTTTTACGCCCCCGCCCGGCAAATACCATTGATCCACATAGGTGTGGCGTACCAGCGCTACTCGCTCGTCCTCATCGAGCAGAACGGCCCGTACACCCAGTGTACGTGGCTTTGTGATCCGCCACGCCACCCGAGCGATCTTCCCAATGACTTGGTGGTGCCATGCCATCATCCTCTCCCGTCGACGCGTTGCAGCGTCGGATCATCGGTTGCCATAAACGAAGACCAAGGCAAGCAAAGCGCTCTGATAAGCAGAGGCCGTTTAGCAACTTCGCTTCTACGGAGATGCTTGTGCTCCGCGGTAACGGCGTTCTCACCCCAGCAGCGCCGCAATATCCACCGGCTGCCCTCGCCGCCGCAACTCCACCGACACACGCGGCGACTCGCCCTCGCCCGCACGCCCCAGCGGCGTCCCCGCCGCCACGCGCGCACCAGGCCGCACCGCCAGCGCGCCCAATCCGGTGACCAGAGTGGCCCACCCCGCCCCGTGATCCAGGATCACGATGTCGCCGTAACCGCGATAGCGCCGCGCATAGCGCACCACCCCGTCCGCCGGCGCCACCACCGGCGCGCGCGGGTCGGTCGCCAGCGTCAGTCCGCGTGCCCGCACGCCCGCCGAGGACAATTCACCGAACCCGCTCACCAACCGCGCGTCGCGCACCGGCAAACGATAGGTGCCGGGTTCCGGCATCGATCCGGTCACGCCCGGCGCCAGGGGTCGCGCGACCGGCGCGGGCAGCGCGGCAAGATCGCTGGCGGTCGCCTGCGCGGCGCCATCCTGCGCCATCCGGTCGACCAGATCGCGTGCGGCCTCGCCCATCGCCAGCGCCCGGTCCGCCTCGCTGATCGCGGTCCGGCCGATCGCCTGCGCACGCGCGCGGTGGCCGGCGGCGGTGGCGGCCAGTTCCTGCCGCGCCACCTCCAGCTTGCGGCGCCCCGCGACCAGTGCCTGTGCTGCCACATCGGCGCGCGCGCGCATCACCCGTGCGGCCGCGATGTCACGCCGCACGGCCTCGGTCCGGGCGTGGATCGCCGGCAGCGTGCTGGCCAGCACCGCGCGGCCATGCACCAGATCGCTGACCGATCCCGGTTGCACCAGCGTCGCCGCCATCGGTCGCGTCGCCAGTCCCTGCATCGCCGCCAGCAGGCGTGCGACCGGCGCCTGTTGATCGGCCAGCCGCGCCTCGCGCGCTTCTCGCAACCGGTCGATCAGCGCGACCCTCGCCTGTGCCGCGCGCACGTCCGCCGCCGCCGCCTCGACACGCGCCGCCATCGCGCGCTCGCGCACCTCCGCACGCTCGGCCACGCCACGCACCCGCGCCGCATCGGCCATCAACTGCATCGCACGGTCCTGCGCCACCACCGCCGCCCGCTTCGCCGCCGCCAGCCGCCGCGCCTGCTCCGCCGCATCGGGCACCCGCGCGGCGACACTACCCGCCAGAATCAACGCCAGCGAAAGCCCCAGCCCCCCGCGCACTCACCCCTCACGATGATAAGGATGATTCGCCAATATACTGGTCGCACGGAACAACTGTTCGGCCAGCATGGCGCGCGCCATAAGGTGTGGCCAGGTCGCGCGCCCGAAGGAGACCAGCAGGTCCGCCTCGGCCCGTGCCGCATCGTCAAAGCCGTCGGCTGCGCCCAGCATGAAGCGCGCCTCGCGCACCCCGTCGTCACGCCATCGCCCCAGCCGCTCGGCAAAGGTCATGGAGGGCAGGTTCTCGCCCTTCTCGTCCAGCAGGATCAATCGGCTCTGCCCCTCGCGCACCGGCACGCGGCCGCCGGTATCGGGCAGTTCGGTCACCCGCGTCGGCCAGACGATCCGCTTCAGATAGCGGTCGACCAACTCCGCCTCGGGCGAACGTCCGATCCGCCCGCGTGCGACGATGTGCAGCAACACGGACGGCGAAGCGTCAGGCCTGGGGAGCGGGCGTCGGGGCCGCGGCCGGCGCGTCGCCGAACGCCCACATCCGCTCCAGATTGTAGAAGGTACGCACCTCGGGCCGGAACAGGTGGACGATCACGTCGTTCGCATCCAGCAGCACCCAGTCGGCGGTCTGCAGGCCCTCGATCCGCACGATCCGGCCGAACTCGGCCTTGATCTTCTCGGCCAGCTTCGTCGCCATGGAGGCGACCTGCCGGGTCGAGCGACCGCTGGCGATCACCATGTAATCGGCGATCGAGGACTTGCCCGCCAGCGGGATCGAAACGGTCTCCACCGCCTGGTCGTCATCCAGCGAGGCGAGGATCAGGCGGTGCAGCGCCTCGACCTCGGCGGCGTCGGACGGCTTGGGCGATTGGGGGGAAGTGGCCAAGTTAGCTCCTGGGTTGGACGACGGCATGCTTTACGTTACGCACATGCCAGTCTGGATCGCGGGCGCGTACGCCCGTGGCGGAAATGGGGTCGGGGCGAAAGCGCAACAGCACAAGGGCCGGCCGTCTCCACGTCATCCAGTTCGTCGCCTGGTCCGAGCGCCGTTCAAAGCGCCGGAACCAGCCCATGGCGGGTGCCGATTGGGCCGATGTAGTGTATCCCGGACGCGCGACAACCGCAATCGGGATTGCGCGGGCAATGGTGCGCCAGTCGCGCCAGCGGTGGAACTGGCCGAGATTGTCGCTTCCCATCAACCAGATGAAGCGGATGTCCGGGTATCGGCGGATCAGTTTGCGGATCGTGTCCACCGTGTAGCGTGTGCCCAGCCGCGCCTCGATCGCGCTCGCCCGGATCGGGGCACGCCGCGCCATTCTGCGGGCCGATGCCAGGCGCGCGGCGAGCGGCGCCATGTCGATCGCCCCGTCCTTCAGCGGGTTGCCGGGCGACACCATCCACCACACTTCGTCCAGCTTCAACGCCCGCATGGCGTTCAGGCTGATGCCCCGGTGCCCCTTGTGCGCCGGGTTGAACGATCCGCCGAGCAGGCCGACATAGCGCGGCCGGCTCACCCGCGGATCTGCCCGCTCCCGCGGCCGACCCATTTGTACGTGGTCAGCCCCTCCAGCGCGACCGGGCCGCGGGCGTGCAATCGGCCCGTCGCGATGCCGATTTCGGCCCCCAGACCGAACTCGCCCCCATCGGCGAACTGGGTGGAGGCGTTCCACAGCACGATCGCGCTGTCGACTTCAGCCAGGAAGCGTTCGGCGAGGCTGCCATCCTCCGCCACGATCGCCTCGGTATGGCCCGACGAATGCGCCGCGATATGCGCCAACGCCCCGTCCAGCCCGTCGACCAGCGCGACCGAAGCGATCGCATCCAGATATTCCGTGTCCCAGTCCTCGGGCGTGGCGGCGATGACTTCGGGCACCAGCGTACGGATCCGGCCATCCCCGCGCACCTCGCATCCGCCGCCGCTCAACACGCGCACCAGCGCGGCGGCATCGCGATACTGCCGATCGATCAGCAATGTTTCCATCGCGCCGCAAATTCCGGTGCGCCGCAACTTGGCGTCGCGCACGATCCGCATCGCCATGATCTCGTCTGCCGATCCATCGACATAGACATGGTTGATGCCGTCCAGATGCGCCAGCACCGGCACCCGCGCCTCGGCCTGCACCCGCGCCACCAAGCTCTTTCCCCCGCGCGGAATGATCAGGTCGATCGCGCCGTCCGCCGCCAGCATCGCGCCGACCGCTGCGCGGTCCACGGTGGGAACAAGTTGCACGGTCTCGCCCGGCAGGCCGGCGGCGCAGAGACCGCGAACAAAGGCGGCATGAATGGCACGGTTGCTCGACACCGCCTCGGATCCGCCCCGCAGGATCGCCGCATTGCCCGACATCACCGCCAAGGCCGCTGCATCCGCCGTCACGTTCGGACGGCTTTCATAGATGATGCCCAGAACCCCCAGCGGCACGCGCACACGCGACAATGCCAGTCCGTTGGGCCTCGTACGGGTATCGATCACCGCACCCACGGGATCGGGCAGCGCCGCGACCGCATCGATTGCCGCCGCGATACCCGCGACCCGCTCTGCATCCAAACGCAACCGGTCCAGCATGGCCGGACTGAGCCCATTGGCGGTGCCTCGCGCCTGATCCTCGCCATTGGCAGCGACGATCGCATCGGAATCGTGGCGGATCGCGGCTGCCGCTGCGCGCAAAGCCGACGCCTTCGTGGCCGTCGGCTGACGCGCCAGGATCTTTGTCGCATGGCGGGCGCGCTGCGCCATCATAGCGATCAGGCGAACGGGGTCGTCAGTATCGGCCATGCGCCCGCACCTATCATGCAGCTACGCAGTGCGCCACTAAAGCCGGAGAAAGCAGGTGGGGAGCTTCTGTTGCTCGGTGCCCCCCGTACCGCCGGTGTCTGCTTCTGTTGCCCGGTGCAGCCCAACCGCGCTTTTGTCCGATGTAATCTAAACCGTTAGGTTCGGATTACGCGGCAATCGCAAGAGCCTCGTTATCGTTGGCACTTGTCTATATGGGCCGTCACGGTGGTCCCATTCCGAACGAAAACAGCGCTTTTCAACACACGTCGATCCTGGTTCGGCCCCATCAGCGACGCTGGCGACCGAAACTCCGCCGTAACGGACCTTCTGCCTCAGCTGCGATGGTGGAGCCGCCGGGTACTGCCCCCGGGTCCGCTGCGTCTATTATACGCCGCAGTTTATCGCCATAGTCGGGTAAACCCGACGGATGCGATATAGGGATCGAAGAAGCGGAGCGCAAATGCCTTTCGCTTGCCCCAATTTGGGTTCATGGGAAGCGCCATGTTGACCCAGCGTTCCCGCTATGCGCTGCGTGCGATGCTGTTCCTGGCGCAAGCCCAACCGGGCTCTCCGCCCACCTCCATGACGCGGATCGCGGCGGAGGCGAACGTACCACGCAAGTTCCTTGAGCTGATCCTGGCGGATCTGCGTGGTGCAGGGCTGCTCGACAGCCATCGAGGCAAGATGGGCGGATATCGTCTTGCGCGCCCCGCGCATCTCATCTCGCTGGGCGACATCATTCGCATCATCGAGGGGCCGCTGGCTCTCGTCCCGTGCGTCAGCCGCACCGCGTACCGTCCGTGTACCGATTGCAAATCGGAAGCCGACTGCGCGATCCGGCACGCGATGGCGCGCGTTCGCGACGAAACGGCGCGCATCCTTGATGGTACCAGCCTGGCGGACGCAACCGCCAAGTCTCTGGCAGCGGCCTAGCGCGGATCCGACGCGGCGGGTGGGGCCGGCCGGCTGCGCAGTTCGTCGCGAATTTCACGCAGCAGCACGACGTCGGCGGGGTCGGCCGCGGGGGGCGCCGTGCCCAGCTTCTTCTCATGTTCGGCCAGCGCGACCAGCCGGTTGACGCTGCGCACCAGCATGAAGACGATGAAGGCCAGGATGACGAAGTTGATGACGACGGTGATGAACTCGCCATATCCGAGCAGCGGCACGCCCGCCGCCTTCAACGCGGCATAACTGTCCGGCGAGCCCCGATAGCTGGCCGGGATCGGCCCCAGCCGGAAGAAGTAGCTCGAAAAATCGAACCCGCCAAAGATCCAGCCGACCACCGGCATGATCACATCATCGGTCAGCGACTTGGTGATACCACCGAATGCGCCCCCGATGATAACGCCGACCGCGAGGTCCAGCACGTTGCCGCGCGCGATAAAGGTCTGGAATTCCTTTAATAGACCCGCCATCGATGCCTTCCCTATATAGCAGATGACAAGGTTAATCCGGGATATCGCGTTCGCCAAGCCTGCCGACTATCCCATAGGAACGATACAGCTTCAGGAGACGCATCGATGAAGTTTCGCGCCCCTCTCGCCATTATGGCCGCTGTTTCGCTGGCCGGTTGCGGCCTCAACAGCGTGCCGACCAGCGAGGAAAACGCCAAGGCCAAGTGGGCCGACGTACAGGCCGCCTATCAGCGCCGCGCGAACCTGATCCCCAATCTGGAAGCGACGGTAAAGGGTGCGGCAGCCTCCGAGCGCCAGATACTCACCGACGTTATCTCCGCCCGCGCGCGTGCCACCCAGGTCCGGGTGACGGGCGACGAACTGACCGATCCGGCCAAGATGGCGCAGTTCCAGGCCGCACAGGGTCAGTTGAACGGTTCGCTGGGCCGGCTGCTCGCCAATGTCGAGGCCTATCCCGAGTTGAAGAGCCAGAACAGTTTCGCGATCTTCATGGATCAGTTGGAAGGCACCGAGAACCGCATCAACATCGCGATCCTCGACTATAACAAGGCGGTGCAGGACTATAACACCCGCATCCGCACTTTCCCTGATGCGGTCGGCGCACGCGTCTTCTATGGTGCCAAGCCGATGGTGCCCTATCAGGCAACGACACCGGGCGCCGAGAACGCGCCAAAGGTTGATTTCGGTAGCTGACCGCGATGGCTACCCTAAGCCGATGGATGGCGCTGATCTGGCTGTGCCTTGTCGCCGCGACGGCGCAGGCGCAGACCTTTCCGAAATTCAGCGGCTTGGTGGTCGACGCAGCGGACGTCCTGCCTCCTGCGCAGGAAACGCAGGTGCGGCAGCGGCTCGAGGCACTTCAGCAGCAGACCGGCCGCCAGCTTGTCGTGGCGACCATTCCCGATCTTCAAGGTTATCCGATCGAGGACTATGGCTATCGCCTGCTCCGCACCTGGGGTGTCGGGCTGAAGGATGCGAACAACGGCGCGATCCTGCTGGTGGCGCCTGATGAGCGCAAGGTTCGGGTCGAGGTCGGCTATGGGCTGGAACCGGTTCTGACCGATGCTTTTTCCGGCAATGTGATACGCCAGGACATCGTTCCCAAATTCAAGGCGGGTGATCTGCCCGGCGGTATCGTGGCGGGGGCCGATGCGCTGGCCGATCAGTTGGCGCGGCCCGATGTGGAAGCGAAGGCCAAGGTTGCCGAGGCCGCGAAAACGTTCGATGCGGCGCAGCGTGGTCGCGCACGGGGCGGCAACGTTCCCATCGGCCTGATCTTCTGGGGGATCATCGGCTTTGCCATATTGATGTCCTTTGTGGGGCGTCGCGGCGTGAAGGGCCGGCGTTTCCGCGGCGACAGCGGCATGATGCCGGTCATTTTATGGAGCATCGCCAACGAGATCGGGCGTGAGGCTGGTCGGGGTGGTGGCGGCTGGAGTGGCGGCGGGTTCGGCGGCGGTTCGAGTGGCGGTGGCGGCGGCTGGATGGGCGGCGGAT
>NZ_CAMLAC010000046.1 GCF_946477935.1 uncultured Sphingomonas sp. | reverse complement strand
AGGGGGTCCCTTTTGCACGCCGATAGGGGGTCCTTTTTGGACGCCGATTGACAGATCTTGCCGCCATAAAGCCACTGCTTCAGTGCGACGGGATCCGGGAACTGCCTGCAGCGATCGGCCATTCGATTGAGGCGCCGTTCGCCGCCACGGCCTACCGCGCAGTGATCGACAGATTCCTCAGTGATTGCTTGGCATCGCGGAACTGAGGGTCTGTCCACTTCGGGAGCGTTCGTAAAAATATGCCTAGGAGATAGCATCATGAGCCTTTTGCGACTGGCACTTACTTTGGCCGCCACCGCGACTTCCTAAGACAGCCATCTCCGCGGTACCGCCCCCAACCGCATCGGCAACGTTGATTATCCTGCCGGGCGGCATCGATCAATCTTGCGCGAGCGCAGCGAACACATGTCGCATTTGTATAGAGGGAGGGGGATCGCTGCTTTCCTGAAGGATCAAACCGGACCACAGCGAAAGAAGGATGCGCGCCAGTTGAATGCTCGGTATGACCGGCGTCAGGCCGGTACGTCGTAGCAGATGGGACATTACACCGGCGAAAGCGGACTCGTACGCGATCTTGACCGGTTCGAAGCGAGCACGGAACGCGGCGTTGCGACGTGCGTGAAGGTGAAGTTCGACCACCAGAACCGAATAGCTGGCGTCGACGGACAAGGCATCCAGACTGGCACCGATCGTATCCAGGATGGCTTCCGCCGTTTGATACCGGGTGTCTGCCACCAACATGTCGAACTTTCTTGCGAGGTTCGCCATATGCTCTTCGACCAGCGTGAAGAGAAGATCGTCCTTGCTGGCGAAATACGAATAGAATGCGCCCTGCGAAAAGCCGGCGCGTTCGCAGATGCCTCGAATCGAGGCGGCTGCGACCCCTCCTGCAACGATCAGCCCTATCGCGGCGTCGAGCAGTCGTGTCCGCGTCTCCATGCGCATCTCGGGACGCTTCCTGCGGCGTGGTACCGTCTGCGTCGTCGGTGTCGTCTCATAATCCACCGACACCAGATGCAGCCCGTTGGCGTCAAGAGCAACAGCCACACAGGTATTGCAACTAATATATCGCTTGATATGTTAATGACGCCCGCCTCAATGAAAGCCGTCATCCGTGACCACCCGCCGCCCCATCGCCTATCGCGACGATCTCGAAATCGAGCAGCCCGACGAAGCTGCGCTGACGCGTGAGATCGTGGCTCGAATGGCGGCGACACAGGCTGCTCACGCAGAGCGGCATCATCATGCGCACCGAGACGCACATGCGAAGAGCCATGCGATCCTGAAAGGGCGGATGACAGTCCATCAGGATCTGCCTGCCGAATTGGCGCAGGGCATCTTCGCCCACCCTGGCGAACATGAGATCGTAGCTCGACTGTCATCGGCGCCGGGTGATATTCACAGCGATGCAGTGCCGGCCCCGCGCGGCTTTGCGGTCAAGGTCATCGGCGTTGGGGGCGAGCGCCTGTCACCCACCCTCGGGGGGGCCAATCAGGATTTCCTGATGGTCAATTTTCCAACGCTCGCCTTTGGTACGATCGCCAAATACAAGGTCATGCTGGGTCTGCTTGAAAAGAACGCGGACGCGCCTGAGGCGGCGCAGCGACTGATCGCCGCTGCCGCGCGTGGCGTGAAGGGCGCTGTGGAGGCGCTAGGCGGCAGCCCTAATGCCACGCTTGACGGACTGGCGCGCGACCATGCGAACATGCTGGGCGAGACATTTTATACGCAGGCGGCAATCCGCTACGGCGATCATGTTGCGAAACTGTCGCTGGCGCCGGTCGGGGGGGTGGCCGAACTGACCGGACGGCAGGTCGAGGCGGGCTTCTCGACCATGCGTGACGCGGTAGTCGACCATTTCCGGCACGCCGGCGCCACCTACGAATTACGCGCGCAGCTATGCGTCGACCCGGATACAATGCCGGTCGAGGACGCGGCGGTCCTGTGGGATCCTGCCCTTTCACCGCATCGCGCGATCGCAACGCTGACCTTCCCTCCCCAGGATGCCTATGCCCCGGCCAGACAGGTGCATGGCGACGACCATCTCGCCTTCAACCCGTGGAACGGGGTCGCGGCGCATCGGCCGCTCGGCGGCATCATGCGAATCCGCAAGGCAGCGTATGAATCGTCCTCCAGCCAGCGGCACAGGCTGAATGCCGTGGCTCGGCGCGAACCACGCTCGCTTGATGAAATTCCGGACTGATCCGAACCAGAAGGAGCCGTTCATGGCCGACAGTAAAGATCCCAGGCTTGATGACGAAACCCGTCTGCAAGAGTTCCGTCGCCTCGCCGCAGAAATCGCCGCCGATGCCCCCACGCTGGCCAGGATCGCGATCGAAGGCTTGATCCGCAACCACAACCCTCTGTTCAAGGGCACCGCCGGGTCGGCGGGCCGGGCCGGCCGGCAATCGGGCAATGTGTCCGAACTGACTGCAATCGCCAAACTCAAGCCTGGCGGCGGCGACCGGCTGCGTCGCATCTTCAACCTGACCGGCGGCAATTTCGACGGCGCCCAGAAAGTTTCGACGCTGCATGACATGCGTTTCGTCCTGTTCGACGACGACACGCGCATCCTGTTCGCTACGGCGTACGACGGTGACTGGGATACCTATATCAACGACTTCGCGACCAAGATCCCTGACCTGATGGATCTCTTGTTCGCCAATGTCGAAGGGTGGCCGGGGATTGCCTCGCCTGACGTGAAGGATTTCATCGCCGATCACCAGATCGACGCGGCCGGTTGGTTCGTCGCCAACCCGCAGGTGACGGTTGTGGACGTGCGGCGGCTGCAGCGGATGGAGACGGCGCTCGATGCCTTCCTCGATACAATGGCCGGCAACACCGCTGTGGACCCCGCGACACGGGACGCGCTGGCCCTGCTGTCCAGGCAGGTGTCGGTGCCGCACGGAGTGGATTACTGATGGGTATCCTCCAGCACCTCAAGGACCGCTTCCGCCCTGACCGCGTGACGCTGCAGCTGGACGACATTCAGGCGTTGATCCTGCGCGCGCGGCCTGAACCGTATGTCGGCATTCACGCAATGCTTCACGTCGACGACGCCGCGGGTGGCCGCGATCTCCTGCGAAGGCTCGCGCCGCATATCCCTGCCGCAGCAGACTGGACCGAAGAGCTGACGGTATGGACCGGCGTGGCGATCAGTCACGCGGGTCTGAAGGCGCTTGGGGTGCCCGAAGGCTCGCTCGCCAGCTTTCCTCTGTCGTTTCGTCAGGGAATGGCGGCGCGCGCCGAGCAGCTGCGTGACGCGGGAGAGAATGCTCCCGAGCAATGGGAAGAGGCGTATCGCGACAATCGCTGCCACATCGCGCTCACCATCTTCGCTTCGGATCAGGCCCGGCTTGACGAAGCCACCGACCGGGCAATGTCCGAATATCATGCATCGAGCGGCGTGACGCTGATCGGAACACATCGTTTCGGAGCCGATGCGGATGCCAAGAACCCGTTCGGCTTTCGTGACTCGGTGTCGCAGCCGACCGTCGCGGGTGCCGGGGTCGATCCACAGCCGGGGCAGGAGCGCGCGATCGCGCCGGGCGAGTTCATCCTGGGCGAGGACAGCGAAACGGGAGCGCCGCTGGAGATACCGCAGCCTGACGCGCTGGGGCGGAACGGTTCCTATGTCGTGCTGCGCAAGTATGACAGTCGACCGGGCGCATTCAACGATTTCGTGCGCGGCCAGGCAAACGATGAGGCGGCGCAGGAGCTGCTGGCCGCCAAGATGTTCGGCCGCTGGCGATCGGGGGCACCGCTGATCCTGTCGCCGACCCGCGACGACGAAGAGCTGGGCGCCGATCCGGCCCGGCGCAACGACTTTGATTTCTCGGGCGACAAGGCGGGAATTGTCTGTCCGCATGGCGCGCACATGCGCCGCCTCAATCCGCGCGGTGAGCGACTGACGATCCTGACCGACGAAAACATCCACCGGATCATCCGCCGCTCTTCCACCTTCGGTCCGAAATGGTCGGCCGACCTGACTGCTGCCGACGATGGCGAGGACGATCGCGGCATCTTCTTCATCTTCATCTCGGCACGTGCGTTCGACACGATCGAGTTTCTGCAGCAGGAATGGATCAATCGCGGTAATTTCATCGACCTGGGGAAGGAGCGTGATCCTGTGGTCGGCCTGCATGAGGAACCCGGACGCTTCACCGTGCCTGCCGAGCCGGTTCGTCGCCGTATAGACGGTGTCACCACGTACAACCGGCTGCGTGGCGGCGAATATATGTTCATGCCTTCGCTCACCGCTTTGCGATGGATCGCGGCAGGATCGTGGAACTGAGATGCCTGACCATGGTCCGGGCCGCTACGTTGAATATCGGCATCCGATCAGGGTCGGTCCGGGAGCGATCGACGATCTCGATCATGTGAACAACGCCATCTATCTCATGTGGATGCAAGAAGCGGTCAACGCCTATTGGCGCAAGACCGCGCCGCCAGAACAGGTAGAGACGCTCGCCTGGATCGCGCACCGTCATGACGTGGTCTATCACAGGCCCGCCGTGCTGCACGATCTGATCGTCGCCGTAGTGCGCGTCATTGGTCATCAAGGATGTCGTGCCCACTTTGAAACTCGCTTCGAGCGAAACGGCGAAGACGTTGCCATAGTTGAGTCTACGCTGGTGTGCATCGATCGCGGGTCCAGGCAACTTGTGCGTATTCGTCCCGATCTTGCTCAGCATTTCTATCTTCGTGACACTGAAGCAACTACGGCTAGTGGAGCCATGCGATGACCAGACAGATCCTCCGCGCCGTTACGATAGCCGCAATGGCGTTTGTCAGTGGATGTACCACGGTGGAGCGCGTGCCGTTCACCGGGGCGCAAAGTGCCGCGGCCGCTATTGCCGGTGCGCCGGAGGTCCGTTTCTGGGCGGATCTGCCGGATGCCGCGCAGCGGATGCGACCCGATGTGCCGGCCGGGCAGCCGGTAACGATGCTGGCCCTTTCGGGTGGTGCTGACGAGGGTGCCTATGGCGCCGGTGTGCTCAACGGCTGGACGCAGAGCGGCACGCGTCCGGAGTTCAGCGTTGTCACCGGGGTCAGCACCGGGGCATTGATCGCTCCCTTTGCCTTTCTGGGCAAGGAAGGCGATGCATCGATCGCCCGGTTTTACACCAGCGTATCCGCAAGGGACATCTTCCATCCCCGCTTCCCACTTGCGATACCGGGATCGACCAGTGTCGCCTCCACCGCACCCCTTGCGAAACTGATCGCACGTGAGGTGACACCGGAACTTGTAGCGCGCATCGCGGAGGAGCAGGCCAAGGGGCGCCGCCTGTTCGTCGCCACTGCCAATCTCGACGCGCAACGCAGCGTGATCTGGGATATGGGGGCAATCGCCGCCAGCATGTTGCCGGACAAGGTCGAGCTGTTCCGGCGGGTATTGCTGGCATCGTCGTCCATTCCTGTGGTGTTTCCCCCGGTGGTGATCGACGCGTCCAGCAACGGGGCGCCCGTACGCGAGCTTCATGCCGATGGCGGGACGACCGCTGGCATCCTCGCAATCCCGCCGCAGCTCGCGGTCAGCGACGCGCCGATCGGGGACGCCGCCCGGCTGCACGTCTACCTGTTGATGAACAGCAGGCTTGGCGGCGATTTTCAGATGGTGACGCCGCGGCTCGTCCCGATCCTGAAGCGCGCCTTCGCGCTCAACCAGCAGGCAGCGCTGCTGACACTGGCGGAAACCAGCTACGTCTACGCGCATCGCCACGGCATCGACTGGAACTTGACGTTCATCGGGAACGACGTCGCACCCAGCGACCGCCTGTTCGAGAAGACCTACATGCGACGCCTGTACGCCTATGGCGTCGAGCGGGGACGCACTGGTTCGTGGCGCAAGACGCCGCCCACCCCGGCCGATCTTGCCGTCGCGGATCGTCTCGATCATCAATAGAACAGGATCATCGCGGTCGTGGTTCGTCGATTGCCGCGTATGGCCGGGATGACAGAATTGACGATGATCGGGGGCTGGGCAGGGTTCGGGATGGCACGCGCGACAATAATCGCGGCATCGCTGATGCCAATCGCTGCCGGCGCGGCAGCACAGGACGTCGCCATGACGTTCGATGCGGCAAGCCGACGCCTGGAGACGACCTCGCCAGCGCTGGCGGCCGCCGACCACGCAGAAGATGCGGCGCGCGAAACGGCAGCCGCGGTAGCGACGCTCAGGCGTCCGGTCGTTACCGCGTCGGCGCAGTACATTGAATATCAGAAGACGCTGGCGGTCGATCTGACCGGACAGAAAGAGGATGCGCGCGATGCGACGCAGGATTTCCTGTCCGGCATCCCGATGACCGTCCCGCCTGCGTTTCAGCAGATTGCATCCGACATCGTGGGCAGGATCGGGCAGGCTTTGCCCGGCCTGTTCACCGCGATCCCCGACCAGCTGAGCTATCGCTACCGTGACGATGTGTTCCGTCCAACGGTGCAGGGGGTACTGCCGCTCTATTCCGGCGGAGCGATACCTGCGATCCAGCGCGGCGCCCGCGCAGCCGCTGACATCGCCGCGGCGCGCGCGGCGCAAGGGCGCGACCTCGCGCAGCTCAACCTCATCCGCGTCTATTTCGGCGAACAGGCCGCTGCGGCGCTCGCCGCGTCGGCGCGGGAAAGCCGCGACGCACTCGACCGGCTGCTATCGGACGTTCGCAAAATGGAGGCCGCTGGGGTCGTTGCTCACGCGCGCACGCTCGAGGCGCAGGTCGCGCGCGACACCGCCGAGCGAACCTGGCAGCGCGCCGCGATCGCCCACGATGGCGCCCGGGACGACCTTGCCCGCCTGCTTGAGGTGGACCGGGTACGCCCCACCACCGGTCTCTTTGTCGTCAGTCATCCGCTTGCGCCCGCGGGCAGCTTCACCGGCGGCGAGGCAAGATTACCACAGACGCGGCAGGCCGACGCGGCAGGTGCAGTCGCCCGCGCCGGAGTGGACCTTGCAAGATCGCGCTACCGCCCGCAGGCGTTCGCGTTCGGCGAATACAATCTCAACCGATCGAATGCATTGCCGACCGAGCCTGACTGGGTGGCCGGAGTCGGCGTGCGCTACACATTGCTGTCCAACGTCGATCGTCGCCATGCCCTGAACGCAGCAAAGGCAAACGCCGCGGCCGCCGACGATGCCGCGCGTGAAGCGCGCAAGAGCGCGATTACCGCGACGTTGCGCGCGTGGGATCTGGTCGAATCGGCACGGCGCGCCTTCCTGCTGACCGACAGTTCGCTCGCGGCTGCACAGGAGAATTTGCGAGTGCAGGAGATTGCGTTCCGCGAGGGAGAAGCAACGATGACCGCGGTGCTGGCCGCGGAAGCCGCCCTTGCCACGGCCCGCACGCAGCGGGCGGCGATCGCCTATGAATATGACCTCGCGCTGGCGGCGCTCCTGTCGGCATCGGGCCAACTCGATACGTTCGCGGATCATATCGCCGGCGCCGACATCCATCTGCCCACGGATGCCCGCCCATGACCGATCCGGCAGTCGACGTCGATCCTGCCGCCCCCTCGCGCCGCGCGCGCTGGTTGCTGTGGATCGGCATCGCCGTCGTCGTCGTAATCGTCGGCCTCGGGCTGTGGCTGGCGAGCCGTCCCGCGCCCGAACAATGGCAAGGCGAGGTGGAGGCAGATGAGATCAATGTTGCCACCAAGGCGCTGGCTCGTGTGGAGACGCTGGCGGTGGACGAGGGCGACCGGGTCCGCCGCGGGCAGGTGATGGCGATCCTGTCGGCGCCGGAGATCGATGGTGGTCAGCAGCAGGCGCAGGCGGCGCTCGACAGCGCACGGGCGCTGCAATCGGTGGCGATCGAGGGGGCCAGGGCGGAAGACCTGACCTCGTTGCGTTCCACCTGGCTGGCGGCACAGGCGACGGCCGACCTGGCCGCGGTGTCGAGCCGCCGTGCCGACACGCTTTATGCGCAAGGCGTTATCGCCGCGCAGCGCCGCGACGAGGCTCATGCCGCGCGCGACAGCACCGGCCGTGCGGCGGAGGCGACAAAGGCCCAGTACGACAAGGCACGCGCCGGCATCAGGCCGCAAAATCGCGCGATCGCCGACGCGCAGGTCCGCGCCGCCGGAGCCGCGACCGCGACCGCTGCCGCACTGGAGCGCGAGAAGCGGCTCGTGTCTCCGATCGACGGCGAGGTGTCACGCCGGTTGCTGCGCCCCGGCGAGATCGTGAGCCCGATCCTGCCGGCGTTTCAGGTGATCGACGTCGATCACCCGCACGTTGCGTTGACCGTGCGCGAAGATGCCTATCACGGACTGACGCCCGGTCGCCTTCTCGTCGGCCACGTCCCGGCGCTCGGCCGCGACCTACGGTTCCGGATCAGCCACATTGCGCCGCAGGGCAGTTTCGCGACATGGCGCGCCACGCGCCAGTCGCGCGGCTATGACGTCCGCGCGTTCGAGGTCACGCTGAAACCCGAAGGCGGGGCGCAAGGGTTGCGGCCGGGCATGAGCGTCCTGTTCGAACCACCGGCGTGACGCCCGCGATGGTCACCGTGTATAATGCGTGCCGGGCCGAATGGGGCCGCATCATTTCGACGCCTGTCGATCTGGCGTTGCTGACCGTCATGCCGCTGATGTTGCTCGGCGCGATGGCAGCGATGCTCTCTGCCGGATCGCCGCACCATTTGCCTACCGTCATCGTAGACCGCGATGGCGGTGTATTGGCCCGGCGGATCGTGCGCGCCATCGACGCCTCCCCAGGCTTGCAGATCGTCGGCCGGGTGCCCGACGTTGCTGCCGCGGTGACGATGATGCGGCGCGAACAGGCGGTCGCCGCCGTGGTGATCCCCCGGGGCGTCGGGACCCGTAATGCCGGTCGCGCCCCCGTCGAGATATTCCATCAGGCCGCGTTCCTGTCGACGGGGGCACTCGCGGCGACGAACCTGCGCGTTGCAGTCGCCGCCACGCTGGCGCAGTACGGGGCGTCCACCCACGGCGTGGCGGGACTGGCCGCGATCGATCCGGCGTTGCTGCCCGGCGTGCAGGTGACGGTGCTCGGCAATCCATCGCTCAGCCTGGAATGGTATCTAGGACTGCTGCTGGGCCCGGGGGTGTTGCACCTGCTGATCGCGGTTGCCTGCGTGGGAAGCATCGGGGTGCTGATGAACGATGGCTCGTTCGCCGCGTTCGCCGTACGGGGTGGCGTTGCGGCAACGCTGGCCGGGCGGCTTTCTCCTCATGTGATTGCGGGAACGTTCTGGGGTGTTGCGTGGCTGCTGTGGCTCACGCTCGCACAAGGCTATCGCGCAGACGGATCGCTGCTGCTGATCGTGGCGGGGCAAGCATTGCTGTTCGTCGCCACCGCGGCGGTCGCGCTATTGCTCGTCGCTGCAACGCGCAGCATTGCCACCGCCTTGTCGGGCGCTGTCATCGTTGCGGGATCGGCGCTCGCCTATTCAGGCGCTTCGCTGCCGATCGATGGCGCGGGCCTGTTCGCGCGGGTCTGGCACCAGGTGTTGCCGCTGACCCACTACATGACGCTGCAGATGGATCAGGTGCTTGGTGCCTCCGCCGGGCCGTTCCTGAAGGCAGCGGGAACGCTGCTGGTGTATCCGCTGGTCGCAGGCGGCCTGGGCATAATCCTTATCCGCCGTGACCGGGAAGGCCGATGACGTTTCGCGCGGCTCTCGAACACACGCTATTGACGATCGTCACCACGCGCGATCTCCTGTCGCTCGCGATATTGTCGGTGCTGCTCTATGCCTTCTACTATCCAGCGCCCTATGCGCACCAGTCCGCCCGCGCGCTGCCCGTGGTGGTTGTGAACGGCGACGGCGGGACCGCCGCGCGCCGCCTGCTCGACGATCTTGGCGAAACGCGCAGCGTCCGCGTCGTCGGCGAGGTTCCCGACATGGTCGCCGCGCGCGGTGCCGTGCGTGACCGGAAGGCGGACGGCATCCTGCTGATCTCGCGCGATTTTACCAGCGGCGCGCTGACGGGTAGAGGTACGGCGGGCATCGCATTGTGGCTGAACGGGACGTATCTGCTGCGTGCGCAGAGCATCGGCACCGGCGTCGCCGCGACGCTGGCCGGCGCGATCGACCGCTGGCGCGCGGCGCAAGGCGGTGCCCGGCTTGCGGCGATGCCGACGATCCTTGTCCACCCGTTGTTCAACACCACGCTCGGCTACCGCGACTACATTTTCCCGGCGGTCGCCAACATCATCCTGCAGCAGACGCTACTGCTCGCCTGCGCCCGGCTGATGGCGGAACGCCAACGCCGCAGGGAACGGCGGATGTCCGTCGCAGCCGCGCTTGGCATGTGGGCGGCATGCACCCTTGTCGGCGTGCTGTCCGCCTTGCTCTATTTCGGAATGATCTATTGGATCCAGGATATCCCGCACGCTGGGGCGCTGCCGGCGCTCCTCGTCGCAGTTCCTGTCTTTGCGGCAACCGTGGCGGCGCTCGGGCTGTTGCTGGGTAAGTTGTTCAACAGCGGCGACGATGCATTGAAGATCCTGTTGCCGACATCTGTGCCGCTCGTGTTTCTAGCGGGTTTTGCCTGGCCACTCCACGCAATGCCGGGCTGGCTTTCTGCGCTGGCCTGGTTTTCCCCCGCCACCTGCGCCATGCATATTTTCGTTCCTTTAAATCAGATGGGTGCAAGCTTGGAGGACGTATTTGGTCCACTGGCCAAGCTTATGGCACTCTTGGCGCTTTATGGAGGGCTGAATATCTGGAGTAGCACCAACAGCGCACGTTGAATTTTTCAACAGTCACGGACGGTTATTACACCAGCAACCTAAGCTCGCTCTGTATCCGCCGCAGGGCCTTTCAATCCTGGCGGCGGCAGGTCGGCATCCGGATCGCGTCCCTGTAGCTTGTCCAGGAGACGCATAGCCGGCGTGACGGTCAGCCCGTGGAGGAGGATGGAAAACAGCGCCACCAATCCTACGATGGCCCACAGCCGCTCGCCTCCGGCAAGCTCAACATGGTTCAGCGCATAAGCCAGGTAATAGAAGGAGCCCACACCGCGGATGCCAAAGAAGGCAAGGGTCATCTTCTCGGAGAGGTCTGCCCGCAAACCGGCAAGCCCTATCAGGCCGGTAACGGGCCGCACGACGAGGATAATGATCGCAGCGGCCAGTACATCTACCCAACCAATCGGTTGAAGGAGCCCACTGACCAGCGCACCACCGAACAGGATCAGGAGCACCATCATGCCGATGCGCTCCACCTGTTCGGTGATGTCGTGCATCTCGCGGTTGAACTCATGATCGCGATGCGAGCGGCGAAGCGTCAATGCGGTGATGAAGACAGCCAGAAAGCCGTAGCAGTTGAGCAGCTCGGTCACGCCGTAGGAGACGAAAGTCGCGGCAATGGCGATCAGGCCATCCCCGGTCTGAGCCAGCTTGGTTTCCGCTGGCACGTGAAAGGTCAGCCAGCCGAACAGGCGGCCGATCAACCAACCGCCGGCGACACCCACGCCGATTTCCCACAGGACACTATGGAGCACCCATTCGCGCGCCCAAGGCTCTCCGGTGCTCGCCGAAATGCCCAGCGCGATAGCGAGGTTGACGAACGGAAAGGCAAAACCGTCGTTCAGGCCCGCTTCTGACGTCAAACCGAAGCGCACCTCATCTTCCTCTCCGGTCTTGGGAGGACCGACCTGCACGTCTGACGCGAGCACGGGATCAGTGGGAGCGAGGCAAGCCCCAAGCAGAAGCGCCGCGATCCATGACAGGCCCAAGCCCCAGCCTCCGATCGCCGTGATCGCCGCGATGCTGAGGGGCATCGTGACCGCAAGCAGCCGCCAGGTCACATTCCATCGGCGCCAGCTGAATACGCGATCCAGCTTCAGGCCTGCGCCCATCAGCGCGATGATAACGATGAACTCGGTGAAGCGCTCGGTGATGTCGGCGTAAGACAGCGGCAAAGGCCGCAGCGACACAGCCGGCAACGAGAAGATCGCGGCTCCGATCCCGATACAGATGATCGGCAGCGACAGCGGCAATCGTTTCAACGCAAGCGGCAGCCATGCCACGAGCGCGATCAGGACTCCGGCACCTGTCAGCCAGAGGATATAGGGTTCAGGCGATGAAAAGCTGGGCACCTGCGCCGCTCTCCAGGCAGTAGCGCGTTCCGAGCGCTTCAGATGGATGTCGCATCAGCCTGGCGGAATGAGCAGACAGGGACCGAACACAGCCTGGCTCCCAGTTCATTACGCGAGACCTCTTGCGGGCCTTTGTTACTGTCGCTGCCGAATTGCGTCAGCACGATCTTCCGTCGCATCCGCCTTCTTCTCGGCAGTCGCGCGAACCCTGCGGGCTTCTTCTTCCAAGGCATCCGCCCGCTGATCGGCTTCGCTGCGAACGGCGTCCGCCTGGTCCTCGGCGGCGTCCGCACGTGCTTCGATCGCCTCGTTCAGACTGTCAGCGGCACGATCCTGGGCTTCCCCCGTCCGCTCCGCCGGCCCTTTCTCGATCGTATCCTCGCTCGATACGACACCTGCGTTGGCGTCGGCCTGCTCGCCGGCATCCTCGCGGGGGCCGTCACAGGCCCCCACGAACGCGATCAGTGCCAGCCCGACGAGCTGGAGGCGTAGCCCTCGTCTCATGACTGCGGTTCCTCGCTCGGCGTCGAACTGCCCGGACGGAGGGTGGTGCTCGACTGCGGCGCGATCGGCGGATGGGGTGTTGCGGCCGAGCCGCTGAGACGCTGAACGAGCTTAGCAGCGGCATCCCGTCCGCCGAGACCGAAGGCGAGCGCGAAAGCGACAGCGATGGCACCCAGGATCAGGCCGAAGGCGAGATTGATAATGTCGTCGGCGAGACCCATGAAGCGCAGGCCGATGGCGGTGCCGAGCACGATAATCGCAACGTGCACGATCTTCGCGGTCAGCTCGGCATTGGCCCCGCCGCCCGCGCGCACGACCGTCGACACCAGCTTTGCGATGGCGATGGCTGCGGCGATGATGACGGCACCGAAAACGACCGAGCCGAGCAGGGTCAGGATCTCCGCCATCATGCGCGAGCCGTAGGCGAAGTTGAGTTGCCGGAACGCCTCCATCAGGCCGAAGATGATGATGGCGACGAACACGGCGTTACCCAGCAGCTTGGATGGCACTAGCCCTGGCGTCGCGGAGGCCCCTGCGGAAGTTGACGGAACCCCGGCCGCCGGCGTCGTGCTTGAGGGGAACACGCCGAGCGCGCTGATCGTGCGATCGAAGCCGGTGCCGCTCAGGAATTGGCTGAGGAGTTGCGACGCGAACCGGCCGATCACATAGGCGAGCGCGAGAATGATCGCGGCTGCGACAACGTGCGGGATGCTGTCGAGGATGATGCGGAGCATCGCGGTCGCCGGATCGGAGATTGCGCGGATGTTGAGCTGATCGAGCGCGGCGATCGCGACCGGGATAATGATGAGCGCGAAGACGATCCCGCCGACCATCCGCGACAGCGTCGTGGGATCGGCCTTGGCCATCCCGGCGCGTTCGGCGAGCTGCTCGGTGCGGGCGGCTGTCAGCACCGCCTCCACCGCCTTCTTGGCGACGCTGGCGACGATGTAGCCGACGAAGAAGATCAGCCCTGCGCCGATGATGTTGGGGATGGCGGCGCCGAACTGGTTGAGCATTCGGCCGACCGGGCTGGTGGCAGCGGCCAGGCCAAGCGGCTGAGCGGCAAGCACGAGCGCGATCAGGATCACGATCCAGAAGGCCGCATCACCGACCTGGGCACCGACGCTCTTGGGGTTGCGGCCCGTCTCGGGAATACCGGACTGCCGGTGCGCGTGACGCGCCAGCGGCGTCTTGTTGACCAGCGCGGCGACGCCCCACTTGGCGGCCCTCGCCAAAAGGTGGCCGATCAGGAGGATGACGGCCGCGGCAAGAACGCGCGGCCCCCACTCCTGTAGGTAAAGAACGGCGGTGTCGCCGAAGTTGCGGGTGCCGGCGACCATGCCGTCCGCTGTCACATAGTTCGGGTTCATCGCCGTCTCCCTGTTGGCAAAGCATGTGAGCCCGGCACAGGCTCTCACCTGCGCCGGGCTCTACCGACTAGATACGCTTGTCGGTGTCGCGGAAGGTCGAGCCGCGGGTCTCGACGTCGGTGTCGCGGTCGACCTCGACGTCGGTACGGCGCACGGTGTCGTCGACTTCCTCGACATGCTCCTCGGCCGTCTTGGAGACCACGACCTCCTCGACGACACGGGCGGTCTTGCCGACCACCGCTTCCTCGCCGGTCGCGGTCATGTCGACCGTCCGCTCGCGGAAGGCGTCGGTATCGGCCGCGGAAAGCGGCTGATCGACCGAGCGCCGCTCGACGTTGACCCGCTCGTTGCGGAGGCGGATTTGCTCGTGAACCGGCGTTTCAGTCACATAGGAGCGCACGCGCACCCCGCCGCGGCTGACGTCGCGCTTGCCGACGACCAGTTGCTCCTCGACGATCGGGATCACCTCTTCCTGTTCGGCCGTGCGGCCGGCGGTCTCGCGACGGTCGAAGCTGCCGAGAGCGGCCCCGGTCGCACCGGCAGCGGCGCCGGTGCCCGGATAATCCCAGCCCGACGAACGCCACTGGCTCGAACGGTCGTCGATGTCGATCGAGTTGGCCTCTTCGAGCACGCGCACCGCCTCGTCGACGCAATCGTCATCGACGTCGGCGGTCAGCAGCGCACCGCCGCGGCGCACGCCTTCCTCATAGGTGTGGCGGTCTTCATCGGGCACGAACGCGTTCTTGATCGAGTCCCAGAAGCCGCGGTCCTCATGGGTCGAGTAGCCGGTCTCCTTGTAACCGGCGCTCGACTTGTCGTGGATATGGATGTGGTCGGCGTCGATCCGCGCGCTCTTGAGCCGGTCTTTGGCTGCCTCGGCGTCGGCGCGGCTGTCGAACAGAGCGGTGATGGTGCTGGACATGATCTTACTCCTGCGATTGAGACGGGATTTGGCGGCTTACCTCGCCGTCACGACGAGTTCGGTGCGGCGGTTCTCAAAGCGACCGCCAGCGGTAGCGTTGGTGTCGACTGGATCGGTCTCGCCGCCTGAGACAGTCTCGATGCGGCCGGCGTTGATGCCTTGCGCGACGAGCGCCGACTTGACGCTATCGGCTCGGGCCTTGCCGAGCGCCATGTTGGCTGCATCGGTGCCGCGCGCGTCGGCGTAGCCGGCGATGCGGATTCGGGCGTTCGGATACTGCTTGAGGGTTGCGGCCACCTCGTTCACCTCGGCAGCATCGGCGGGTCGGATATTGCTCTTGGCGGTGTCGAAGTTGAGCTTCTCGAAGGTGAAGGTGCGGGGAAGCGGCTCCGTGCCGGCCAGATAGGTGCCGAGACCGGACGTGCCGACCAGCGCGTCAGCGGAGCCGGCGTTCGGAGTCGACGCAACAACCTCGGTCGGAGTAGCGGTGGGAGCGGGCGCGACCGCAGCCGAGTCCTCGCGGTTGCAGCGGCTCAGAGCGAACAGCAGGGCAAGCAGCCCAAGCGCAAGCAGCAACCAGGGCAGCCAGTTGAAGCCCTTGTTCTTCTCGATGTGGATGTGACTCGGCGCGCCCTCCGGCCTGTTATCGTTAGGTCCTGCCATGAACATCCTCCTGGGTTTCGGTGAGATCGATGCGATCGACGTCGACGCGGGTCCGCCTGAGCGTGGTCGGCAGTTCCACCGCCTCCGCGTGCGCCGACCGGTAGACATGGATTTCCTCGACGAGGAAAAGCCGCTTTTCGACAACCAATCGCTCCTCGAGAACGGGGATGATAGTCACACCGTCTTCCTCACGGACGTCGGGTGCGCGGTCGACCTCGCGCTCGACCGCCACCCGCTTGATCTCGACATGCTCGCGGCGCACCTCGTCACGAACGACGACTTGCTCCTGTTCAGGGACAGTGCGAACGGTGACATGCTCGATGTCGGTCGCACGTTTGAGAACGTGCGCCTCCTCCTCAACAATGGGTAGACGGATGTCGTCGGGCATGCCTGTCCTTCAGCTTTGCCACCCTAACGCCGACGGGCTGCTGAGGTGTCCCGGAGCGCACTCTTTTTCAGTCGAAGGGACTGGTAGATAACTACTAAATGTCCGGTAGTTCGCTGACACGTTCAGTATCTACGAGGAACATCGTCCTATGGCGCAGCGCTCTACCGGCATGTCCAATCCACTTGCCCGCGTTCTCGCCCGTGACACGCTGACCCATCTCGAACAGTTGATCGGCGGCATGACTGCCGGTGTGATCCTGATCGACCTGGCGGGAACGATCATCTGGGCCAACGAAGCCGCGCTGGCGATGCACGGCGTCGAGAAGCTCGAAGATCTCGGGGGGAACGCCGACACCTATGCGCAGCGGTTCGCGCTCCGGTTCCGGAATGGGCATCGGCTTGCGAACCGCGAGTATCCCGTCATCCGCATGTTGGCGGGCGAGAGCTTCCCGGACCTGGTGGTGGAGGTGAGTGCCGCCGGCAGCGATGAACGTCGTTGGACCCATCGGGTGCGCGACGTCGTGATGACCGGGGACGACGAAGAGCCGGACTGCCTCGCGCTCGTGATTCAGGACGTTTCCGAACAGTATGAAGCGGAGGCGCGGTTCGAGGCCATGTTCCAGGCCAACCCCGCGCCGGCGCTCATTATGCGGCTCTCGGATCAGCGATTTAGCCGGGCAAATCGCGGCTTTCTCGAAATGACCGGCTACCCCCGTCAGGTGGTCCAAGGGAACAGCCTCTACGATCTCGACATTCTCAACGGTGCCGAGCGAAAGGACTATGCCAGGCAGTGCCTTGCGGAAGGCCGGACGATCCCGCAGATGGAAGCGGAGCTGCCGCTGCCGGACGGCAATACCAAGCTCGTCATCATCGCCGGTCAGCCGATCGATGTCGGCGACGACAAGTGCATGCTGTTTACCTTCGCCGATCTGGAGCCCCGCCGGAAAGCCGAACGGGCGCTTCGATCGAGCGAGACACACTTTCATACCCTGTTTGAGATGGCGCCCGTGGCGATGGTGCTGACTTCGCCCGACAGCCACCGCACAATGGACGTGAACGACGCCTTCGTCCGCCTCACCGGCCGCAGCTCGGCCGGCTCCATCGGCAGAGCCGCTGGCGATCCCGAGCTTTGGGCCGATCCGGCGCAGCGTGAGGAGGTGCAGCAGGAGCTGGATCGAAGCGGGGGTGTGCGCAACCGCGACGTCCGGCTGATCGATGCGGACGGTCAGCCGGTTGACTGCCTCATGTCGGCCGAGCGCATGGAGATCAGGGGCGAACGCTGCACGCTATGGCTCTACCAGGACATTACCACGCGCCGGAGGAGCGAGCTGGAGCTTGCCGATGCGATCGAGGCGGTGATGAAGGATGCGAGCTGGTTCAGCCGGACCGTGATGGACAAGCTCGCGACCCTGCGTAACCCGCGTGCCGAGTCTGCCATCGAGACCGCGGACCTAACCCCTCGCGAGCGCGAGGTTCTCGGATTGATCTGTGAAGGACTGGACGACAAGGCGATTGCGAAACGCCTGTCACTGTCGGGGAACACAGTGCGAAACCACGTTGCTGGCATCTACGGAAAGATCGGTGTCAATCGGCGCGCCGCAGCCATTGCTTGGGCTCGGGAACGTGGCTTTGCCTAAAACAAATGCAACCGTGCGGCCGCAATCCAGTAATGGTCTTCAACAGCAATAGCCGGAGACCATGAGTCACTCACGAGGGGATCGGCAAAGCAAAGAAGGACAGCTATCATGCCAGATGACCTGTGCGCCGAACTCGGCATCACCCGCCAGACGCTCTACCGGCACGTCACGCCCAAGGGCGAGATCAGGCCAGACGGTGAGAAGCTCCTTGCCCGAAAAACCCGCACTGTTTGACCACATCAGTCGCGCCGAAACAGGGCCGCGATCGCATCTGGCTGTTCGATCGGTATGTGATGTGCGGCACCGTCAACGACGACATGACGGCCCGCATCGACTGACATGGCAATCTCCTGCCCCAGTTCGGGAGGCGTCGCATGGTCCAGCGCGCCGGAAAGCACCTCTACCGGCACTTTGATCTGGGAAAGCAGCGATCGGATATCGTCGCGATTGAGCACTGCGGCATCAAGCGCAAAGGCAAGAGAAGCCGGGTCATGCGAAGCCATGGCCTCGCGTTCGCTGGCCGCCTCGCCGGGGTGCGCCTTTACCCACCCCGGCGCGGTCGTCATGCGTTGAATTTCGCTCAGCGCCCCATGTCGCACACCCTCGTCCAGCAAGGCCGCGCGACGGTTTCGCCATGCCCCCAACCGTTCGGGGTACTCGGCACGCGCACTGCTATTCACCACTACAAGGCGTTCAACAGCATGCGGATGCCGGATAGCGAGCCGCAGTGCGATCATGCCGCCTTGGCTGTGGCCGACGATCGTCGCCGGCGTCGCTCCATTCTCTGCAATCCACAGTGCCAGATCATCTGCAATGCCGTCCAGATCGAAACCATCGCGCCAGCCACTGACGCCATGGCCCGGCATGTCGAAGGTGACTAACCGCTTGCCCGTTCCCATTCGGTCGGTCAGCGGGGTCCAGAACTGGCGGTTCAGGAACAGGCCGTGCAGGAAGAGAACGGGACGTCCGCTGCCGCGGTCGTCCCAACCATAGAGCACGCCATTGATCCGCGCCTGTCGCGATGGCGCTGCGCTGTGCCGTGCCATCGCGATCAGCAGCGAATCCTCGAATATCTGATATCGCGCGATCAGGCCGTCACGGATCGTGAACCGGATGGCGTAATCACTGTCCACGATGGCATCGGCGGGTTGAACGCGGTGTCGAAACCGCCCGAGGGCGATGACGTCCCCGCCGTCTCCGATCACGCGCTCGACCGAAAAGGCCAATGGGCGAAAGCCGGTGGGAAAGCGTTCGAGCCAGCGGCGCACCCCATCGCGCCCCTGCATAATCCCAACCGTGACGACCGCCGGGTCGCCGTCGACGTGCCAGATCGCCTCGGGGTGGACGCAGTCGAGCGCCGCATCGACATCGCCAGCGCCAAAAGCAGCGAAGTATCGTTCGACCAGAGCGACGTTCTCACCCATGACGGGTCTCCAGGACCTTGCGCAAGGCCGCGACGCCGTTCAGCGCTGCGGGAAAGCCGGCATACAGCGCCATCTGGATGATGATCTCGACTATCTCCTCCTGCGTGGCGCCGACGTTGAGCGCACCCTGCAGATGCACTTCGAGCTGGGGACGGGCAGTGCCGAGCGCGACCAGCGCCGCGACGGTCGCCAGCTCGCGCGTTCTGAGATCAAGGCCTGGGCGGCTGTAGATGTCGCCGAAACCGAACTCGATGATGTAACGGCCAAGATCGGGCGCGATATCGGTAAGCGATGCGATCACCGCTTGTCCGGCTTCTCCGTCGATCTCGGCCAAACGAGCCTTCCCACGTTCAAATCGCGATTGGTTCATGAGCGATCTCCTTCACCGCCCTATTTAGGTCCAAACAGCGCCTTCAGGAATGGAAGTGGAAGGAAGATCGCTTTCCAGATATGGATGACGCATGGATTGGAACGACGTTCGCTATTTCGCCGCGACCTATCGGGCGGGCAGCCTGACCGGCGCTGCCAGGATGCTCGGGGTCAGCGTGCAGACGGTCGGCCGTCGGATCGATGCCCTTGAAACCGCGATCGGCTCCACACTCTTCGTGCGGCACTCGGGCGGTTACACGGCGGCGCCGGATGCCGAGGCGTTGATGGCGGAAGCAGTGCAGGTGGAGGAAGCCATGGCCAGCTTCCGCGCCCGTGCGAGCGGTCGAGCCGAGACAATCAGCGGGGTGGTGCGCCTTGCGGCGCCAGAGACGATCACAACACACCTGCTGCTGCCGGCGCTGCCAGCCATGCTTTCGCAGTACCCGCAACTGGAACTAGAAATCATCACGGGTATCGCTCCGGTGGGCATTGCCCGCGGCGAAGCCGACCTGGCCTTGCGTCTTGTTCCTCCGGATCACGGGGCTCTTACGGTTCGCAGGATTGGCACGATGAGACATGGCCTCTACGCTGGTGCCGGATCGATCCCCGATCTTGCTGCATCAAGGCTCGTGGGGTGGACCGACGATCATGATCTTCCCGCCTCGCGCTGGCTTTATCGCCTCGCCGGACGATCGGCGGACCTTCGTTTCAACCATCTCGAAGCTCACCGCGCAGCCATTGTCGCGGGCCTCGGCGTGGGAATCCTGCCCTGCTTTCTCGATCCGGGTCTGTCGCGCTTGCCCTGCACGTTGTTGATGGAAGAGCCGGTATGGCTGGTAGGCCATGCTGCCGCCGAGATGTCGGTGCGGGTACGTGTCGTTTACGATGAGATCGCCGCCATCATCGCCGCAAATGCTGACCTCCTGACGGGCCGTCGCGGAACTCGTGAGCAACTTGGCGTTGAAGAGACCCTTTAGCGTACGTTTTCGACCATCCTCTCACCGGTCCCCAAGCTACGTAAGCGTGGTGTGACGACCGCAGATCAGGCAGCTTGCGCAGTTGGCTGATCTGC
>NZ_CAMLAC010000045.1 GCF_946477935.1 uncultured Sphingomonas sp. | reverse complement strand
CCTCGCACACATAGATGTTGCCCAGACCCGCCACGATCCGCTGGTCGAGCAGCATCGCCTTGATCGGCGCCGCACGCCCCTTCAGCACGCCATGCAGATAGGCGCCGGTCAGCCCAGGCCCCAGCGGCTCCGGCCCCATCGCGGCAAAGGGCGGATAGGCCTCCAGCGCCGCCGTCTCGACCAGATCGACAAAGCCGAATCGCCGCGCGTCGTTCAACGCCAGCCGCCGCCCTGCCCCGGTCTCGATCACCAGATGGTCGTGCGTCTGCGCTTCGCCCGGATCGATCCGCCACCGGCCCGACATGCCGAGGTGAAAGATCATCGTGTCGCCGCGATCGGTGTCGACCAGTCCGTATTTGGCGCGCCGCCCCAGCGACGTCACCGTTGCCCCCGTCATCCGCTGGCGCAGATCGGCGGGAAAGGCGCGGCGCAGATCGGCGCGGCGCGGCTCGACCAGCGTCAGACGCTGGCCGGACAGCACGGGGGTCAGCCCGCGCACGGTGGTTTCGACTTCGGGAAGCTCGGGCATGTGCTTGTGAAACTAGGTAGCGTTTGCCCCCGCCTCAAGGGCGGGCTAGGGCGATGATCATGAGCGAAACCGTCTCCTTCGGCTACGAAGACGTCACCCCCGCCGAGAAGACCGCCCGCGTCGGCGGCGTCTTCACCAATGTCGCGGCCCGCTACGATCTGATGAATGATGCGATGTCGGGCGGCATGCACCGTTTGTGGAAGGATCGCTTCGTCCGCCGCGTGAAGCCGCGCCGGACGGACCAGATCCTCGACATGGCCGGCGGCACCGGCGACATCGCCTTCCGCCTCGCCGAGTCAGGCGCGAGCATCACCGTCGCCGACATCAACCCGGCGATGCTGGACGTCGGCATGAAGCGCGCACAGGAACGCGGCATCGACGGCCTTGTCTGGACCGAGGCGAATGCCGAGACGCTGACCTTCCCCGACCGCTTCTTCGATGCCTATACGATCGCGTTCGGCATCCGCAACGTCACCGACATCCCCAAGGCGCTGCGCGAAGCACACCGCGTCCTGCGCCGCGGCGGCCGCTTCTTCTGCCTCGAATTCTCGACCACCCAGTGGCCGGGTTTCGCCGAGGTCTATGACAGCTATTCGCACAAGCTGGTGCCCAGGCTCGGGCAATTGCTCGCCAACGATGCCGACAGCTACCGCTACCTGATCGAATCGATCCGCCGCTTCCCCGACATGCCGACCTTTGAGCGCATGATCCGGGACGCCGGCTTCATCGAAACCAAGGTCGAGCCGATCATGGGCGGCCTGGTCGCGATCCACTCCGGCTGGAAGATCTGATGCGCGCAGCCATGCTCCCGTTCCGCCGTTGGAACGGGAAGTAACCACCGCATGACGACATCCGCCACGCACCTCTGGCGCCTGCTGAAATGGGGCCGTACGCTCGCCCGTCACGGCGCGCTGCGCGGGATCGAGCGTGATCCGAATACCCCCGCCCCCGTCCGCCGCCTGGCCCGCATCGCCCGTTTCGGTGCGCGCGTGCCGGCCAAACCCGCTTATGCGGACGCGTTCCAGGCGATCGGCCCCGCCGCGATCAAGCTGGGCCAGACGCTCGCCACCCGTCCCGACCTCGTCGGCGAGGAGGCTGCGCACGACCTGCTCCGCCTGCAGGACCAGTTGCCGCCCGTCCCCTTCGAGACGATCTGCGCTGCGATGGAGGCCAGCTTCGGCCGGCCGCCCTCGGCACTGTTCGCGCGGATCGAGGAAACGCCGATCGGCGCCGCCTCGATCGCGCAGGTCCACCGCGCCGTCACCACCGATGGCCGGCAGGTCGCCGTCAAGGTGCTGCGACCGGGCGTGGAGGACGATTTCACCCGCGCCATCGACACCTATCAATGGGCTGCCGCACAGGTGGAGGGCATGAGCCGCGAGGCCGCCCGCCTGCGCCCGCGCCTGACTGTCGAGAATTTCCGCCGCTGGACGCTGCGCGAACTGAACTTCCGGCGCGAGGCGGCCTCCGCCTCCGAACTTGCCGAGGGGATGACCGCCGAGCCCGATTTCGTCATCCCTCAGATCGACTGGCAACGTTCCACCGCCAAGGTGCTGACGATCGAATGGATCGACGGCATCAAGCTGTCCAACCGGCAGGCGCTGATCGATGCCGGCTACGATCTGCCCAAATTGGCGCAGACGCTGGTGCGCGCCTTTCTGCGCCAGGCGATCGCCGACGGCTTCTTTCACGCCGACATGCACCAGGGCAATCTGTTCGCGCTGCCCGGCAACAAGATCGCAGCGATCGACTTCGGCATCATGGGCCGGATCGACCGGCGCGCCCGCGTCTGGCTGGCCGAGATCCTCTATGGTCTGATCACCGGCAACTATAAGCGCGTCGCGGAAATTCATTTCGAGGCGGGCTATGTGCCTGCGCACCACAATGTCGCCGAATTCGCCACGGCGCTGCGTGCGGTGGGCGAGCCGATGCGCGGCCTGCCGGTCAAGGACATGTCGATCGGCATGATGCTGGACGGCCTGTTCTCGATCACGCGCGATTTCGACATGGTGACGCAGCCGCATCTGCTGCTCCTGCAAAAGACGATGGTGATGGTGGAGGGCGTGGCCACCAGCCTCGATCCCGAAATCAACCTGTGGGATTCGGCCGCCCCCTTCGTGCGCGAATGGATCCGCACCGAACTGGGGCCGGAAGCCTATGTCGCGGACCGGCTGATCCAGGACGTGCGCACGCTCGCCCGCCTGCCCGAACTCGTTCGCCGGATCGAGGCGCGCTATCCGGCGCCCGGCGGCGAGCCTCCCGCCCCGCCGCTGAAGGAGATCGAGGTGGTGCGCATCGGCGGCGGCTGGCGCTATGCGCTCGTCGCGACGCTGTCGGGCGCGGCCGGCGTCGCCGCCACACTGGCGACGCTGCTGCGGTAACCGGGCCGACATCATGCCCCGCCGCGCCTCCCGTCCCCTGATCCTTGCCCGACCGACCCGGTTCGGCGGGGTGGAGGCGCGCACCGCGCGCGTCGTGCTGGCCGCGCTCGCCGTCCTGCTGCTGATCGGCCTGACCGCGCTTGGCGCGGCGCCGCTCGCCGGTGATGCGCCGGCGAACGGCCAGACCGATATCGCGCTCTACAGCGGCGTCGTGGAGGCGCTGCGTCACGGCGGCCATTATTATCCGGTGTTGGCGGACCAGTTGCGCGCCGGCGGCTATCCGCTGCGTCCCTTTATCGCCTTTCGCCTGCCGACGCTGGCGGTGGTGCAGGCCGCCTTGCCGCACTGGCTGTTCCTTGCGGCCTTGTGGGGCCTGGCGCTGGCGGTGATCGCAAGCTGGTATCCGCGGCTGCGGGGCGTCGTCGCCAATCCGCTCACGCGCGGCGGTGCCATGCTGGTGTTGCTCGCCGGGCTGTTCGTCATCGTCCAGCCGTCGCTCGCCTGGTTTCACGAAAGCTGGGCCGGGCTGCTGATCGCCTGGTCGCTGGGCCGCCATGCGCAGGGACGCTGGGCGGAGGCCGCCGCGCTCGGCCTCGCCGCCGCGCTGATACGCGAAACGGCGGCGCTGTACCTGCTCATCATGGCCGCATGGGCGTGGCGCAGCGGTGCTGCGCGCGAACTGCGGGGCTGGGGGATCGCGATCGCCGTCCTTGCCGTCGCAGTGGCCGCCCATGGCTATGCCGTCTCGCTCGTCGCCAAGCCGCTCGATCCCGCCTCGCCGGGCTGGACCGGGCTGATGGGGCCGGGCTTTCTCGTTCAGGCGATTGCCGGCGCCACCGCGCTCGCGTTGCTGCCGATGGCCGTTGCCGCGATCGGCGTGGTGCTGGCACTGTTCGGCTGGGCCGCATGGGACGATCCCGCCGCGCAGCGCGCCGGCTCGGTCATTGCCGGTTATGCGCTGCTGCTGATGCTCTTCGCGCGCGCCGACAATTTCTACTGGGTTCTGCTGATCGCGCCGCTCGTCCCCATCGGGCTGCTCTTTGCCGTCGACGGCCTGCGCGACCTGATCGGATCGGCGCGTGATGCACGGCGCATCACGGTGACGCGGGTGGTACGATGAAGCGCATCCTGTTGATCGTCGGCGGCGGCATCGCCGCCTACAAGGCCTGTGAACTGATCCGCCTGCTCCGCCGCCGCGGGCATTCGGTGCGCTGTGTACTGACCGAGGGCGGCAGCCATTTCGTCACTGCGATGACGCTGGCAGCACTCACCGAGGATCAGGTTCACACCAGCCTGTGGGATCTGAAGAACGAAGCGGAAATGGGCCATATCCGCCTCAGCCGCGAGGCCGATCTGGTCGTCGTCGCCCCCGCCACCGCCGATCTGCTGGCGCGCATGGCGGCGGGGCTGTCGAACGATCTCGCCACCACCCTGCTGCTCGCCACCGACAAGCCGGTGCTGGCCGCGCCCGCGATGAACGTGCGCATGTGGCTGCACCCGGCCACGCAGCGCAACGTCGCGCAGTTGCGCGCCGACGGCATCACCGTCCTCGCCCCCGATGAAGGCGCGATGGCGTGTGGCGAATATGGCCCCGGCCGCCTGCCCGAGCCGGAGGCGATCGCCAACGCAATCGAGGCGCAGTTCGAGACCTCACGCCCCCCGCAACCGCTTGCCGGCCGCCACATCCTCGTCACCGCCGGGCCGACGCATGAGGCGATCGATCCGGTGCGGTACATCGCCAACCGCTCGTCCGGCCGTCAGGGCTATGCCATTGCCGGCGCGCTTGCCGATCTCGGCGCGCGCGTCACGTTGGTCTCCGGTCCGGTCACGCTTCCCACACCGGCCGGCGTCACGCGGATCGATGTGGAAAGCGCGCGCGACATGGCTGCTGCCGTCGACACCGCCCTGCCCGCCGACGCCGCGGTCATGGTCGCGGCCGTCGCCGACTGGCGGGTCGAGGCCGCACCGCAAAAGGTGAAAAAGGGCGATGGCGCGCCGCCTGCCCTGTCGCTCGTCGAAAACCCCGACATCCTCGCCACGCTCGCCCACGCGCCGCGCCGGCCCGCCCTCGTCATCGGCTTCGCCGCCGAAACGGAGGGCGTGATCGCCCACGCGACCGCCAAGCGCGTCCGCAAGGGTGCCGACTGGATCGTCGCCAACGATGTATCGGCCGACGTCTTTGGTGCGGAGGCGAACACCGTCCATCTGGTCACCGCAGACGGGGTGGAAAGCTGGGAACGACTGCCTAAATCGACCGTCGCCGCCAGGCTCGCGCAACGCATTGCCAATGCGCTACAAGGAGCGTCATGACCGATCCCATCGCCCTCCGCCTGCGTCGTCTGCCCCATGGCGAGGGCTTGCCGCTACCCGCCTATGCGACCGCGGGCGCCGCCGGGCTGGATGTGGTCGCCGCCGAGTCGCTCACGCTGGCGCCCGGCGCGCGTGCGGCGGTGGCGACCGGCTTCGCGCTCGGCATCCCGGCCGGATATGAAGTCCAGGTCCGCCCCCGCTCCGGCCTTGCGCTGAAACACGGCGTCACCTGCCTCAACACGCCGGGCACGATCGACCATGATTATCGCGGCGAGGTGAAGGTGATCCTCGCCAATCTCGGCCAGGATCCGTTCCAGGTCGCGCGCGGCGACCGTATCGCGCAGCTCGTCCCCGCCCCCGTGCAGCGCGCACTGCTCGCCGAGGTCGATACGCTGGATGAGACCGACCGCGGTGCCGGCGGCTTCGGATCGACCGGCCGGTGATCGCGCTCCTGCTGCTCGCGGCGCTCCAGGCGCCCGCCGTGGAAACGCCCCCCGCCGACTGGACCGGCCTGCCCTCGCTGCCGCTTCCCGAAAACGCGGGCGAGCGCATCACCTATGCCCGCGCCGAAGTCGCCGCCGGCCGCTGCAAGGCGGAGGTGCTGCCCGATGGCCGCTCGCAGATCGTCGCCCCCGTGGCGCTCCTGCTCAGTGCGGAGGGAACCGTGCGCCGCGCGCTGCCGCAGGCGATCGATTGCCCCACGGTCGAACAATATACCGCCGGCTATGTCTCGACCATGGTGCGCACCGGTACGCTGCGGACCGCGTCGCTGCGCCCCGGCTGGTACAAGGCGACGATCATCTATCAATGGTGAGCCTGTCCGACGACGAACTCACCCGCTACGCCCGCCAGATTGTCCTGAAGGAAGTCGGCGGCGCGGGGCAGATGCGGCTGAAGGCGGCCACCGTGCTGGTGATCGGTGCGGGCGGCATCGGCGCTCCGGCCATCCCCTATCTGGCCGGCGCCGGCATCGGCCGCCTGATCCTGGTCGATGACGACCGCGTCGACCTGTCCAATCTCCAGCGCCAGACGCTTTACGCCATGGAACAGGTGGGCCAGCCCAAGGTTGCCGCCGCCGCCGCCTTCGTCGCCGCCCGCAACCCCCATGTCGCCGTCGAGACGCACGCCCTGCGCATCGACGCATCCACCGCCCCCGCCCTCGTCGCCTCCGCCGACGTGGTGATCGACGGCAGCGACAATTTCGACACCCGCCTCGCCGTCGCCGATGCCGCGCTTGGCGCCCGCGTCCCCCTCGTCTCCGCGGCGGTCGGCCAGTTCGAGGGACAGCTCGCCGTCTACCGCGGCTGGGAGCCCGGCCGCCCCTGCTACCGCTGCTTCGTCGGCGACGCGCCCGACGCCGCCGCGCTCAGTTGCGCCGATGCCGGCATCCTCGGCCCCGTCACCGGCATGATCGGCAGCCTCGCCGCGCTGGAGGCGATCCGCGCCATCGCCCCCTTCGGCGAAGACCCGGCGGGCACGCTCCTGATCGCCGACCTGCTCGCCGCCCGCTACCGCACCCTGCGCCTCCCCAAGGACCCCGGCTGCCGCGCCTGCGCCCCTCGAGTCTTTCCGTAACCGATTGAAGTGCGGAGCGAAGCCGACCAGTTGAGCCCACCGCGCATCGGCATGCCGCACCTTTCGCACCGGTCAACAGGATTGACCGCTTCTGGCCCGCCAACCCCCTTTAGGATTGACGAACTTTCGTCCTACAGCATTCATGTTGCGGTGCGGGATGATTGTCCGTCCCCCTGCTTCGAGTAGCGTATCATCGTGCCGCCGGCCGCTCGCCGGCAGACGTGAAGGCGGGAGCGTTGCAGCTTATGACCCATCACGCCCAACAGGCTTTCCCGGCCGCGCCGCCACGGGCGCCGCGTTGGCAGCCGCCCGCCGCCACCTTGCGCGTGCGGGTCTTCTGCGGCCTCGTGGCACTCGATGCCGCCTGCCTCGTCCTCGGCTTCGCACTGGCGGCGTGGTTGCGGGAGGCACAGCCCGGCACCACCCACTGGGCCTTCATCGTCGCGGCGGTGCTGCCGATCTACCTGTTCACCGCCTTCTACATGCACGCCTATGACGCCCGGAACCTGCAGGAGCCGTCACGCGCCGCGATCAAGGGGGTGCAGACCGCCGCCGTCGCGGTCTGTGCGGTGATCCTGGTCGCCTTCTGCTTCCGCGCGACCGATCATTTCCCGCGTCTGGTGGTGTCGGTCGGCACCGCCGCCACGCTCGTCATGGTCGCCATCTCGCGCTACCTGTTCGTGCGCAACATGCCCGCGCTGGTGGGCGGCCGGCCGTTCAACGTCATGCTGCTGCACGACGGGCGCGTGCCCCTGCCGACGCAGAATTTCTCGATGATCCTGAACGCCGCGGACGGCTTCGACCCGGACCGGCACGATCCGATGATGTACGACCGTCTGGCCGAGACGCTGTCCGGGGCGGACCGTGTCATCGTCGCCTGCGCGCCCGAACAGCGTTCCGCCTGGGCGCATGCACTGAAGGGCGCCAACGTCCAGGCCGAGATGTTCCTGCCCGAGCTGGAAACCCTCGCCCCGCTCGGCGCCTCGTCCTACGCCAAGACCCCCACCGTCATCGTCGCTGCCGGCCCGCTCGGCCTGTTCGAGCGCTTCGTGAAGCGCGTGTTCGACATCACCCTGTCGCTCACCGCGATCCTGCTGCTCGCACCGCTCCTCACCATGGTGGCGATCGCCATCCGCTACGATTCGCCCGGCCCCATCCTGTTCAAGCAGGTGCGCATCGGCCGCGCCAACCGCATGTTCCGCATCTGGAAGTTCCGCAGCATGCGCGTCGAGGGCTGCGACAGCGCCGGCGCCCGCTCCGCCAGCCGCGACGACGACCGCATCACCCGCGTCGGCGCGATCCTGCGCAAGACCAGCGTCGATGAACTGCCCCAGCTCTTCAACGTGCTGAAGGGCGACATGAGCATCGTCGGCCCCCGCCCGCACGCACTGGGCAGCCGCGCGGCGGAAAAGCTCTTTTGGGAGGTCGATGGCCGCTACTGGCACCGCCATGCCGCCAAGCCCGGGCTGACCGGACTGGCGCAGGTGCGCGGCTATCGCGGCGCGACGATCATCGAGGATGATCTGAAGAACCGCCTGCAGGCCGATCTGGAATATCTGGAGCGCTGGTCAATCTGGCGCGACCTGAAGATCATCGCGATGACCTTCCGCGTCGTCCTCCACCGCAACGCATTCTGAGCGGGAACGGGGCGGCACCATCGCCCGCCCCGTTCCCGCCCGCATCACCCCAGCAGGTTGCGCGCGAAATCGCGCACCGCCGGCCCGATATCCGCGCGCGCCAGCGCCAGCGCGAAGTTCGCCTGTGCGTAACCCGCCTTGTCGCCGCAGTCGTACCGGTCGCCATCGAACGTCACGCCGTGGAACGGCTGCGTGCCGATCAGTTGCGCCATCGCGTCGGTCAACTGGATCTCGCCGCCGGCGCCCTTTTCCTGCTTCTCCAGGATGCGCATCACATCGGGCTGCAGGATGTAGCGGCCAGGGATCATCAGGTTCGAGGGCGCCGTGCCCTTGGCCGGCTTCTCGACCAGCGCCTTCACCTCGGTCAGCGCGCCGTCCCGCGTGCCCGGCGAGATGATGCCGTATTTGTCGGTCTCGCTGTCCGCCACTTCCAGCGCACCCACCAGATTGCCGCCGACCCGGTTATAGGCCTGCACCATCTGCGACAGGAAGCCGGGGGTGCCGACCATCAGTTCGTCGGGCAGCAGCACCGCGAACGGCTCGTCGCCGACGATCTCGCGCGCGCACCACACCGCATGGCCCAGGCCCAGCGGCTCCTGCTGGCGGACATAGACCGGGCTGCCCGGCTTCTGGCGGATACCCTCGATCAGCGCCATCGACTTGCCGCGCGCCTTCATCGTCGCTTCCAGTTCGTAGGAAACGTCGAAATGATCCTCCAGCGCGCCCTTGCCACGACCGGTGACGAAGATGATCTGTTCGATCCCGGCTTCCAGCGCCTCCTCGACCGCATATTGGATCAGCGGCTTGTCGACCACGGTCAGCATTTCCTTCGGCATGGCCTTGGTCGCCGGCAGGAAGCGGGTGCCCAGGCCCGCGACCGGGAACACGGCCTTGCGGAGCGGTTTGATGGTCATCGTATGAAATTCTCCCTGGGATTCCGTCTGTTGCGCCTAGCGCGGGCGTCTGCGTGCGGCAAACATGATTGCGTCCAGAATTGACACGCTCTTAAACAACGCACGCTTATGTTCGGCCTTATGACAAAGCGCACCGTTCTCGTCATCTTCGGCACCCGGCCAGAGGCCATCAAGCTCTTTCCCGTGGTCCGCGCGCTCGCGGACCAGCCGTCTTTACGCGTGCGCACCTGCGTCACCGCGCAGCATCGCGGCCTGCTCGATCAGGTGCTGGCGATCGCCGGCCTGTCGCCCGATATCGATCTCGACCTGATGGAGCCGGGCCAGACGCTGGACCGGCTTACGGCGCGCCTGCTCACCGGCCTCGGCGACGTCATGGATGCGGAACGCCCCGACCTCGTCGTCGTGCAGGGCGACACCGCCACCGCAATGGCCGGCGCGCTCGCCGCCTATTACCGGAAGCTGCCCGTCGCCCATGTCGAGGCGGGTCTGCGCTCGGGCGACATCTATCATCCCTGGCCGGAGGAGGTGAACCGCCGCATCGTCGCGCCCATCGCCACCTGGCATTTCGCCCCCACGGACACCGCCGCCCAGGCCCTGCGTCGCGAGACGATCGACCCCGCTGGCATCCATGTGACCGGCAACACGGTGATCGATGCGCTGCTCTGGACCCGGGGGCGCATCGCGGCCGACCCCGCGCTTGCTGCCGGGCTCGACAGCGTCGCCGATCGGCTGGATGGCCGCCGCCTCATCCTTGTCACCACCCACCGCCGCGAAAACTTCGGCGATGGCATGGGGGCGATCGCCCGCGCCATCGGCCGCATCGCCGACCGGCCGGATGTCGCCATCCTCTTTCCCATGCACCCGAACCCGTCGGTGGGCAGCGTCATGAATGCCGTCTTGGGCGAGCGCGGGAATGTCTGGCGCATCCCGCCGCTCGACTATCCGCATTTCGTGCGCGCGCTCGAACTCTGCGACATCGTCCTGACCGACTCGGGCGGCGTGCAGGAGGAGGCACCCGCGCTCGGCAAGCCGGTGCTGGTCATGCGGGAAACGACCGAACGGCCCGAAGGCGTCGCCGCCGGCACCGCCCGCCTGGTCGGCACCGACGAAGCGCGCATCGTTTCCGAAGTCTTCACGCTTCTCGACAATAGCGAGGTGCATGCCGCCATGGCCCGTGCGCACAATCCCTTTGGCGACGGGCAGGCAGCGACACGGATAGCGAGGATCATCGCCGATGCTGGGCGCGCCTGAATTGAACGTCGTCGTGATGGGGCTGGGCTATATCGGCCTACCCACCGCCGCGGTGATTGCCCGCACCGGTGCCCGCGTGCTGGGGATCGATGTCAGCGCGACCGTGGTCGACACCGTCAACGAAGGTCGCGTCCATATCGAGGAGGTCGATCTCGACGGCCTCGTCTCGGGTGTCGTCGCCCGCGGCACGCTGCGCGCCTCCACGCAAGTCGCGCCCGCCGACATCTTCGTCATCGCGGTGCCCACGCCCTTTACCGGCGATCACCAGCCCGACATCGCCTATGTCCTGCAAGCCGCGACCAGCATCGCCGCCGTGCTGAAGGTGGGTGACACGATCATCCTCGAGTCGACTTCGCCGGTCGGCACCACCGAACAGGTGCGCGACCTGATCGCGCAGTTGCGCCCCGATCTGAAGGTGCCGGGCCGCTGCACCGACCAGCCCGATATCTCGATCGCCTATTGTCCCGAACGCGTGCTGCCCGGCCGTATCCTGGTGGAGCTGATCGACAATGACCGGGTGATCGGCGGCATCACCCCGCGCTGCGCACGCAAGGCGCTCGCCTTTTATCGCCGTTTCGTGCGCGGTGCCTGCGTCACCACCACCGCGCGCGCCGCGGAAATGACGAAGCTGACCGAAAACGCGTTTCGCGACGTGAACATCGCCTTTGCCAACGAACTCAGCCTGGTCGCCGATCGGCTGGGGGTGGATGTGTGGGAGGTCATCCGCCTCGCCAACCGCCATCCGCGCGTCAACATCCTCTCGCCCGGCCCCGGCGTCGGCGGTCATTGCATCGCGGTCGATCCGTGGTTCCTCGTCGCCGCCGCGCCCGAACAGACGCCGCTGATCCGCACCGCGCGCGAGGTGAATGACGGCAAGACCGATCATGTCGTGGCACAGGCCGAAGCGTTGCTGGGCGCCACCGGCGACGCCCCGGTCGCCTGTCTCGGCCTCGCCTTCAAGGCCAATATCGACGATTTCCGCGAAAGCCCCGCGCTGCGCGTCGTGCAGGCGCTGGCCGATCGCCATGCCGGACGCATCCGCGTGGTCGAACCCTATGCACCGGCGCTGCCGCCCGCTCTGGCCGATACCGGTGCCCTGCTCGTCGATATCGACACCGCGCTCGAAACCTGTCCCGTGCTGATCGTGCTGGTCGATCACGACCTGTTTCGCTCCATCCCGCTGGAGGAACGTCGGACCAAGCGGGTTCTCGACACGCGCGGGCTCTGGCCGGATCAGCCTGTAGCCCCGGCCTGACCGGCCGGCGATACGGCCGGGGGCATCACTGTCCCGCACGTTGCGGTGCGGGGGCCAAGGGCTTATGGGCCATGGGTCCTGCCACAGTGAAGCAGCCCGATGATCGCCAAGTTCCTTCGAAGCCGCCGGCGCGGGTCATCCGATGCCAGCGCGGCCATTCCCTCCGGTCAGCGCGTATATGCGATCGGGGATATCCACGGCCGGCTCGACCTGCTCGATCTGCTGCTCGCGCAGATCGACGCCGATGACGCGGGTCGCGGTCCTGCGGAAACCACGCTCATCTTCCTGGGTGATCTGGTCGACCGGGGTGACGATTCGGCGGGCGTGGTCTCCCGCCTGCTGCAATTGTCGCAAACGGGTCGCGACGTACGCGTCATCGCCGGCAATCACGAGGAGATACTGCTCTCCGCGCTTGACGGCGATGCGAAGGCGCTGCGGCTGTTCTGCCGCGTCGGCGGGCGCGAAACCATGCTCAGCTACGGCCTGTCGGCGCCCGATTACGAACGCCTCGATTATGCCGAGGTGGCGGAGCGACTCGGCACGCTGGTGCCGCCTGAGCATCAGGCGTTCCTGCGCGCGCTGGAGACGATGGTGGTGATCGGCGATTATGCCTTCGTCCATGCCGGTGTCCGCCCCGGCGTCGCGCTCGACGCGCAGCGCCCGGCCGACCTCCGCTGGATTCGCGATCCGTTTCTGGATCATCGCGGTCTGCTCGAAAAGCGGATCGTGCATGGCCACACGGTCAGCGAAGAGGTCGAATGGCTGCCCCACCGCATCGGTATCGATACCGGCGCCTATACCAGTGGCCGTCTTACCGCACTGGGATTGCAGGACGATCAGAGCTGGACATTGGAGGCAATACTTGCCCCCAGCGTCGCAACCGCTGCCTGATCTGGTGTGACTGCGACGCAACAAGCAAATGTTACAAATTGAGGTCAATCGACTAGAGTCTTGCCATGGTCTTGCTGCACTGCCATAGGGCAGCGTGACGAGCACAAAGGGAGTTCATCATGCGTCTTGGAAAGTTTCTCGTAGCTGCTGCTGCCGTGTCGATGACGGCTGCTCCGGCTCTCGCCGCTCCGGCGAACTCGGCTGCCAGCCTGTCGGTCGCTAAGTCGGCTCGCGCTGGTTCGGCTTCGGCCAAGAAGAACGAGCTGGCCGGTGGCGGCGTGATCGTGGCGGTTCTCGCTGCGGCTGCGGTCGTCGCTGGTATCGTCGTGGTCGCCGACTCGGACGACGACGCCGACAGCAACTAAGCTGTTCATAGCTTCGGCTAGGGAAATAGCGGTCTTCGGGCCGCTATTTTTTTGCGTGTTTCGCTAGCTGCGTCAGTCCCCAGCGCGCCGCCTCCGCCACCGTTTCCGACGCATCCGTCGCCAGCCGCTGCAACGCGGGCACCAGCGCGTCCTCGCCACTATTCCCCGCCGCGATCGCCGCATTGCGCACCATCCGCTCCCGCCCGATCCGCTTGATCGGCGATCCCGCGAAAACCTGCCGGAACCCCGCATCGTCCAGGTCGAGCAGATCGGCCAGCGCCGGCGCGGTCAGCTCCGCGCGCGGATGAAACGCCATGTTCGCGCTCGCCGCCGCCGCGAACTTGTTCCACGGGCACGCCGCCAGGCAGTCGTCGCACCCATAGATGCGGTTGCCCATCGCCGCCCGGAACTCCTCCGGGATCGGCCCCTTGTGCTCGATCGTCAGATACGAGATGCACCGCCTGGCATCCAGCCGATAAGGCTTTGGAAAGGCGTCGGTCGGGCACGCCTGCTGGCACGCATCGCACGACCCGCACGTATCGCGCCCCGCCGCATCGGGCGTCAGGTCCAGCGTCGTGTAGATCGCCCCCAGGAACAGCCAGCTCCCATGCGCGCGGCTCACCAGGTTGGTGTGCTTGCCCTGCCATCCCAGCCCCGCCGCTTCCGCCAGCGGCTTCTCCATCACGGGCGCCGTATCCACGAACACCTTCAGGTCGCACGGTGCCTCCGCCACCATCCACCGCGCCAATCCCTTCAACTGCCGCTTCACCACGTCATGATAGTCGGCCCCCTGTGCATACACGGAGATGCGCCCGACATCTCCAACATTCGCCAGCTTCAGCGGATCGTCCTTGGGCGCATAGCTGACGCCCAGCGAGATGACGGTGCGCACCTCCGGCCACAGGCCCGCCGGACTTTCGCGGTGATGCGCCCGCTCCTCCATCCAGATCATCGAGCCATGCGCACCGTCCGCCAGCCATTCCCGCAGCCGCGCGGCAGTGTGGGGCGCGGCATCGGCACGCGCGATACCGACGCTCGCAAAACCGAGTTCGGCCGCCTTGGCCTTGATCCGGGTTTCCAGCTTGTCTTGGGGCACTCCCGCCCGCTACCACGTCGCGACGGTGGGAGGAACACAGGCGTGGACGAACAATGGGCGGTACATGCCTCGGGACTGGTGAAACGTTTCGGCGACCGGCGAGTGGTGGACGGGGTGGACATCGCGGTGCCGACCGGCGCGGTGTACGGCGTGCTCGGCCCCAACGGCGCGGGCAAGACGACGACGCTGCGCATGCTGCTGGGCATCATCGAACCCGATGAAGGCCGGCGCGCCCTGCTGAACACCCGCCATCCGCGCGACGCCAGCGACGTGGTCGGCTATCTGCCCGAAGAGCGCGGGCTTTATCCCGCGATGAAGGCGCGCGAGGCGATCGCCTTCATGGGCGCGCTGCGGGGCCTCGACTGGAAGACCGGCCGCGCCCGCGCGGTCGAGATGCTCGACGCCGCCGGTCTCGGCCATGCCGCCGATACCAAGATCCGCAAGCTGTCCAAGGGCATGGCGCAACTCGTCCAGTTGCTCGGCTCGGTCGTCCACCGCCCCTCGCTGCTCGTCCTCGACGAACCCTTTTCCGGGCTCGATCCGGTCAATCAGGAGAAGCTGGAGGCGCTGATCCTGGCCGAGCGCGATCGCGGCGCCACCATCCTGTTCTCCACCCACGTCATGGCCCATGCCGAGCGGCTGTGCGACCGGCTGGCGATCATCGCCGGCGGCAAACGCCGGTTCGAGGGCACGGTGGACGAAGCCCGCGCCACCCTGCCCAGCCAGGTCCATTACCAGCCGCGCCGCCCCGATCCCGCCATCGCCGCGCTCCTGCCCGCCGATGCGCGTCCCGAAGGGTCCGGCTGGCGCTTCCAGTTGCCGGACGGCGGTATCGAACCGCTGCTCGTCCGCTTGATCGAGGCCGGCCACGGCATCTCCGGGCTGTCGATCGAACGCCCCCGCCTGCACGATGCGTTCGTCCGCATCGTCGGCCGCGAAGCATTGGAGAAGGCCGCATGAGCAACGCCCGCCGCCTGCTTCGCCAGACGCTGACCATCGCCCGCCGCGATTTCGTGGCCACCGTGTTCACCCCGATATTCCTGCTGTTCCTGTTCGCCCCGCTCATCATGGGCTCGTTCGGCGCGATCGGCGGCGCTGGCGCCGCGGCGGTCGCCGACGGTGCATCGGACAAGACGCGGATCGTCGCCATCATTCCCGATCGGCTCGCCCGCCCGATCGCCCTGGTCGACACCCGGTTGCGCGGCGTGTTCCGCAAGGAAGAGGCGCCGCCCGCATTGATGACGCTGACGCCCGCGGGCGATCCCGTCGCCCAGGCGCGCACCGCCTTCGAATCGAAGGCGTACGACGCCTCCGCGGTGCTCTATGGTCCGCTCGACCGCCCCACCATCCTGTACGGCCCACGCGGCGCGCGGACGGCGGATTATCTGACCCTCCTCGCGCAAGGCACGCTCGCCTCCGAGGCTCTGGAGGGCGGCTTTCCCCGCGTCCAGGCGACGAAGACCCCGCTAACCCGGGTCGGCGGATCGCAGGGCGGGCAGAACCGCTCCGCCTTCCTCGCGGTGTTCGGCATCTTCTTCCTCACCCTGTTTCTCGCTGGCCAGGTCGTCGGCACCATGGCCGAGGAGCGCAGCAACAAGGTGATCGAGATCCTCGCCGCCGCCGTGCCGCTCGAAAGCGTGTTCCTGGGCAAGCTGGTCGGCATGTTCGGCGTCGCCATGCTGTTCGTCGGCTTCTGGGGCACGGTGGTCGGCCAGGCCCTGTCCTACCTGCCGCCCAGCGCGGCCGCGGCATTCGGCGACCTGTCGCCAGCGGTCGGCGGACCTACCTTCGCGCTGCTGTTCGCCGCCTATTTCGCGATGGCCTATCTGCTGCTCGGCGCGGTGTTTCTCGGCGTCGGGGCACAGGCCTCAACCATGCGCGAGATCCAGATGCTGTCCTTGCCGATCACCGTGTTGCAGGTCGGCATGTTCGCGCTGTCCTCCGCCGCGGCCGGTCGGCCCGGCTCCTGGCTGGCCACGGTGGCAGAGGTCTTTCCGCTATCCTCGCCCTTCGCCATGGCGGGTCACGCCGCCAACAGCCCGGAACTCTGGCCGCACGTTCTGGCGCTGGCATGGCAGGCCCTGTGGGTCGCGATCTTCGTGACGCTCGGCGCCCGCTTCTTCCGTCGCGGCGTGCTGCAATCGGGTAGCGCGCGCCCCTTCTGGAAGCGCGCCAAGGCGGCTTGAGGGGAAACAGGCCCTCCCCTGATGAGGAGGGCCGAAATCCTCAGAAGCGGATGCCGTAGCTCGCCACCACCTGGTGACGATCGGTATCCACGTCGAAACGCGCGCTGGTCGCGCCGTTCGGATAGTCGATCTGGCCACGACCATAGTTCGAATAGCGATATTCGAGCTTGGCATAGGTGTTGCTGCTGATCGCACGCTCCGCACCTGCGCCCAGGCGCCAACCGTCCAGCTTGAAGCTGGTGTCGGTCTGCGTGTCGGTGTTGCCGGCCAGCACGTTCAGCTTCAGGTTGGTATAGCCGCCCTTGACGTAGATCAGCGTCGCCGGATCGGCCATGATGCCCGCGCGCGCACCGACATACAGGTCGCGGCCCGTTTTCACCCGGCCGAATCCGAACTGGTCGTCATAGGCGCGGCGATCGCTCTTGGCGGTCGAACCGGTAATCTCGCCTTCGACGCCGAGCAGCGCGCCACCGGCCGCGAAGTCGTAACCGATGCCACCGCCGTACAGCAGGCCGTCGATATTCTGGTCGCTACCGTCATTGTCGTTGTCGACACTGCTTCCCGCGCCGACATGGTCCCAACCCAGCGTGCCTTCGACGCGCGGGCCGGTGAAGACCGGGTTCACGCCCGACTGGGCTAGTGCGGGGGTGGCGACCGCCGAACCGGCGACAAGCAAAGCAACAGCAATTTTACGCATGGATACCCTCATTGACCGTTCCCCGGATAAGCTGGGGAGGACGCTTCAAATGGCGAATGTCCGGCGCGGTTGCATGAACCTCAGCTAAACGAGGAAATCTGTTGCACCGCCGCAACAGTGCGCTTGCGTCGAGGAGGGGGTGTAAACCACTCGGCGAGTGTCAACCCCGTCGCCGCCATCGCGTGCAGCACCACCTGACCCGCCGCGCGCGCATCGCTCAGCGCGTCGTGATGGCGATGCTCCAGCCCCAGATGACGCGCCAGCGTGCCCAGCTTGTGATTGGGCAGGTCCGGCCAGGCACGCCTGGCGACACCGACGCTGTCCAGCCAGCGCGCGGCGATCGGCGGCAGCATGTGCAGCGTACAGGCGCGCGCCAGCGCCCCCTTGTCGAAGCTGGAATGCGCCACCGTGATCCGGTTCCCCAGATGCCCCGCGACGATTGCGTGCAGCATGGCAAAGGTCGGCTGCCCCGTCACATGATGCGCGGCGATGCCATGGATTCGCGTGTTGAACGGGCTGAAATCATCGAGGGGATCGACCAGCGATTCGTAGGCAAACGTCTCGACCCCGTCGCAATAGCCGACGATGCCGATCTGGCAGATGCTGCTGGTACGCTGACACGCGGTCTCGACGTCGATCACGACGAAGTCGGGTTCGGACATGGCGCCTTATACGCCCGACATCCTTGCCATGCCAGTCCGCAGGTACGAGCCCCGCTCCCCCCAACCACACCCGTTCGTCTCGAGTAACCGTCGAGTAGCGGCGCAGCCGCGTATCGAGACGGTGTATCGAGAGACAGGTTGGTTCATGCGACCGTTCCCACCAGCATATCCGCACCTACGTCCGTTCGTGCTGAGCGAAGTCGAAGCACACGGCCCGATATGACCGCCCCCGCCTCCATTTCTCGCAAACGCAATAAATGATCCTCAACAGCCTCGACAGCGACCGTTTCGATCCGCTAGGCGAACGGCTTCAACCAGCAAGGATGGAAAATGGCGGACGCGCTACGGGTGGCATTGGCAGGTCTCGGCACGGTAGGGGGCGGTGTCATCCGCCTGCTGGACACCAATCGCGACCTGATTACCCGGCGCGCGGGACGCCCGATCGAGGTCGTCGCGGTCTCTGCCCGCGACCGCTCCAAGGATCGCGGCGTCGATCTGTCGCGCTTCGAATGGGTAGACGACACCGCGGCTCTCGCGACGCATGCTGAAGCCGACGTCGTGGTCGAACTGATCGGCGGCTCGGACGGCCCGGCGCTGACGCTGGCACGCAACACGCTGGGGGCGGGCCGCGGCTTCGTCACCGCGAACAAGGCGATGCTCGCCCATCACGGGCTGGAACTGGCACAAAAAGCCGAGGGCGCCGGCGTCCCCCTGAAGTTCGAGGCGGCGGTCGCCGGCGGCATCCCGGTGATCAAGGGCCTGCGCGAAGGAGCGGCGGCCAACGTCATCGGCAATGTCTACGGCATCCTCAACGGCACCTGCAATTTCATCCTGTCCAAGATGGAAGCCGAAGGCCGCGATTTCGCCGAGGTTCTCGCCGAGGCGCAGGCGCTCGGTTATGCGGAGGCCGATCCCAGCTTCGACATCGACGGCGTCGATGCTGCCCACAAGCTGTCGATCCTCGCCGCCATCGCCTTCGGTACGCAGCCGGCCTTTGACGATGTCGCGATCAGCGGCATCCGCCACGTCCTGGCTGCCGACATCGCGGAAGCGGCGGCGCTCGGCTACCGCGTGCGCCTCGTCGGCGTGGGCGAGGCGGGGCCGAACGGGCTGTTCCAGCGCGTCCACCCGCATCTCGTGCCGCTCGATCACCCGCTGGCGCACGTCACCGGCTCGACCAATGCGGTGGTCGCCCAGGGCAATTTCGTCGGCCGCCTGCTCTTCCAGGGCGCCGGTGCCGGCGACGGTCCCACCGCCAGCGCGGTGGTCGCCGATCTCATCGATATCGCACGCGGTGAGTTCGGTCCGGCCTTCGCCATGCCCGCCGCCGCGCTGGCGCAGGAAAAGCCCGCCGACGCCGGGGAGCGCCGCGGCCGCGCCTATCTGCGCTTCACCGTCGAAGACAAGGTCGGCGTGCTGGCCGAAATCGCCGCGGCGATGCGCGACGCCGGCGTCTCGATCGAAAGCCTGATCCAGCGCGGTGCGACGGCGGGCGGCGGCGTGCTCGTCGCGATCGTCACCCATGAAGGCCCGGAACGCGCCGTCGCCCAGGCGCTGGAGCGCCTGCGCGGCAGCTCCAGCGTCATCGGCCAGCCGCTGCTGATGCACATCCTAGGCTGACGGGCTGCCCCTGAAAAAGCCCCTCCCCTTCAGGGGAGGGGTTGGGGTGGGGCGCCTCCACAAGCACCACTTTACCGCCCGCCATCCCGCCGCACGAGCGCCGCCACGCAGCTCGCCCGGTCGATCGCGCTGCCATCGGGCTCGCGCGCGTCCAGATAGGTCACGCGCGGCGGCTCCGATCCCTTGGGATACAGATACGCGTCCAGCACGCAGAACGTCCCCTGGAACTGCAACTTGCGCGCATTGCCTTCGCGCACATCGGCATCGGGCTGACCGAACAGCTTGACCAGCCCGGCCATGTCCTGTCCCACCACCCGCTCCAGCCCGACACTGGTATAGGGCACCGCGACCGGCCCCACCGTCGGCGGCGCCACGGTCGCGGGCGTCGCACACCCGGCCAGCATCGCGCCCAGTATCACCGGGGCCGTCCATGCAGGCTGCCCGTTCCTCATCCTCGTCATGTGCGGTTCCGGTGAAAGAGATGCGTTGCCATCGCCGCGCCCAGGACCGGCGCGAGGATCGCCAGCACCGGAACCACGAACAGCGCGGTGCCCGCAAGCCCCAGCAGGAAGCGTTGCGCCCCGGTCGTCTTGCGCCAGGCACGCAATCCCGCATCGTCCAGGTGGCGCACCGCGACCATATCGCCCAGATCGCGCCCGAGCAGCCAGCCATTGACCAGGAAGAACGCCGCCGCCGTGCCCACGCCCGTCGCCAGCAGCACCAGATAGACCGGCAGCGCGATCAGGTTGACCAGGATTACCCGCCCTGCCGATCGCAGGCCCATGGCGGCGCCCTTGGCGAACGACACGGGCCGCGCGGTCTTCAGCGCCGCCGGGTAGTGCCGCGCCTCGACCGCCTCCACCACCGTGTCGGCGAACACCCCGACGACCGCGATCGCCACCGCGCGGAACAACAGCCACAGCGCCAGGCCGGTGACGACCACCGCCACCACCGCCGCCAGCCCGTCCGCTCCCCAGGTGATCCAGTGGGCCAGCATCGCCTGCGTCCCCCACCACACGCCCGCACCCATCACGGCGAACAACGCCAGCGTCACCGCCATCGACAGCGCCAGCACACGCAGGATCGGCGGGTCGCCCAACTGGGCAATGGAGCGGAGAAGGGCGCGAAACACGGGGGATGGGATGGCGGCCCCGATGCCGGCCTGTCAACCGCTGCCTCGGATCGGCCGTTGCGCGCTTGGGTGCGCCCCGGTACGGCACCGCCTTTCTGCCTGTTTCCGGAGCCTGTTTGTGACCAAACCTTCCTACGACGTCGTCGCGATCGGCAACGCGCTGGTCGATATCCTTGCCAACACCGACGACGCCTTTCTCGCCCAGGAAGGGATGACAAAGGGCGCGATGCAGCTCGTCTTCTCCACCGACGATGCCGATGCGCTGTATGGCAAGATGGGGCCGGGTCGCGAGATCTCCGGCGGGTCGGCCGCCAACACGCTGGCCGGCATCGCCGCGCTTGGCGGAAAATGCGCGTTTATCGGGCAGGTTGCGGACGATCAGCTCGGCCAGGTCTTCGCGCACGACATA
>NZ_CAMLAC010000044.1 GCF_946477935.1 uncultured Sphingomonas sp. | reverse complement strand
CCCCGCCCGCCGACACGCCTGCCGAGCGCCCGCGCGCCTGGTATGACCGCCTGACGCTTCGTGGCTATGCGCAATTACGGCTGAACGAGATCGTATCCGGCGACCGCAACGCCCCGGCGGGGCGGTCAAGGCTGCGATCGGTGCATGATGCCGGGATCGGCGACAACAGCAACTTCACCTTTCGGCGCATCCGCCTGATCCTGCAGGGTGACCTGTCGGACCGGGTATCGCTGTATCTTCAGCCCGATTTCGCCACCAACGTCAGCAATCAGGTGGGTGGCGAGCGGCGCGAAGGGTTCGGCCAGTTGCGCGATGCCTATGTTGATGCGTTTCTGGACCGGGAGCGCACCTTCCGGCTGCGCTTCGGCCAGTCCAAGGTGCCGTTCGGGTGGGAGAATATGCAATCCTCGTCCAACCGCCTGACGCTGGACCGCAGCGACGGGATCAACAGCGCGGTACCCAGCGAGCGCGACCTGGGGGTCGTCGCCTATTACACGCCCCCCGCCGTCGATCGCATCTGGGACCGGCTGATCGCGGATGGGCAGAAGCTGTTCGGCAATTACGGTGCGTTCGGCATCGGCGCGTTCAACGGTCAGGGCACCAACCGGACCGAGACCAATGACGGCCTGATGACCGTGGCGATGGCGACCTGGCCGTTCGAGCTGGATGCGCTGGGCCCGGCATTTCGCGGGCAGGTGCTGGAGGTGGGCGGTGCAGCGCTGCGCAACCGCGTGCAGCCGGAGATCCGGCCGAGCGGGGTCAGCCCGGTTTCCTATGCCGACGAGCGCGTCGGATTTCATGCGATCCTGTATCCGCAGCCCTTTGGCCTGCAAGCCGAATGGAATTGGGGGCGCGGCCCGGAGTTCGATCCCGCGCTGGGCTCGATCGTGACGCGCAAGCTGAACGGCGGCTATGTTCAGGGCATGGCGCGGGTGCGGCATTCGCCATTGGGACCGTTCATGCCCTATGCGCGGTGGCAGCATTACCGTGGCGGCTGGAAGGCCCTGACCAATGCGCCGCGGCTGGAGACCGATGAATGGGAACTGGGCATCGAGTTCCAGCCGATCCCGCCCATCGAGCTGACGCTGGCCTGGTCACGGATGGAGCGACGCGAAGCCGACGAACGGCGCGACGGGCGTGCGGAGGGCAATCTGATCCGCACGCAGTTGCAGTGGAATTACTGAACGATCATTTGCCCAACCGGCGCACCAGCCGAAGGCCCAGGCTGTCCATGCCCGGATTCTGATCGGAAAAGATCTGGCCGTGGCTGAAATGCTCCCACACCAGTTCCGCGCCCCAGCGATCGTTGATCCGTACGCCCAGCGCCGCATTCGGGTTGAACAGGATGCGCGACCCCCAGGAGGTGCGTTCGATATAGATGTCGTAGCGCCGCCGTGCCTCGCGTGCGGACAGGCCGGGAGCGAACGGGTCGGGGGTGAAGCGATAACCGTCATGGATGGTCACGCCCAGCCCGAACTGTCCATATACACGTCCGCGCAGGACATGCTGGCGCCATTCCGCTCCAAGACTGGCGAAGCTGGTGCGGCCGGCGGTGTTGATCTGCAGCTTGGCGGTCAATCGCGGTTTCAGCGGGCCGTGTACCGGCGCACTGCGATAACCGATCTGAATGTCGACGGTACCATTCTCCTCCCCGCCTTCATAGATTTGGCCTGGAGGTAGGTCGGGAAAGGTCAGGCGCTCACCCAAAGGGTGGAAGTTCGAGCCGTGATCGAACAGCCCGAGGGTAATCTCCGGCTTCGGCCATGACGATGGCTCCTCCACCCCTCCCCTGCCCTGTGCGGCCAGCGGCGTGGATGCGAGGATCGCGATCGCGCCGAGCAGCGCCGTCAAGCGGCTAGACCTGTCGGCGCGCCGGCGCCTGGAAGCCGCCCCGCAAACGCAGGTGATCGTGATATGCAAAGTCCCCCCCCAGCAACGTAAAGGCGTTAGCGCAAGTGCCCCCTCAGGCGCTGCTTCGCATCATTGCCTATACTCCCACCTCCTATTCTTCAATAGGAGAATATATTTTGTACAACGCCAATGTATCTATGGGAATGTTACAGCTTTATCAAATATATGGACGCAAAAACACTTCATATTCCAGATGAATTTACTTGGATAATTTGACGATCATTGCCTGAGTGCTTCCCACAGCGCCCTGTGCACGGGCTTGCAGCAGGGCCGTGGTTGCATCGCGGCTGGCAGGGCGAGCAAACAGATAGCCCTGCCCCAGCACCGCACCCATCGACTGCAAGGCGCGTGCTTGTGCCTCGGTTTCGATGCCTTCGGCGACGAGCCGGATGTCGAGTTTGCGGGCGATGTCGATCAGCGCCTCGACGATGGCGATGCTGGGCGCGTGGGTTTCCAGTCGCTCGACAAAGGAACGGTCGATCTTGATGACGTCGACCGGCACCGACAGCAGGTGCGTGAGGGAGGCATAGCCGGTGCCGAAATCGTCCAGCGCGATGCGCAAACCCAGGCCGCGCAGCCGCGCCAGTTCGCGTGCGACGATGCCGCCATCATTGTCCATATAGACGGATTCGGTCACCTCCAGGATGACGTGGCGAAGCGAGACGCCTTCGCGCTCGAAAGCGGTGGCCAGGATCGTGTTCAGGGCACCGCCATGGATGTCCGCCGATGACACGTTGATCCCGACATGCTGGAACGGAATGCCCATCGCGAGCCAATCGCGAAGATCGGCTGCGACCAGTGCGATCATCCGTTCGGTAAGCGCCGCGGCGATGTGGACATCGATCGTCGCCTCGTAAAAGGCGGAGGCGGAGACGATGTTGTCGCCGATGCGCATCCGGCACAGAGCCTCCAGCCCGACGACCTCGCGTGTGTCGAGGCGAACGATGGGCTGGTAGAAGGCCTCTATCCGATCGTCGCGCAGGGCGGCGTCGACATCGCGGATCGCATCCAACCGGCTGGTCATGCGGCTGCCGAGGCCGGGCCAGTATCGGACGAAGCCCCCCCGCCCTGTCTCCTTGGCATGATACAGCGCGAAATCGGCGTTCTGGCGAACGCGCTGGGTGGTGCGATCGCCATGAGCGACCACGGCCGCCCCGATCGTCGCGCGCGGCACCACGATCTGCCCACCGCAATCGGCAGGATGAGCCAGCGCGGCCAGAATATGCCGCGCGCTTTCCTCCAGATCGCGCAGCATGACCGGGGTGCTGAGCAGCACGGCAAATTCATCGCCCCCGACGCGGAACACACGCTCCCCCCGTACCGCATCGGCAACGCGCTTGGCGGCACAGGTCAGCAGGCAATCGCCCGCGCCGTGGCCCAGCGTATCGTTCACGACCTTCAGGTTATCCAGATCGACCAACAACAGCGCCCAGGCGCCCGGTATGGTACAATCAAGGGCGCCAAGCGCCGCATTGAAGGCCGCGCGATTACCGAGGCCGGTCAACGCGTCGGTGGAGGCGCGCCGTTCGCGGTCTTCGACCCGTTGGTGACGCTCGATCGCGATGGTGCCGAGGTGGAGGCAATGACGGACGATGGCCTCCTCCAGCGCGGTGGGACCGCGTCGCTCGCGATAGTAAAAGGCGAACGTTCCGATTGCCTGTCCGTGCGTGTCCAGGATCGGGGAGGACCAGCATGCGCGATAGCCGAGCGGCAGCACCATGTGTCGGTAGCGTATCCAGCGATGGTCGTCGGCGATGTCGGTCACCACCACGGGCTGGCGGGTATAGGCGGCGGTGCCACATGAACCGACATCGGCCCCGATCGCGATACCGTCCAACGCAGCGGAATAGGTGGCAGGCAAACTGGGACCGGCGAGTGGATGGATCCGCCCTTCCCCATCGACGAGCAAAACGGAGCATACCGCCCCGGGGGTCATCTTCTCGACCTCCAGACACAATCGCGCCATGGTCGTGTCGAGAGGTTCGCCGGTGGCGATCATCTCCAGGATGATGTTCTGAAGATGTAACAAGAATGCTCCCAATCAAAGGCCGTCTTGTCGCATCAGACCAGCAAATGCACGGGAAGTCGTTAAACAACCGATTTGGTTTTGACTATTCAGGGGATGTGCTGCGTTATAATATCTGCGTTCGCGCTGTTGAAATGGCCGAACATTGATTGTGTCGATTGACGGTTATGTAGCGGCGCCACACCCGTACCATATAAACCTAACAGAGCATCATGGAGAATGAACGTTATAACATCACCTTCAGTTCGTGTAATATGTCTTTGTACGGACCGAGGCGATCTGCGCGTCCTGCGCTTATCATGGTGAAGCATCTATCCTTTTCCAAAGTGCCGTGGAGCATCCGGAAGGTGGCAAGGCCCCTGCTTTTCTCATCATGAATCAAATATATCTCGTTCGTTTAGACGGTTTGATTCTAGGTTAAGGGGTTAAGCGTGGGCATTTGGGGTGCAAGCCCGCCTTACTCCGCGATTCGCGCCGGGTACGCTGTTCCTGATATTTCGTTTAATCGTTCCTGAAAGTTCGTCTGCCCGTTCCGGATGTATCGCTAAGCCGTTCCCGGAATGTCGATGGACGTTCCCGATGTGTCGAAAGGTCAAATCAGACCCTCGATTTGCAGAGAAGATTGAATCAGTTTGTGGATGTTCCAGGGATCCGACGTTCAAATTTCCAATGCTGTGTTCCGATGCTCACACGCGGCGATACAGAAGCCGATACATCGGGAACGCTTTTGCCGGAAGGAGCGCGTACCAAGATCCTAGCCGCCGCCCTGCATACCGATCCACAACCTGATGCACCGCTTTAAATCGGCCGTCTGCGCGGCAACAGGAGCGAGCGGTGCGGCCGGTAGACGGCGTGATATCGGCGCGTACCCGGATGATGGATCACATGGTGCGCCGTTCTGTACGGTGACAAAGGCGCTGTGGAACGGGGATAGCTGCACGTCTGCTTCATTGGGCGATGACCCGCCTTTGTATGCCAGTATCACGTCAGATACGATGCGCTGGTGTCGAGAATGCCGTTTATCAAGCTTTAGATCATGTGCGTTAGACCTGCATGATCACATCCGTTCGGCTTGAACGAAGTCGGGAGCACGAACTGAGCGGGATGGATCAGACTTAAAGCAGCTTGCTCTCATCATCATGTGAGATAGCGTGCATCGTTCGCTTGCGCTGGACCCTGGGGTAAGGAGGCGCGGAATGTCGTGCGCGCAAACTGGCCGACTAGACAAAGTGTCAGGTGCCGCCCCGTACTTAGTAGCGGAGGATGCAAGCGCCAGCGATCCGCCGGTCAGAATTGACGATAGGGGTGCACGACGTCTTGACGAAGCTCGTCTCCGCCGGGATGCATCATCGACCGGGATAGATGGCCCAGAGGTCGCTGGTGCCGGGCACCAAGCGCAGCTGGCGTAGCACCAGCCGCGTCCGAAGTCAGCGACCTACCAGATGCCGGTTTTTCGCGTCGAAACGGCGGACATAACCGACAAAGGCGTTCTGATAGCTGACCGGGGTTCGGGCAGGATCCGCATCGACCCATGCGCGGAACTCAGTGTGGAGTGTCTGGTAATCCCAACCGGGGCATTCGGCACGCAGCGTGGCCAGCGTAGCCTCCGTGATCTCGCCGAAGTTATTACGATTGGACAAGCTCTTGACGCTGCGGCGGATCAGGGTCGTGGCGTCGACGGCCGGCTCGGACAGTTCGGGCGCCGCTTCTTTCGTCCGAGCGGGGGAGGGGGATGGTGAGGACGCTTTGGCGATGGAACGAGTCTCGCCGGCATCGCGCCGACGCATGCGGAGATTCGGTTCACGCTTTCCCTCGATCTGTTCGATCGTCAGCGTATAGCCAGGCAACTCGTTGCGATCCGCAATGCGCGTGATCTCGAACTTGAAGCGGCGATACTGTCCTTCCGCACCTGACTTTTCGAACAGGGTGGGCATGGAGATGGCAAAGCCCGCCTCGCCCGCGCCGCCGGCATGTTTTCGCGCAACCTTGTACAACCAGCGCTCGCGCCCGCCCAAAATGTCGAAATAGGCACGATCGATCGACAGGACGCCGCCTGTCATCATCACACCTTCCCAGAACCAGTTGGACAACTCGATCGTCATTCCGCGCGATCGTTCCGTCTTTTCATCAACCAACTGCGTCCAGCCATCGAGCCAGCTAAATGTAGCCTCGCGGCGGTTTTCGGCTCGGATGTTGGTCTTCACGGTGGTGGCGACCAGCCTGTCCAGCGCCTGCCCGAGAAGCTCGTATGCGCGCCCGGTCGGCTGCCGGCCGATCGCTCGTAACAAGTCATAGGGCATCAGATGCAGCTTGCGAGGCACATCGTTGATGCCCCGACGTGCCATGTCGGCGAGCATGCTGGCGCAGTAGATCAGGATGTCGGCATCCCAGATCGTCGCCATGCCATAATCGGGATTGGCCGAGACATGGACCCACAATTTCCCATCGGGCGAGCGGTAGTCGATCGGCTTTACGCGCTTCGATTTGGCGAGGCTGAAGAAGGGACGCTCCATCATCTCGCGCTGATCGCGCAGCGGCATATCAGCCAGATAGGGGAGGAACATGTCGAACTGCGCCGACGATCCCTCCTTGCGTTGCCCCCGCGTCATCGCGTGTTTCCCCGGGGAAACATCATTGATGTATCCCTCGCCCATTGCGTTCGAGATGGTCAAGCAGGTGGCGCACCGCGTCCACGACCGTCTGGGCATCAGCCCCCGTGCCAGCGTGCAGACGGATCGTGACCCCCTGCCGGTTCTCGGACTGGAGCGACAGGATCGTCCGGCCATAACTATTCGTGTAGCGATAGCGCTCGATTTGCTCGGTCACGATGCCATGTGACGGCGCTTCCATCAGGCGGCGCATGACCTCTGCGGCTGCATAGGGAAGCAGACCCCGGGCATGGCGATCGGCCTGTTCATCCACCAGCAGCTTCGCCACCCCCGTTACCTGCGCCCGGTGCGTATCGAGGAGTTGCGCCAGCGCATAAGCCGGCTTCAACTGGATATCGGCTGGCGAGGCAAAGGCGGCGATCACGGCGTCAGGGATCGACGCCACCTTCAACATCTTGGAAAGCCATCCTTTCGACAGCTTCAGCCGTTCCGCCATGCGGGTCTGGTGATTGCCGTAATGGGTGCGCAACGCTTCCGCATAATTCCGGGCGCGCTCCAGATCGGACACGTCTTTTCGCGCCCGATTTTCGATGTCCGCCAAACGGAACGCGGCCTCATCGTCCAGATTGGCAACCTGGGCGACGAATTGCATATCGGGATAGCTGTTCGCGCGCAGCCATCGTACCGACCAGTGACGCCTTGTGCCGGCGATCACCTCATAATCATGGGCGGGGTCACCCTCGATCCGGCGCACGACCGCGGGCACCTTCTGGCCACCCTCAGCGATCAGCGAGTCGATCAGTTCGCGGCAGTTTTCTTCGGACAAATGGGCATAGCTGCGTGCATTGCCCGGCCAGATGCGGACCCGTGCGGGATCGAGCAAGAGCTGGGTAACCTGGCGCACTTCGCCACTGGCCACGCGTGCCAGAGCGGACTCACGACCAAGCAGCGTCGTACCGCGCGCCCGCTCGATTGGTCGTTCGGGAGGGGCGGGGGACGGATCGTGGTTGGCCGTGGCTTCATCCTCGGCCAGCAACGCCGCCAGATAATCGGACTGCTTACGCGCCATGGGCCACCTTCTGGATAGAACAAATCATGAACATAAAAGTCGGAAAACAGTCAGGCTGCGGCATGGACGATGGCTTCCTCGCTGGCCGCCTCTACCCGGCCCCAGCTTTGTCGAACGAGTTGCTCGACCTGACGCATCGCCTCATCGAGATTGGCGCGGCAACGCTTGTGCGTCTTGGGCGTACCGATCGGCTTGTCGAGTTCATACACCGTCATCATGCGCATGGCGGCATGGCTGATCTCGGCAGACTCCAGGATCGGAACAGGGAGCAGGGCAGGGCCGAAGCTCTGTTCCATGATGGCCCGGACCATTGCATGACTGGGATCGTTCGCGTCGTATTTGGAGCAGATCAGGCGAACGAACTGGTAATCAACCTCGATCCCGGCATCGGTGAGCTGGTGGAGTACCTGATCCATCATCGACAGGAACTGGACCGTCGAACAGAAATCGGGCGTGGTCGCCGCCAGGGGCACGAGCAAGGCATTGGCCGCCTGCATCACCGCCAGGCTGATGGTGCCGAGGGCGGGGGGCGGATCGAGCAATACCACGTCATAATTGCGCGCCAGCTCCGAGAGACCGCGCTTCAGCTTGCGGAAGCGGGCCGCCAATACCGAGCCACCGTCGCTGCCCGCTGCCGCGAGTTCATATTCGACATCGAACAACTCGAGATTGGACGGGATGAGATCGACATTGGGCCAGGGTGTCGGCCTGATCGCATAGGCCAGGTCGGTCTGCGTCGGATCGATCGACAGATAGGGGTAGAGCGTTTCCTCCCGCTTGATGTTGAAGTGCGGGTTGAAGCCGAACAAGGTCGTCGTCGTTGCCTGGCTATCGCAATCGACCACAAGGACGCGGTAGCCCTGCACGGCGAAATAATGCGCGAGGTGCGTGGTGACCGTCGATTTTCCGACGCCGCCCTTGAAGTTCTGCACCGCGATGATCGCCGGGATGTCCAGCGGAGCGCGTATCGGCGAGGCGCCCAGCACGTCGCGCATGTGCAGCATTTCCTGCACGCTGTACCCGATCCGTCGCCCGTTTTCCGAAGCCGGGGCAGGGGGCAGGCGGCCATCCTCCTCCGCCATGCGGATCCGGTTCGTGGAGCAACCCAGCAGATGCGCGGCCTCCGCTATCCCGAAGCGGACGTTGAGGCCCTTGCGGCTTTCGGGCAGGAATGCCTTGCGCCGCAAGCGTTCGATCATCCGCTCCCCGGCATCGGCAAGACCGCCGATCTGGTTCACCACTGATTGCATGATAGCCGCCAAAGCCTGTTTTGAATATTATCAGGCAAAGTGATGGCGGAAAACCTTCAAACGCACAAGCGTCGCCGCGACCGTCTTGTCGTGCGATGCGGTGAACGGCACATGTTGCTGCGATACCGAAGGATATTGGAGATCCCATGCTTTCCCTGCTGCTGGTCGCCGCTGTCGCGCAAGGTGCCAATCCTCCTGCCGCGGTGGCCGACAGCGCGGAAATCCGCGCGGCTGTGGCGGAGATGGCGGCCGAGATGCGCGAAGGGCAGGGGTTCCACTATCGACCGCTGCTGCGCGACGGCCGAACCGTCGCGGCGCTCGAATATTGGAAAGCGCCGGGGCGGCCGGCGGTGCATCCCTCCGAAGCCGAGTATGCCGTGGTGATCGAGGGGGCGGGGACGCTGGTGTCGGGAGGAACGATGGCGGAGCCGCGCGAAACACGACCGGGGCTGGTAGAGGGCGCACGGATCGAGGGAGGCGTGACGCGAGCGCTGCATCCCGGTGATGTCATTCTCGTCCCGGCAGGTGTTCCGCACTGGTTCGGAGTGACGGGGGGCAAGCTGGTGCTGCTCGGCATGAAATTGCCCTTGCCCGCAGATGGCGTTGTTCCCTGACAGCACCTGCCTGTTGTCTTGAGGGAATTTGAATATCGCCAAGGGGATCTCGCGGGCCAAGTAGAGACGCTGTTGGGCGACGACGATGTGACCGGCCATTGCGAACGCTTGGCGGCGCAGGAAAGTACGGTTGATATCTTCGAAACCGGTATGCAGACCGCCATTTCCAACATGAACAACGACATGAAAGCTGTGAAGTGGGTGAGCCGACCGCTGAGGCGATATCGCTGGCCCGCCCCGGCGTGATGCGAAACCGCAAGGGCCGACCGAACGTGTCGGCGAGCATGTGGGTACTGATCGTCGGTCCACTTCGCCCGCTTTTCCGGTCGCTGACTGCTGGCAGGCGGAGGGGCGAACAATGGTGCTATCGATCGGCAGATACCGGTTGTCGCGGTCGGTCGTCAGCGACTCAAACACCCGCTCCCAGACACCGCCATGGCACCAGCGGCTGAAACGCCGGGGCACCGTCTTCCACTTGCCGTAGCGTTCCGGAAGATTGCATCAGTGTGCGCCCGATCGCAGCACTCACGAACATCCGTTCACGAACAAGCGGTTGTCCGCACCCGTCCGGCCAGGATCGACCGATCTGCCCAAAACCAGCGATGCAATCCGCGACCACTGCACCTCGCGCAATGGGTACCGCTTGATCGCCATCGTCCGCTCCGCTCCGCTCCGCGCCTCGATATCGATGCCTGTGGATCAGCCTTTAGCGCCTGTGGAAATCCTGAATGTCGATCGGGTCTCGATCAATGCCGTCAGAGCAGGGTGGCTGCACCTGTGCGCGATCAGGACACAATCGATCACCCGACATGGAACCACTGGCCTGCTGTCCCGCGGCAGCAACAGGCGGATCGGCTTGGCATGAAGCACTGCCATCACATGCACTTCCCATAATCGTGCATTATGGCAGGTACGGATCGTCGCCCCGCCATGGTGGAGGTGCTGCACCGTGCCGGGCACAGCTTCCAAAAAAATGCTGCCCGCCACCGAGCAGAACCGGCCGGCGATCACCCCGCGACGCGCGCACCGAAGACGTGCCAAAGCAGACTTGACGTCCTTGTGAATGCGACCCGGGACCAGCACCAACATGGCCCTCATGCGATCCGCCAGGTTGGCGCAAGGCTACGCGTCCTGCCACCCTCCTCGCCGGACCTGAACCCCATCGAGCAGATCTTCGCCAAAGTTCTCCCGAGATGGGGTCATCGTCGCGGCTGACTGCCACCGTCAACTTCGCCGCGGTCGCCGTGTCCGCGCGCAACGCCGCCGCTGCTTCAAGCGCCATCGGCGTATTGCCGAGCACGATGATCCTTGCCGGGAAGCTGCCGTCTGCCAGCTTCTTCCCCTTTGCATCGACGATCCACCAAGCGATTCCGGCCTCCGCGATCGGCCGGTCGGAGAAATTGGCGACATCAATGGTGAATGCGAATGTCTCGCCCGAATGGACCACCCGTTGCGGCATCCGCGCGAGCGGCACGACGGCATCGCAGAATCGCCGATATTCAGGACCGGTGACGTAGCCCTTGTCGTCCCAGAGGGGAGCGACCACGCCGACCAGCTCGGTACCCCGGCCGGGAAAGTCCTGAAGCCCGAGCAACTGGAACCGCCCATATGCGGCGTGCGCAACGCGCAATCGATATCCTCCTTGTAGCACATCAGCGGGAGGCGGCCGGAGGTGTAGAGGAACTCGGGCGCGAGGTCCCGCAGCCCGTTCTCCCGCATGCGGTCGGCGAAGATGTCGAAATTCTGCGTATGACGCGGCGCCACCTGTCGAGGTCGGTCGGCGGATCGCCGGTCAGCGGATAGAGGCTGCAATCGAGGGCGCCGCGGAACATCGTTGGCGGGCCGTTGAGCGTGAAGCCCTTGTCGGTGCCGTCCACGCACACCCGCGTCTCCCAGCGCGGACGTTCGAGGAACAGCGTCACGCGCTTGCCTTGCCAGGTGGCCGGGAACGACGGAGGCGGCGTCGATCGTCCATTTGCCGGCTCTGGTGGAGCGGCGCCCGCATCCGTTCACAGACTGGATGGGTGTTTCGCGGTGATCGGCGCAGCCCTATGCTTCGAAAAGCCAGGCTTGCGCCGCATCTTCGCAGTCGAATGTCGAGGCGTTGCCTCCGGTCATCCTTTTCATCTGCAAACGTTGCAGTGCCGACGGCGAACCGACGATCGCGATACGCTTGGCCAGTTTCCCATACAGGGGGATGATGCGGCTGATCTCGTCCGTCAGATTTTTGTCCTGAATGGAAAAATGGGTCGCAACGACGAGGATGCGTCCTTCGCCCGGCGTTGCGCCCGCCGCGATCGCCCGCTGCAGTGTCGAGGCGGCCTCCCTCTGGAATGCCAGGAGATCGTCAGCCGTCCAGAATCCTGCGATTTCCACCCGCAGGAAGCGGCGGCTCATGTCATGCTCCAGTTTAAAACGCTCCACGACGCCGCTTCCATTCTTCATGCCGGTCATCAGATCAGTCTATTCGACCCCTGATGGTCCACGATGGTCGTCGTGAACGCTTGTTGTACAGCAAGACCCACCGGTTCAATACAGCATCTCGATGAGATCGCTGCCTGCAGTCTTCTACAACGAACAGCTGCGCTGAGTGAACGCACGGTCTACGGTGTCGGCGACATCGAAGCCTGCCACATCTGGCCGGGCCGATAGACATGCCGGACATGCCCGGCAAGTTCATCGGCATGGAAATAGACGGGGCGCAGCCGACCTTCGACATAGCGGCTGATCTGGTCGGCGAAGTGCGGCGAGGCCGGGTCGCCGCTCTGGCCGCCCGCCATCACGGCGCTGGCCTTCACGCGCGGGCCGAATTCGACCACCGCGACGAAGCTGTTCCCGCTGGTGCCGTAATAGCGTCTGGTTCCCGGCCAGGTCTTTGCGCCAAACGAGGCGAGGCTGCCCCATTGCGCCGAGGTGAAGGGCACGGCGACAGATGGCCGCGCATCGTCGAAATGCAGCGTGATCGCATTATCGAGCCGCTGGAAGCGATTGATCATGCGCCACGGCGTCCGCCAGGTGCCGAAATCGCGCGAAAGCCGGGCTATGGCAGCCTCCAGCGCGGCGAGCCTGGCGGCGGCATCGACGTGGGTGGCGATATAATCCGGCACGCTGATCCGCGCGGCCTGTGCCGCGCCACCGACCTCTCGCCAGAGATGATCGCCCCAGAAGACCGCAAGACTGGTCGCGATCGAATCATACCCCCAGCGATGGTCCCAGCGCGAAAGCGTCGCGACCGGTTCGGCCAGTGCGGCGCGGCGTGGATCGGTGGGCGGCAATGCCTGCCATGCAGCGACAAGCCCGGGCAGCAGCCGTGCGAAGGCGGGCAGATAGGGATCATAAGCGGCGGCACGAAGCCGCTCGGATGTCCAGCCGCGCTGGCCCGCCAGCAGCAGTTCGGCATGCTCACCGCGCGCATTGCCGCCGACCTGATCCATGTAGCGCGGATGGTCGGACGCCCTGGGACTGTCCGGCCCCGCTGCGCGCCACGGCCAGTCATTGGTATTGTACACCCATCCGACACGCGGATTGGCGACGCTGGGCAGGGTGGACAGCGCATGAAGCCCGCGCCAGTCGGTCGCGGGATCGCTGCCGTCGACGGGCCGGGTATAATCGAAGCGATCGTCGCGCACCGGCATGAACTGCGGCATCAGGAACGCGATCTCGCCCCTGTCGTCCGCGAACAGCGTATCATTGGACGAATTCGCCTTGCGCTCGGCAACCGTCATATAGTCGGCGAGATTGGTCGCCTTGGTCCGCAACCAGCTCTGCTCCAGCGCCGGAACAGGCCGCCACATCAGCGCCGTCGCGATCCACCGTCCGCCCTTCGCCGCGACGATGGGGCCGTGATGCGTCCGCCATGTCGTGAAGCGTCGCTCGGCCATGCCTCCGCAGGGCTGGCGAACCCGGATCGTCACGGTGCGCGCCGTAACCGGACGCGCCTCGCGACCGTAGCGATATGTCCAGCCATCCCCCCGCCGGGCCACCGCCTCGGCGAACTGGTCGACATTGTCCACGGTGGAGGAGGTATGCATCCATCCGGCGTGCGCGTTGAAGCCCTGATAGACGAAGAACTGCCCCCAGGTACTGGCGCCATAGGCGTTCAACCCCTCATCGCTTGTCACCTGCGCCTCGGAGCGGAAGTAGAAGCTGGTGTGCGGGTTGATCAGCAGGAGCGCATGGCCGTCACGTGTCAGCCTGGGCGCGATGGCGATGCCGTTCGATCCCGAGGGTTCACGCGGGATCGTCCCGCGCTCCTCGGGACTGGGCGGCGTTGGGTGGCCATAAAAGGTCTTCAGATCGGCAAGCGAAATCCGCTCGATATCGCCCCCGATGCTCCCTTCGGTGAAGCTCAGCGCCATCCACGGCTCGAAGCGGGTCAGCACCTTCGGTCGGGTGCCGGGATGCGTGGCGAGATAGAAATTGAGGCCGTCCGCCCATGCGTCCATCAGATCGCGCAGCCATAGGGGGCTGGCGGCATAGTGCGCGCGCAGTTCGGCCGGATCGACGAACAGCCGCTGGCGCAGGTCCGCCCACACCGCGTCCTCGCCATCGGCCTCGGCCGTCCTTCCGAGTGCGGTCAGGTAATTCGCCTCGATGCGCGAAAAATCATCCTCCGCCTGTGCGTAGGACATGCCGAACACCGCGTCGGCGTCGCTCCGGCCATGGACGTGCGGGATCCCCCAGTCGTCGCGCGTGATCGTCACCCGGGCAGACCGTGCCTGCCAGCGCGTCGCTTGCTGGTCGGGCGCCGAAGCGGCCGAAGCCAGCATCATCCCGACGATCAGCGGATGGCGCAAGCGCCTGAAAAGCCTGTGCATGGCGCCGGTTTAGGACGAGGCGGCAGAAATGGCCATGGATGAGCCGGCAGGGTCGTGGGGCAGGGGCCGTGCGCCTCCTTATGCCTTGCCGCGCCCCTGACGGCGGATTTCGGCAAGGTCGATGCCGAGGCGTTTCACGCGGTAATAAAAGGTCTTGCGCGGCAATTGCAGCGCCTTGATCGCCGCTGCCACCTCGCCCTCGGCGGTTAACACCGCGTCCGTGATCGTGGCGCGTTCGAACGCGTCGAGCCGTTCGGTCAGCGATGCCGGCTCGTCCGCGATCGACGTTCCTTCGTCCAGCCCCAGGCAGATGCGCTCGGCTGCCTTTTCCAGTTCCAGTACGTTGCCCGGCCAGGGTCGCGTCGAGAGCCGATGCGCGTGATCGGCGAGCGGGGGCAGCGCACACCCATGGCGGTCGGCGGCGAGCGCGGCGAAGTGCGCGAACAGCATGGGAATGTCTTCCTTGCGTTCGGCAAGCGGCGGCAGGCGCAGCGGCACGCCCGCGAGCAGATGGAACAGGCCGGGCAGGATCCGGTCACGCTGGCCCTCCTCCAGCGCGGCGATGATCCGCACGTCCACGCCGTGCGGCTCCGGTCCGTCGATCGGCAGGGCGCGCGCCTCGGCGAAGCGGATCAGCCTGTTCTGCAATTCCGGGCCTGCCGCCTCCAGATGGTCCAGAAACAGCGTGCCGCGATGCGCGCGATCGATCGCCCCGTTGCGGGCGAACAGATCGCGCTCCACGAGTGCGGTGGGCACCGTCGCGCAATCGATCACCAGAAAACGATGGCGGGAGCGTTTGCCCGCACGGTGGATCAGCCGGGCCAGGTGCTCGCGACCGGTGCCGACCTCGCCCTCGATCACCAGGTCCAGCGGCGCGTTGGCCAGCAGCGGGATCATGTCGCGCAGCCGCCGGATCGCCAGGCTGTCACCGATCAGTGCGGCGCCCTGCGGCTCGTCGGCGATGGCACGCAGGCGGCGGTTTTCCAGCGTCAGCGCCCGCGCCGTCGAGGCGCGGGTAACCGCGGCGACCAGCGCGTCGGGATCGAAGGGCTTGGACAGGAATTCCCAGGCGCCGTTCTTGATCGCGTCCACCGCCATCGCAATGTCGCCGTGCCCGGTCAGCAGCAATACCGGCAACTCGGGATCGCGCGCGCGCAACGTCGCAAAGAGATCGAGGCCTGACATGCCCGGCATGCGCACATCGGTGACGACGACGCCGGCAAACCCTGCGGTCAGTTCGGGCAGGGCGCTGGCGGCGTCTGCGTAAGATCGCACCTCGAACCCGCTGAGGGTCAGCAACTGCTCGGCCGCGGCGCGCAGGTCGGGCTCGTCATCGATCAGGGCGACCAGCGGTGTCGCCTCGGCCTGTGTCATGCGCGCCGCATTCCCATCTCGAAACACGCACCGATGGCAGAGGGGTGATGATGCAGCCAGCCGCCAAGGTCGGTCATGATGTCCCTTGCAATGATCAAACCCAATCCCAATCCCGTTTCTCGGTTGGTGTTGAACGGCGTGAACAGCCGTTCCAGCACCTCCGGTGCAATGCCGGGTCCGTTATCATGCACCGACAGGCGTACATGCGCATCGTCCTGCGCTATGGACAGGACGATGCGCGCGTCCGGCTCGCCGGTGGTCGCCTGCAGCGCGTTCTGGACCAGGTTGACCAAAACTTGCTCCAGGCGAACCTTGTCGCCGATCACCATGGCGGCGACGCCTGATGGACGATCGATCGCAACACCGCGAATCTGTGGTTGCAGGATCAACATCGCGCCGTCGATGACCGTCTCCAGCGACACGGGGTGCAGGCTTCCCGTCTGCTTGCGCGAGAAGCCGCGCAGATGCTGCGTCATCACGCCGATCCGATCGGCAAGACGGGCAATCGACGCCAGGTTGGCCCGCACATCCTCCGTTCGCCCGCGATCCAGCAGCAGTCCGCTGGTCTGCGCATAGGTGCGGATCGCGGTGATCGGCTGTGCGGTTTCGTGCGCGACGCTGGCGGTGATCTGACCAAGCGAGGCAAGGCGGTTCGCCTGTTGCAGCGTTTCGCGAAGCTCGGTGGCCCGCGCCTCGGCCTGCATGCGCTCCTCCGCTTCACGGCGCAGGTCCGCGGTCCGCTCCGCGACCGCATGCTCCAGATCGGCCTGGCGCCGGCGTGCCGATCCGATGCGCTGGGCCAGCGCGCCGCCAACTGCGGCCAGTGCCAGAATGACCGCGCCGGTCGCCAGCGAGGCGGCGAGCCGCGCCGAGGCGATCACGCGGTCGATCCGCCGCATCTGGGTCAGCGTCCATCCGGCGCGGTGAACCTGCAGGCTATGGGTTACGAACCGCTGACTGGTGCCGGTCAGATGCACGATGCCTTGGCCCATGGCCAAAAGGGGCAGGGTGCGGCGGCCGGCGCCCCGCGCGCCGATGTCGCGGCTGGCCTGCGCGGCTGCAGCAGGCGTGAGGCGGCGGACGGCCGCGAACCGCCAGTCGGCGCGACTGGTGACCAGCACGATCCCGCGCGTGTCATGAACGAAGGTAATGCCCCGGTCGCGTGCCCAGGCGCGCTCGATCCGGTCGAACTCCAGCTTGATGACGATCACGCCACCGCCACTGATGCGCCGGCTTAGATACAGGCCGGGTCGACCGCTGACCGAACCCAGTGCGAATTGCCCGCCCTCACCGCGCAGGCCCGCTTCGCGGAAATAGGGGCGAAACCGGTAGTCGATGCCGACGAACGGCGCACGGCTCCGCCAGTTGCTGGCGGCAACCGAGCGGCCGTCGGGCGCGATGACGTAGATCGTCGGGGTACCCGCCACGCGCGCCAATCGCTCCAGCTTCCGGTTTATGGCAAGCCGGGCGCCGGGTGCGTCCGCCAGAGCGGCGCGGACGTCGCGGTCATCCGCCAGCGCGATGGGCAGCAACCGGAACCGCGCGATCTCACTGTCCAGCAATGCAGCCCGCAACCGGGCATCCTGCACCACCTCTGCCTGCTGTGTCGCCAGCATCCGCCGCTCGGCGATACGCGCCGCGATCACCGCACCGACAAGGGCGAGCGCCAGCGCTGCCAAAAGCCATGCGATGCTGCGGAACGATACGCGTCGAGTCACCGGTCCGCCGGTAAGGGCAGAAGCGCAGATGGGCAACATCTTGCACTTATTGGCAGGGCGATATGTCGAAAATGGCCCACCAGGCCCTGCGTCGAGGCCGTGATTGGCCGCCACATCCGCAGAAATCCGCCACAAATCCGGTGATGCGTTTTCTTTTGCGGCCCGCGCTCGCGCTCCCACCACATGGGCGGCAGCTAATCATCCAGCGCGCCGGGCCGCTTGTATCGGGGTGACACCGCGCACCCGGGGCCAGCCGCGCCATCCAGGCTCCAGGGAACCGAACGATGTCAAACGGACGCAATACCCCATCCCGGTACAGCAGCGCTGGCGGCGTGTCGCGGCGAGGCCTGATCGGCTCCGCGGTGGCGGCGGGCGGTACCTCGCTGCTGCCTGCCATGGCCCGCGCGCAGGAGACGAGCGAGCACCGCGTCGATGTGCTGCTGATCGGCGGCGGTATCATGAGCGCGACGCTGGGCGTGCTGTTGCGCCAGCTCGAGCCCGACTGGACGATCGAACTGGTCGAGCGTCTCGGGCAGGTCGCTGGCGAGAGCTCGGATGGCTGGAACAATGCCGGCACCGGCCACTCCGCGCTGTGTGAGCTGAACTACACGCCGGTCAACGTCGCGGACGGACGCGTCGAGATCGCCAAGGCGATCGAGATCAACGAACAATGGCAGGTGACGCGCCAGTTCCTCAGCCATCAGGTGCGTATGGGCGTGCTGCGCGACCCGCGCGCGTTCATCAACTCGACGCCGCACATGAACCTCGTCTGGGGGCGCGACAATGTCGCCTATCTGCGCAAACGCTACGAGGCCCTTGGTGCCAGCCCGCTTTTTTCGGGCATGGAATTCACCACCGATCCGCGTCAGATCGCCGCCTGGGTGCCGCTGATGATGGAGGGGCGCGGGGGTGGCCAGCCGCTCGCCGCGACGCGCTCGCCGCTGGGCACCGACTGCGACTGGGGTGAAGTGACCCGGCAGTATATCGCGTCGCTCCGCACGCAACCGGGGGTCACGCTGACCACCGGTTACGAGGTGCGCAAGCTGGAGCGCAATGCCGACAAGACGTGGCGGGTGACGGCACGGGCGACGCATGGCGGCGATACGCGCGTGATCAACGCCCGCTTCGTCTTCGCCGGGGCGGGTGGCGGCGCGCTGTCGATCCTGCAGGAGTCGGGCATTCCAGAGGCGGACAATTATGCCGGCTTCCCCGTGGGCGGTTCGTTCCTGGTGAGCGAAAAGCCTGAACTCGCGACCCGCCATCTCGCCAAGGTCTATGGCAAGGCGGCGGTGGGATCGCCGCCGATGTCCGTGCCGCATCTGGATACGCGCTATTTCGACAAGCGTCGCGCACTGCTGTTCGGCCCGTTCGCGACCTTCTCCACCAGGTTCCTGAAGCATGGCTCGTATCTCGATCTGCCGGCCTCCGTCACCTTGGACAATTTCCGTCCGATGGTCGCGGTCGGCTGGGATAATTTCGACCTGATCGAATATCTTGCCGGGCAGTTGATGATGTCGGACGAGGACCGGCTGAAGGCGCTGCGCGAGTATCTGCCAGGCGCGCGGGCGGAGGATTGGCGGCTGTGGCAGGCAGGACAGCGCGTGCAGATCATCAAGCGCGATCCTCAGAAGGGCGGCGTGCTGAAACTGGGCACGGAGGTCGTCGCGTCCAGCGACGGGTCGATCGCCGCCTTGCTCGGCGCCTCCCCCGGCGCCTCCACCGCCCCGTCGATCATGCTGGGCCTGCTACAGCGCGTCTTCCCCCGGCGCCTCGCCTCCCCCGCCTGGCAGGACGCCCTCCGCCGCATCATCCCCTCCTACGGCCTCCCCCTCAACGACCATCCCGACCTCCTGGCGCAGGAATGGGCCACGACCAATGAAACGTTGCGCCTCGCCACGCCGCCGCCTGCGGTGCATGTAGCGACGCGTCCAAGGCCGGCAGCCACGCGGGTGCGAGTGGACCGGCATCCAGATCTGGCCCTGTAACGAACAGATATCCCCGTGGGGATGCTGTGGTTCCGGAAACATCGATCGAGCCGGATTGGAACTGTCAGCATCCCTGCTACGCGCCGTAAAGGTATGGTTGTGTCTGTCGTTCAGTCGGCCGCGGGGCGCCGCATCGGCGAGCCGCTTTCCGAGCCTCGAAAGCAGACATTGCACCCAAGCTGATAATTGGCCTTATACGGCCAATTCGTTGCCATTATCATGAATATCGGCCATATGGGGACGATGTTGTACACGCCCGTTGAACTGGCCATCGCCATGGGCCACCGCATCCGTGCTCGGCGCAAGGCGATGGGCTGGACCCAGGCAGACAGTGCGAGCCGTGCAGGCGTGTCCTATCGCACTTGGCGGCGGATGGAAGCGGAGGGCAAGGCGTCGATCGACGATCTCGTTCGCGCTGCGCTGGCACTACGCTGTGAAGATGCGTTGGCCGCGCTGTTCCCGCCGCCGGCCGCTACCAGCATGGATGCGTTGCTGCGCGATCAGCGGGCTGGCCGCAGGTGAAGCTTGATCCTGGACAGCCGCTCCACGTCGGGCTGCACGGGGAGAGCCCCGCGGCGCGGGTGGCGATGGTCGGTGGCCTTGCGCAGCTCGAATGGACCGCCCAAGCGATCGCCGATGGACGGCGGCTGTCACCACTTCACTATCCGCCCGAGCCTGGATTGCAGGCGGCGCGCGGACGTAACTTCGACGGACTGCACGGCTTCCTCGCCGATAGTCTGCCTGAGGGGTGGGGTGCGCTGCTCATGCGGCGGAGGCTTGCAGCGCTGGGGGTGGACATGGGGCGGCTGTCCGCGCTCGACCGGCTCGCGCTGGTCGGTGATCATGGTCGCGGTGCCTTGACGTTCGCGCCGGCCACCACCCCGACGGCCGAGGCGGGAGAGATCGATCTTGATGCATTGGCGGCAGAAGCACGAGCGATCCTGAGCGGTGAGGGGGGTGCGCTCGGCGACCTGCTTGCCGATCTGGGCGGCGCCTCGGGAGGTGCACGCCCCAAGGTCCATGTCGGTTTCGGCGAAGACGGCGGGATCAGCGTCGGCGATGGTGAATTGCCGCCGGGTCATGCGGCGTGGATCGTGAAGTTTCGTGCAAGCGCCGACCCGGTCGATATTGGCCCGGTGGAACAGGCCTATGCGGCGATGGCACGGATGGCGGGACTGACCATCGGCGAAACGCGGCTGATCCCGGCCAGGCAGGGGCCGCCATGGTTCGCAACGCGGCGGTTTGACCGTCCGGGCGGCGGGCGGCGCGTGCATATGGTATCGCTAGCCGGAGCGATCGAGGCTCCACCGCAGGTCGCCGGGGCGATCGAGTACGACATGTTCCTGCGTGCGACGCGGGCGATCACCCGGGATGAGGGCGCCGTGGTCGAGGCATTCCGGCGGATGGTGTTCAACGTGCTGGCAGGTAACCGCGACGACCATAGTCGCCAGCATGCCTATTTGATGGACGAAGCCGGCGAATGGCATCTGGCGCCGGCCTATGATCTCACTTTTTCCGATGGGCCGGGGGGCGAGCATTATCTGGCGG
>NZ_CAMLAC010000043.1 GCF_946477935.1 uncultured Sphingomonas sp. | reverse complement strand
TGCGCAGGGCGACGTCGTCGGCAATGGCGAGCGAGGCGGTAAGGCCGGGGGATTCGATGCCGTAGAGGTTCACCAGACCGGCAAGGCCGTGTTCGGCGGGACCGTCGATCACGAAGTCGGCGGCGGGTTCGCCGGGGCCGCTGAGCTTGGGGCGGATGCCGGCATAGCCGGGGGCGAGCCGGCTGGGGTCGAGCGCGGGCCAGATGCGGGCGGCGGCCTGGCGGAAGCCGTCGGCGCGGGCGGGGTCGATGCGGTAGTCGATGGTGTCGATCCATTCGACGTCGGGGCCGAAGCGGGCGTTGCCGGACAGGTCGAGAGTCAGGTGGGTGCCGAGGCCGCCGGGGACGGGTACGGGATAGATGAGGCGGGAGAAGGGGACGCGGCCGGCGTAGGTGAAGTAATGGCCGCGCGCGTAGCGGAGTGTAGGGACATGTTCCAACCCGTCGGTCGCCGCCGCGAGCGCGGCTGCGCCCAGGCCGGCGGCATTGACCACGCGGGCGGCTGTCAGGGCCGGTTCGCCGTCCACCATGACCGTCCAGCCGTTGCGGCCTGGCACCAGCCCGGACACGCGGGTGCGGCAGGCGAGCACCGCGCCGGCATCCTCGGCATCGGCGAGCAGGGCCTGCATCAGCCCATGGCTGTCGATGATCCCGGTCGACGGGGACAGGAGCGCGCCGGCGCAGCGCAGTTCGGGTTCGAGCGCGCTGGCCTCCGCGCCGGTGAGCGCCACCAGATCATCGACGCCGGCGGCGCGCGCATCGTCCAAGATGCGCGACAGGGTGGCAAGCTCGGCAGCCTCGAACGCGACGATCAGCTTGCCGATGCGGCGATGGGGAATGCGGCGGGCCTGGGCATAGGCGTAGAGCCGGTCGCGGCCGGCAATACACAAGGCGCGCTTTCGAGGCGTCGTGCCGTAATAGAGGCCGGCATGGATCACCTCGCTGTTGCGCGAACTGGTACCGTTGCCGATCACGGCATCCCCCTCCACGATGATCGTGGACAGGCCGGCGGTGGCGAGCCGGCGCGCGGTGGCAAGACCGATGACGCCGGCGCCCACCACGACCGCATCGACATCGGTCATGACGCTCAGAGCGCCGGCAGCGCGGCCCGGTCGATCAACGGCCAGGCGGCATCCTTGGGGGAGACGACCGTGGCGACAAGCGGCCATTCGATCCCCAGTTCCGGGTCGTCGTGGCGCAACCCACCCTCCGCCGCCGGAGTGTAGAGCGCGGAGACCAGATAGGTGACTTCGACATTGTCGGTCAGCGTCTGAAAACCGTGCGCAAAGCCGGGCGGCACGTAGAGCTGGCGACGGTCGAGATCGTCGAGCAGGAATGCTTGCGAGCGCATATAGCTGTGCGACGCCGGGCGCAGATCGACGATCACGTCTAGGATGGCGCCGCGCACGCAGCGGATCAGCTTGGCCTCGCTATGCGGCGCACGCTGGAAGTGCATGCCGCGTACCGTGCCCTTGTGGGCGGACATCGACACGTTCTGCTGCACATAGGCCGGGATCATGCCGACGCTGGCGAACTCGTCCTGGCACATCGATCGGGCGAAAAAGCCGCGCTCGTCCCCGCGCTCTTCCAGCTCGATCAGCATCGCGTCCTGAAGGTCGGTCTTGTGGAACTTCATGCGGCGAGGCTCCTGGTGGAGAAGAGGGCGGCCTGTTCGGCGTAGAGCCGGTCGACAAGGCGGCCTTCAGGGATGGCGACATCGGCGTAGGTCAGGACGCTGTCCCTGGCGACGAAGCGGGTGACGGTGCAGTCGAGCGCGAGGCCGAGCGGCAACAGGCCGTCATGGTCGATCACCGGATAGTTTTCCGCGACGCCGTAGCATTCGTAACCGCCGAACTCTGCGATGCGGTCGCCTGGATACAGATCCTTCTTGGCGGCGGCTACGACCCCGACCTGCGGACCCCCCGACGGGGCAAGCACCGCATCGCCGAACAGCACCGCCCGCGCGATCGAGGTCGGCACCTCGAAATGGCAGAGATGATAAGGGGTGTAGAACAGGTAATAAGGTCCGGCGCCAAGCTTGTAGAGGTTCAGAAAATGCTGCTGGCGCGGATCGTCATGCGTGCCCAGCACGAAGACGCCGGGGCCGGGGCGAGCGCCGACAACGTAATCGACCAGGCCGGGGCCATGCGCGTCGAGCGCGTCGGCCAGCGGGCCGATCACGTCCTCCAGCGGTTGCAGCGGCACGGTCGGGTCGCGATCCGTGGGATCGGGGCCGACCATGCCGCGCCGCGCGACGCGAAAGCCGGTGCCGTTGGCGACGACCGCCTGTTCATAGGAGATCTTGGTGCCGTCCGCGAAGGAGGCGACCATGGCGGGCTTCTGCCCCCATTTCTCGGCAAAGCTGGCCTGGGTGGTGGGATTGCGATAGGGATCCTGCAGTCCCTTGATATTGCCGCACAGCACCGGTGTGACGCCGATCCCGCGGACGAAGCGGACGAGGTTCATCTGCACGCCCGGCTGATCGCCGTCGGAGAAGGTGTAGATGACACCCGCCGCATCGGCACGCGCCTTCAGTATGGGGCCGACGGTGCCGTCCAGCTCGGCGTTCATCTGTACCACGTGCTTGCCCGCACCGATCGCGGCGAGGACGGTCGTCGCGGCGTAATCGACCGATCCCGTCACCTCGACCACGACATCGATGCCGTCCGACTGCGCAAGCGCCACCGCGTCGTCCGTGGCGGCGATACGCCCTGCGGCGATCGTCCGTTCGATCGCGGCGCGGCTGTCGCAGACCACGGGCGTGATGCCCAGCACCTCGACCGCGGCGACCGCGGGCGCCAGGTTGCGGTTGGCAACCGCGACGACACGCATCCCCCTGGTGGAGCGTATGATCTGGCGGACGATGGCGGCTCCCTGGAAGCCGGTGCCGACGATGCCGACACGGATGGGGTTGCCGGCCGCTTCGCGCGCGGCGAGCGCGGTATCGACCAGGATCATGCCGTGCGCCTCAAAGGAGTGACGCTGGCGGGCGCCGTGTCGTCCCAGACCTTCCACGGCGGACTGCCGCCCTGCCACAGACTTTCGAGCAGATGCTTGTCGCGCAGCGTATCCATGCTCTGCCAGAAGCCGTCATGACGATAGGCGCCGAGCCGACCGGCCGCGATCAGCCGCTCCATCGGCTCGTTTTCCAGCACGCTGTCGTCGCCGTCGATCAGGTCGAGCATCTCGGGCGAGCAGACGAAAAACCCACCGTTGATCGTGCCGCCGTCCGACTTGCCCTTTTCGCTGAAGCCCTGAACCCGCGTGCCGTCGTCGATGCGGAGGGCGCCATAGCGGCCCGGTTGCGATACCGCGGTCAGCGTGCACCAGGCGCCGCTATCCTTGTGCTGCTGAACCAGCGCGGGGATATCGACATCGCTGACCCCGTCGCCATAGGTCAGGCAAAAGGGGCCGTCCTGAAGCAGATGGCGGGCGCGGCGCAGACGGCCGCCGGTCATCGATTCCAGCCCGGTATCCATGATGGTGACGCGCCAGTCCTCGGTCGCGCAACTCAGCCATTCAACCGTGCCGGTGCCCAGATTGACCACCATGTCGCAGTTGCGTGCCTGATAGTTCAGGAAATAGCTGCGGATATAATCGACCTTGTAGCCGCCCAGCACCACGAAGTCCGTGATGCCGTAATGGGCGTAGATCTTCATGATGTGCCACAGGATCGGCTTGCCACCGATCTCCACCATCGGTTTGGGGGTGACGGCGGTTTCCTCGGCCAGACGGGTGCCGAACCCGCCGGCCAGCAGAACAGCCTTCATCATGCCGCCTCCTCGATCTCGGAAGCCCACCCTGTGTCCTCCGGCCTCGACCAGTGCAGGTCTTCGCTAAGGAATCCGTCGGCGATCAGGCCCTTGAGCACCTGGAGCCGGATCAGGGAGGAGGTGCGGAAGTCCGGATCGGCAAAGTCGATCCCGCGCAGGCCGGCGACTAGGCCGCGGATGGAATCGTCGAGCGACAATTGCGGACGATACGCCGGCGCGAGTTGCGCAAAGCGGCTGAAATCGACCTGGTAGGAGCGCGAGTCGACCGGCGCGTCATGATTGATCGAAACGGTGCAGCCGGGGACGAGGCGGCCGACCGCCTGCGCCAGATCGCGGACCTGGTAATTGGCGGTGGTGGCACCGGCGTTGACGACGAGGTTGCGACCGCCATTGTCGGCGGTGCGCGTGGCGGCCCATTCGATCGCGCGCGCCATGTCGGCGACGTCGATCAGCGGGCGCCAGGGAGTGCCGTCGGACAGGATGGTGATGCGGCCGGTGGCGAGTGCGCTGGCGACGAAATCGTTGAGGACGAGATCGAGGCGCAGGCGCGCCGACATGCCGCAGGCCGTCGCGAAGCGCAGGCTGGTGATCACGGTGTCGCCGCCGATCATCGCCAGCGCCTGTTCGGTGCCGATCTTGGAGGCGGCATAGGCGGTGATCGGGTTGACGGGATCGTCTTCGCGCCGCGGGCCACCATCGGCGATGCCGTACACGCTGCAACTGGAGGCGAAGACGACGTTGCGTACGCCCGCGGCGCGTGCCGCCCAGGCGAGCGACACCGCCGCCTCGCGGTTGATGGCATCGGTGACGGCGGCGAAACGCTCGCCCATCGGATCGTTCGACACCGCCGCCAGGATGATAACCGCGTCATACCCCTGGAGATCGCCGGCCCGCAGGCTTCGTGCGTCGCCAAAGGTCTGGCGGTTCAGGTCACGCTCCGGCAACCCGGTCCGCGTCGTCAGGCAGTGCGCGAAAAACCCCGCGTCGAAGCCGTCGATCACGGCCTCTGGAAACCGGCTGCGCAAGTGCCGGACTACGGCGGGCCCGACATAGCCCATATTGCCGGTGATCAGGATCTTCATCGACGCACCCCTTCGTGGATGACTGTTCCAAATCTGCCGCCTCGTTGATGCGAGGTCCGTTGGCAGCAGATGCAACATTCCCGAAGCCGTGGCTCATGTCGCCTCGATCATCGGGACATCATACCAGGGTCGTACATAGAGATTCTTACACGACTGTTGGACAATTCGTAATGAACGCCGTTTCATTCGTGAAAAATGGCAAGTTGTTGCGGGTCCCACTTTTGGCAAAATGGCAACGGTGACTTCTAATTACCGACGTAGTAACCATTTTGTGCATTCGGCAGGTTAACGTGCTTTAATGCATAATGACTGCTGTTGACTGACTTTCCGGTTACATCGTCTGCGAATTCGGACGGATAGGGAAGCAGCCTGAGTATAGGGTGCGACCCGGTTGGAACATGCAACGTGACTTGAGGGGTTAAGCCACGCAACGAGGGGGACCATCATGATATCGGACATTCGGGTTACACTGCTGGGAAGCAATCCCATCGCCCTGGAAGGGCTGGACCGTGTGCTGAGGGAGCAGGGGTTCAGGATCACCGCCCTGGTGTCCGATCCGGACGATGTCGCGCAGGCGGTCGCCCTGCACCCCGACGATTGCAACCTGGTGGTGGTGGACGGTCTGGCAACGCCGGATCGCACGCTGACCCAGGATCTGCTGGAAGCATCGCCAGCGGCGCGGATCGTGATCCTGGCGGACCAGTTCGATTTCGAGGTCATGGCGCGCAATTTCGACCAGGGCGCCTACGGCTACATCGTCAAGCGGATCGCCTCGACCTCGCTGATCAAGCTCCTGAACCTGGTGGCGGACGGCGAAAAGGTGATGCCCAGCAACCTGGCGGAGACGCTGCGCCACCATATCGGCCAGAGCGAGCCGGTGGGTAGCACCGCGTCCATTCAGGCCGCCGGCCTGTCCAGCCGGGAGGTGCAGATCCTGACCTGCCTGGTGTCGGGCAATCCCAACAAGATCATTTCGCGCGAGCTGGGGATCAGTGAGGCGACGGTGAAGGTCCATGTGAAGGCGATCCTGCGCAAGATCGGCGTGCAGAACCGCACCCAGGCCGCGATCTGGGCACTGGGTGAACGGGGAAACGCGCCGGCGGCTGATGGTCATCCGAGCCATCACGCCCGCCAGCTTACCCAGCACGGGCTCGGCCTGCCGCTGCAATAAGCGGCTTTCCCCGCCGGTCAGCCGGCCGGGGTATATCGGAATAGCCCGCGACGCAGTGCAGCACAGCCTTATCCTGATGACGTCCCCGTTCAGGGGGCCCGCCATGATTGCGGATGCGAAGGGGGAATGCGCATGTCGACCGTCTGTGCCGTGGTGCTGACCTATAATCGGCGGACGATGCTCGACCAGTGCCTGACCGCGCTGATCGGGCAGTCGCGCGTGCCGGATCATATCCTGGTGCTCGACAATGCCAGCACCGACGGCACCGCCCCGTTCATCCGCCGCGAATGGGGCGAGCGGGTGCAACTGGTATCGCTGCCCCGCAATGTCGGCGCGGCGGGCGGCTTTCGCGCCGCGCTGCAAGATGCATTCGAGACCGATGCCGATCACGTCTGGATGATGGACGACGACGTGTTGCCGGACCCGCAGGCGCTGGAGCGGCTGCTGGGGGCGGACGAGACGCTGGCGGTGCAGGGCGTGCGCCCGAGCTATCTGGTGTCGCGGGCACGCAGCAAGAGCGGCGCGCTGACCGACGTGCCCGACCTCGATCGGCGGCCGAACGCCATCGGGTTCCAGAACTGGCCGCTGCTGCTGGAGCATGGCATGGTGCCCACGAGAGGTGCGACCTTCGTGTCGATCCTGCTGCCGCGGGCCACCGTCGAGGAGCATGGCCTGCCGCTGGCCGACATGTTCATGTGGGGCGAGGACCGCGAATATACCGTGCGGATCAGTCGCGAGAGGCCCGGTTTCCTGGTGGGAAGCAGCACCGTGCTGCACGCCCGCGCGACGGAGGGGCAGTTGGACATCCGAACCGAACGCAACCCGGAGCGGATCCGCTACCATTATTTCATGGTCCGCAACACGACGTTCACGACCCGTCGGTATGAGCGCAAGCGGCAACTGATCTACCTGCTGATCCGCCAGGTGGGGCTTGCCGCGAGCATGGCGACGCGCGGGCGCTGGCACGGCGCCGCGCTGATCCTGCGCGGCTTGCTGCACGGCTTCCTGTTCCAGCCCGCTACATGAGCCGGGCGCGCATGGGCGGCCATGCCGCCTGGGCCGTGCTGGGCCAGGGAGCGGGGCAGATGCTGTCGCTGCTGATCTTTCTGGTCATCGCGCGGTTCGTGTCGCAGGCCAGCTTCGGCCTGGTCGCGGTCAGCCTCGCGGTGGTGGAGGTGGTACGGCGCCTGCTGCTCGACCCCGTCACCAATGCCACCAATGCGCGCACCGAGGTGCATACGCGCGATTACGACCTGTGCTTCAACGTCATCCTGATCCTGGGGGGGCTCAGCGCCGGCATGGTGGCATTGACCGCAGCGGACCTGACCCGATTGATCGGCACGCCGGAGGCGGCGCCGGTGCTGCGCGTGCTGTCGGTGATATTGCTGGTCATGGGGCTGGCGGGTACGCATGGCGCGTGGCTGGCCCGGCAGATGCGTTTCCGGGCGCTGGCGGTGCGATCGACGCTGTCGGTGATCGCGGGCGGCGTGGTGGGCCTGAGCATGGCGTTCGCCGGGTTCGACCTGTGGAGCCTGGTCGGGCAGCAACTGACGATCAACCTGTTCAACATCATCACGCTATGGGCCAGCGCGCCGTATCGGCCGCGTCCCTGGCTGCCATGGGCGGGGTTGCGCGATCTGTGGATGCGGGCGCGGCACATCTCCCTGGGGGCGGCATGGAATGCGGTGGCGACCGATGCCGACCTGTTCTTCGCGTCCGCATGGTTCGGGCCGGCGGTGGCGGGCATCTACAACGCGGCCAAGCGGATCATGCTGTCCGCCAACCTGATGCTGGTCAACGCCATCTCCTCGGTCACCTTGCCCGCGTTGGCCGGGATTGCCGACGATTGGGCGCGGGCGCGGGCTTTTGCCGCCGGGATGGCGATGATGAGTCTGGCGGTGGCGCCGGCCTTTGCGGGGCTTGCCGCGGCAGCGCCGTTCCTTGTCCACCTGCTGCTCGGCGCGCGGTGGGAAGCGTCGGCCCCGATCCTGACCGCGCTGGCGGCGAGCGGGTATCTGGCCGCGCTGGGGCAGTTTGCCAGCTCCGCGCTGCTGGTCGAGCAGCGGTCGCATCATGACGCGTTGACGTCCGGGGTGGCGGCGGGAGTGAACGTGGCGACGCTGTGGATCGCGGCGCCTTACGGTCCGGTGGCCCTGGCGGGGGGCGTGTCGATGGCGGCGCTGATCGTAATGCCCATCCGCCTGCGGTTCGCGATGCATGCGATGGGGCTGGGGTGGCGGACGATCGGTACGGCGCTGCTGCCGTCGGTGGTCGCGGCGGTCGCGATGATGACCGCGCTGTTCGCGATGCGGCCGGTTCTGGCGGCGGCGCTGCCGGGGCCGGTGGTGCTGATGGTGATGATCCCGGCGGGAATGCTGCTGTACGGCGGATTGCTGCGGCTGCTGGCACCCCACCTGTTCCACACGACCTTTGCCACCGTGCTGGAAATGGCCGGCCGCGGCAAGCGGCCGGTGGAGGCTTGAGGCTTACAGGCTGAAGCGGGTGCGCACGAAGATGCGGACCTGATCGAAGCTGGGGGCGAAGGCGTCGTTGCGCACCGTGCGGTCGAGATAGCTGACGTCCCCCTCCAGCGCGAAGTTGCGGTTGACGCTGAAGCGGGCGCCCGCCGACATCTCCCACACCTTGTCGCGGCGCGGATTGTCGCGGAAGTCGTTGTAGCGATACCCTGCGCCGACGTTGAGGATAAGTTCGCGCAGCAGCTCGTAATCGGCGCGGCCGGACACGGCGGTGCTGATATAGCCGGACGCGTTCTGGAGAACGGCCTCCTCGACGGTACGCGATGCCTGTGCCGACAAGGTGAGTACCGGCGTGATGAAATAGCGCAGGTCGCCGTTCAGGGCGAAGCCCTTGATCTGGCCGATCAGAGCGCGGTCATAGTCGCGCCAGACATAACCGGCGCCGATCGACCCCTGGATCAGCCGGTTCGCACCGAAGGCGATGCCCGCCAGCGCGGTGGTGGTGGTGCCGGTGAGGTTCGGAATGCCGGGGGCGATGTCGTCGCGGCGGTAGTCGATCGATCCGCGAACCCCTTGCGCGAAGACGGCGAGGTCGGGCCCGATCTCATATTCGCCGCGCAGGGTTCCACGCCAGCTATGCGAGTCGCGCACGTCCTGGTCGATGCGGCCGATCGGCGCGCCGGTGACGGACAGGGCGTTGCTGTCGCGGAAATTGAGGTTGATGTAATCGACCTGTGCCAGCGCGCGGACCCGGCCGATCTCGTAGCGGCCGCGCGCCCAGCCGAGCGTCTGCAGATAGCGGACGGGGCCGACCCGGCCGTTGGGAAAGCCGCTGGAATCGCGCCGTTCGATCAGTTGCGAAAAGTCGGCACCCGCCTCCAGCACGGCGCGCGTGCCGGTCTCGTACCGGCCATAGGCGGCGGTGCGGTAGCTGGTTTCATTGGCCTGGGATTCGTCGGCAAAGCGCGCGAAACGACCGCTCGCCTCCAGCCGGAGCTCGCCGCTGGAGAAGGTGTCGCTGGCGACGAGCGAGGGTTCCACCTGGACGAACAGGTCGCCCTGGCGGTTGGTCTCGACGCCAAAGGGATTGCTGTCGGCACCGATGCCGGTGGTGATGCTGGGGAACAGCCGCCAGTTGCCCAGCGTCACGCCGACCGGATCGAAGGCGGGCCGCCGGCGGCGCGCGACGTCCAGCTCGATACCCTGATCGGCGCCCTGGTCGATGCGCAGCGCCGGGATCTCGCCCAGCCGCGGCAAGGTGGCCGCCTGCCCCCAGGCGTCCGCCGGCATCAGCGACAGGCCGAGCGCGAGCAGCCCCGCACGCGCGGCGCATTTGGTCTTCGTCATGGCAGTCCCCCCCTTGGTTGTAACAGGTGCCCGGCGCCGGGGCGGCCGATCGGCAACGGCCATTGCCCCGGCGCCGGTATGATGGATCAGGCCTGCACGCGTTCGCCGTCGAAGCGGTGGATCAGGTCCACCGTGCTGCGGATGTTGCGTTCGCTGGAGGCGCCGAACAGGATCGAGCGCACATAGGGCTCGTTAACCACCCACTCGATCGCCTCGGCCGGCGGGATCGCGCCCGATGCCAGCACCGACATGGCGATGACGCGCGCGGGCCATTCCTGCGTCGCGCGGCGATAGGCATCAATCCCGCCCGACATGCGAAAGCCGATCTTGTTGACGTTGGCACAGACGATCGGGTTCCTGATGCCGACGCTGTCGAGCGCGGGAAGCAGCATCGGCAGGTTCATCGTGATGAAGCCGGCCTCTGCATTGTAGCGCTTCTGGATATGGTCGGCGAAGATCTTGAACGCCTCGAAATAGCCGAGGCCGAGGATCAGGTCGGTGACAACGTTCTGGACGAAGACGATCGGCGTCTCCAGGCCCTTGAACGGCTTCATCTCCGCATCGATCAGCAGGGTGGCGACACTTTCCATGTCGCGGGTGAGCAGCGCCTTGCCGCCGCGCATCGCGGCATCCAGCAGGCCGCCGCCCGGCAGGAAGCGCTTCAATGCGTCGAAATAGCCATATTCGGTGACCGCGTTGGCATATTTGTGGGCATAGGGCATGCAGGGATAGAATTTGAAGCCGGCCCATTCCTCCGGCTGGTCGCGCACGACCTCTGCCACCTCGGCGATACGGTCGTGGGTGGTACACATGAACACGTCGACGCCGGCATTCCTGGCGCCGCGCAGCGTTTCCATGATGGGGGCAAGATCGGCGAAGCGCATCGACTGCTGCCGTGCCTTCTCCTCCGACATGTGGTTGATGCCGAAAAACTGATTGTCGCCGAACAGGATGCGATCCATCGGGTAATCCTTATGAGGCGGCCGGAAGGCCGTGGAGAAAGGCGCCGATCCGCGTGGTCATGGCGGGCGGCGCGGCAGTGGAAATGGCGGCGGCCGGCGCCGCCGGGTGGGCGAGGTGGCGGTCGATCGCGGCGTGCAGCGCGGTGATGTCGTCCACGATGGTCAGGCCGGCCGTGTCCCGGAACCGCGCGGCGGTGTGGAGCTGATGATCGGTGGTGTGTTCGCCCAGCGACGCCAGGCGCGGCAGCATGACCATCGGCCGTCCCGTTTCCAGCGCCTGCACGATCGAGCCGATGCCGACATGCGCGACGAACAGCGAACATCGCTCAAGCAGCGCCATGTAGCGCGGATGCGGCACGATCCGCACCCAATCGGCGTGACGCGGCTCATAGGCGCCATCGCCGATCTGGATGGTGACGGGCGTGTCGGGGTGGGCCGCCGCCCAGCCGTCAACCGCCTGCACGAAGCGGTCGAACGGCAGCATGGAGCCTACGGATGCGAAGATCATGCCCGCTTCAGCGTCCAGCCGAACAGGCCGGGACGCATCGCCGGGCGCTGCGGCACCGGCTTCAGCGCCGCGGCGGCGCGGGCGGGTGCGACGCCGCGGGCGCTGTCGCGGATCATCGACAGCGTCCGGTCGGTCGCGGCACCGCTGGCGAAGTCGTTGACATAAGGCCCGGCGGGGTTGCGCATCGCCGCGACGAACCCTTCCATCTGCGCCGAATATTCCTCGCCCCGCAGGTAGAAGGCGGGGTGGTCGGTCAGCTCGGTGATGTACTTGATCGTCCAGCCCTTGCGGTAGCCCTCCGGGGCTGTGCCGTTGGTACCGATAAAGACCTGGATCTCCTGACGATCGACGGTGATCTTGCCATGATCGCCCCACAGGCAGAGCTTGGTCGTCATCTTGCGCGCGGTCTCGTCCGCCCAGTTGACCGAGACCTGGCCCGACACGCCGCCGTCGAAGGACAGGTTGGCGAAGACCGCATCGTCGACATCGGTCGACCATTGCTGCGTCATCTGCGCACCCGAACAGGTGACCGGCGCACCGGCATACCAGTTCATCAGGTTCACCGGATGGGCGGCATAATCGTAGAGGCAGCCGCCACCCTCCGACGACTGGCTGCGCCATGTCTTGGCGGCGGGCTTCAGCACGACGGGGCCGTATGCCTCGGCATGGATGTGGCGCAGGCGGCCGAGCGCGCCGAGATCCAGGAGGCGCCTGGCCTCGCCGAAGGTGCCGACGAAGCGGTTGTGATAGCCGACCTGGCCGACGAGCCCCGCGCGCTCCGCCTCGTCCGCGATCGCGGCGCTGGTTTCGGCGTCCAGCGTCATCGGTTTTTCGCAGAAGACATGGATGCCGCGCGCCATCGCCTGCCGGATCATGTCGGCGTGGAAGCGGGTGGGGGTGGCGACGATGACGCCGTCAAGGCCGGGCAGGCCCAGCGCATCGGCATAATTCGCCAGATAGGGGATGTTCGCATATCTCTGCACCATCCCGCCGAGCAGCGCGGAGGTGTCGCACACCGCGACGACCTTCATCCCCGGCGTGGCATTGGCGATGGCGAGGTGGGAGATGCCCATCTTGCCCAGCCCGACAAGGGCGACGTTGTAGGGTTCGGTCATGGTTTTCGGCTCCGTACGGCAAGGGTCGTGAAAGGGGATCGCGGCCATCACAGGCGCGCGACAAAGGTGCGGGGCTGGCCGAGAGCGCGGTGACGCAGCACCATTTCCACCTGGCGCAGCGCCAGCTTGGTGCGGGCATGGGCGCGGTAGCGGGCCAGGAAGATGTCCGGCGCGAAGGGCAGATGCCCTTGCGTCGCCAGAAACTCCTTGTCGGCGGGCAGGTGGAGGACCGCGCGATCGGTAAGGGTGGAAAGACGGGGCTGGGGAAAGGGGCGCTTGGCGGTCCACCAGCGCACCACCGTTCCCCTGGCGCCAAGCTCCCAGATCGCGCCGCCGCGCGAGGCATGGAGGTTGAGCGCGGTGGAGACCGGCGCCTCGTCGCCGCTGTGATAAAGATCGGCGTGACGCCGCCAGTAGCGCGGCTCCACGGTATCGAGCAGCGCGGCGAGGGTTGCGAATTCGGAGGCGCGCGCGACGATCAGCTCGCCGCCATACCAGCGGGGGTTCGCGATCGGCTCCGGCGCGATGGCGTGCAGATCGGCGGCGGCGCGGTTGCCGGATTCCGCCGTCATCGGCCCGGTAATGTCATAGGCGCCGATCGCGCCGGGCGCGGGCAGGTCAGCATCGCCGAGCGCGCGCAGGAACACCGCGTCGAGATCGACGATCAGCGAAAGCGTGTCGGCCGGGCGGGCGGCCAGATCACGGATCACGTCCAGCTTGTGATGGGCGGCACGGTGAAGAGCGCCCGGATCGAGTCGGGACACGAATTGCCGCTGGGTAAAGGTGACACCCGGCGGCACGCCGAGTTCGGCGAAGTCGCGTTCCAATATGTCGGCGCGATTGGTGACGATGGTCGGGTGGTAGCCGGCGGCAAGCGCCGAGCGGGCCATCAGCGCCGCGCATCGAATATAGGTCGCGGCCGCGTTGCCCGGATCGCGCAGATTGGGAAAGCGGGTTGAGCCGTCGTCCAGGACGAGCAGACCCGTCACCTGAACCCTATCCATCAGGCAAGTCCTTCCAAAGATCGCTGGCTAATCACATGTAGGTACGGCAAGTATTCATGATGATAAGTCAACATCCGTAGCTGGTCCAATCAAGTAGTGCCGTAGCCTGAGGACTTGCATAAACAATCAATTGGTGAAAGACCCTATAAAGGACAGCCGGCCAGGGGGTGGTGAATGGCGATGCCGGAAAAGATCATGACGCGTGCGCGACAGAACAGCCGTTTTACTGATCCTGTTAAGAGGGCGGGTGCCGAATACTCGCCTTCCGTGGCAGTTGATAATCAGGAAGGTGTACAGGAGAACGGGCGGATAGCGTGGCTGCCGGTGCTGCTGACGGTGGCGGCATTGTCGTTCAACGGCGTGCTGGCGATCGTGAACGCGCATGGGCCGTCGCTGACCATCACCCAGGTCGCGCTGGCCGAGTTCGGCATTCTGGCGGCGGTCGCGCTGAGCGTGATCGCCTTCGGGCTGCGGGTGGAGGATGCGCCGCCGGTGGGGCTGGGCGTCGCCTTCCTGTTGCTGGCGATCGGGTTGTCGTTCGCCAATGGCGGCTTCGCGATCGAGGCGTTGCGCAACGTGACGATCATCGTGCTGTTCACGCTGCTGGGCATGCGGTGCAACATGCCGACGATCCGCGCCGCCTTTGTCGCCGGCGTCGGGCTGGTCGTGGCGGTGATGCTGATGGAGATCGCCTCCACCGAGTTGTATGCCAAGATATTCAGCCCGTTCAGCTATTACCAGAACACCCGCGGGCTGGGCGATATCGACCAGAGCGATATCGGTCTGTTCGGCAATGCGCTGGGGTTCGAGGGGCGGTTCAGCTTCGGCCTGTTCACCACGCCGCGTACCTCGTCGATCTTCATCGAACAGACCTCGATGGCCAATTTCGCCAGTGTCGTCGCCATCTATGCGGTGGCGATGTGGGACCGGATCGGCTGGGCCGAACGCGCGCTGGCCGTGGGGTTCGTGCTGCTGGCGCTGCTGTCCAACAACACCCGGCTGGGGTCGACGCTGGCGGTGCTGACGCTGGCCGGATACTGGCTGTACCCGCGCCTGCCGCGCGCCGGGCTGCTGCTGTTCCCGCTGGTCCTGCTGGGGCTGGCGACGGCGCTGTCCGTGCACCTGGGGCCGTCCAAGGAGGATGATCTGGCCGGGCGGATCGGCCTGTCGGTCGATTTCCTGGCCAAGACGGACATGGCCGCGGTGCTGGGCGGACGCGTGTGGGAGGCGGGCCGCTTCGTCGACAGCGGCTATTCCTATGTCCTGTATTCCAGCTCGCTGGCGGGGGCGATCCTGCTGTGGCTGTATGTCGGGCTGATCATCCCGTTCCGCTCGCCCGAGCAGAAGCGCTGCGCCTGGGCGACGGGGGTGTTCCTGTTCGTCAACTTGCTGATCGCGGGCAATGCGGTGTTCAGCACCAAGGTGAGCGCGATGATGTGGCTGCTTGCCGGGTTCATGCGCGCCGGCAGCTTTGCCCCCGCGGCCGCGCCCCCCAGGCCCCGTGCCGTGCGCCGCTTCGGTGCCGGTTTCTCCTTTCCCGCGCACGCCCGTGCGCCTTCCCCGCTTCTGACAGGAGGGTCTATGCAAGACGGCTTGCGGCGATGACGGCCAAGCAGATGATGCTGGCCGCGCCCTATCCGGACGACCGATCGACGGCCGCGCGCTGGTTGCAGCGCCTGAAGGCCTGGCTGATGGGTACGCCGCCGCCACGCCAACTGCCCGAGCCGGCGTCGCCGGCGCTGGAGACGGCGGCGTCGCCCTCGTTCCGGGCGACGGCGGATGCGGTGACGCAGGACGACGAGCTGCCGCCCAAGCGGATGCCGGGCCGGTTCGGCGCGAAGAACGCGACCGCGCGGATCATCGAGGCGTTCGATTCCGCGCATCCGGTGCGCCAGCGCAAGGACCTGCACGGCCGCGACGACAAGCTGGACACGCTGTTCGAGGCGGTGCTGTTCAGCCGCCAGCACGCGATCATCCACGGCGCGCGCGGTTCCGGCAAGACGTCGCTGGCGCAGGTGTTCGGCGATTATGCCGACAGCCAGGGCGCGGTGGTGATCTACACCGCGTGCGAGGCGACGGCGAGCTTTGCCGAGTTGCTGCGCCCATACCTGTCCTTCATTCCGGGGTCGGCGGTGCCGTTCGCGGAAAAGGCACTGTTCGCCCGCGAGCGCGAGGCGCTGCCGCCCGAGTTCGGACCGCGCCAGGTGGTGGATCTGGTGTCCCGCCTGTCGCCCGACAGCCAGACGATCCTGATCCTGGACGAGTTCGACCGGGTCGAGAGCGAGGCGGTGAACAGCCAGATCGCGACGCTGATGAAGCTGCTGTCGGACGCGCGGGTGCCGGTGCAGGTGCTGCTGGTCGGCATCGCGCGGACGCTGGACGAGCTGATCCTGTGTCACCCATCGCTGCGCCGGCACCTGACGCCGATCCCGATCGGGCGCATCTCGCGCGAGGATACCCACCGGTTGATCGATCGCGGTGCGGAGCGCGCGCAGGTACGCTTCGACGAGGCGGCGCGGGCCGAGATCGCCTCCATCTCATGCGGGTCGCCCTATCACGTCCAGTTGTTCTGCTACGTCGCGGCGATCGAGACGGTGCGGCGCGGCGGCGACGTGATCGACCTGGAGGCGACGCATCGCGGCCTGGCACGCGCCTTCACCATCTGGGCGATGCTGAACCATGAGGATGCCGACATCTTCGACGCGTTGGTCGCCGATCCGACGCAGCCGATCGACGTGGTCGAGCGGATCGCACGCGAGGCGGCGGTGCACGACAGCTTCGTCGGCGGCGAGGCGGACGCGGCGATCTTCGGGGCTGCGGTGCGACCCGACGACCGGCAGGCCACGCGCTTCCATTTCCGCGACGGCGCCGCCCCGCAATTCCTGCTGGCGAAGCTCGCCACGCGCGAACGGCACACAGAGGCGGCCTGACCGCACAGGCACAGGGAGGGTATAAGGGCAATGTTCTCATCCGATATGGCGGCCGCGCTGAAGGCGCGGTGGAAACTGATCGTGGCGGTGCTGATCGCCACGCTGGTGCTGGCGGGGATATGGCTGACCACGGTGCAGCGCACCTATGTCGCCACTGCGTCGCTGTTGTTCGACGACCGGGGACCGAACCCGGCGCTGCAGGACAATCCCCAGCAACAGGACGACCGGTCGATGCTGGGCACGCAGGCGGACATCATCCGCAGCGATGCGGTGGCCAGGCGGGTGGCGCGCAACGAGCGGCTGGTGCGCAACCCGGAACTGCGCACCCGCTGGCTGGAGGAAGGCAAGGGCGAGGGCAATTTCGAGAACTGGATCGTCGCCGACCTGCTGGCGCATCTGGAAGTGGCGCCGGAAAAGGACACCAACGTGCTGGCGGTGCGCTTCCGCGCGTCCGACCCGAGCTTCGCCGCCCGCATGGCAAACAGCTTCGCACGCAATTTCGTGACGATGCGGCTGCAGATCAGCACCGACACCGCCAAGCAATACGCCACCTGGTTCCAGAGCCGTACCGACGAGGTGCGTCGCAATCTGGAGACCGCGCAGGGCAAGGTGACCGATTTCCAGCGCAGCCACGGCCTGATCGACGGCAATGTGCTGGCGCTGGAATCCGACCGGCTGAATGCGCTGTCCGGGCAGTTGGCCAATGCCGAGTCGAGCGCCGCCGACCTGCGCTCGCGCGCCGGCTCGCGGGTGTCGGAATCGCCGGACGTGCAGCAGACCGCGGTCGTCGGGATGCTGCGCCAGCAGATCGCGTCAAGCGATGCCAAGGTCAGCCAGTTGGCGGCGACGCATGGCGACAGCCACCCGCTGCTGGTGGCGGCACGCAGCGAGCTGGAGGTGCTGCGCGCACGCCTGGCGAGCGAGACCACGGCCGCCAGCCAGTCGGTGCGGGTCGCCAGCTCGGCGGCGGCGACGCGTGAGGCGCAGTTGAGCGGCCTCGTCGCGCAGCAGCGCGCCCGGATGATGCAGATGACCGGCTATCAAAGCCAGTTGGAGGCGCTGCAGAACGACGTCGCCACCGCGCAGAAGGCGTATGACAACGTCACCCAGCGCCTGAACCTGATGCGCCTGCAAAGCGGCCTGCCGACGACGAACGCGCAGCAGATCGACCGCGCGACCGCCCCGTTGCTGCCCGCCAGCCCGAACGTGCCCCTGTTGCTGCTGTTCGCGACGTTGGGCGGGCTGGTGCTGGGCGTGATCGCCGCGATGCTGGCCGAATGGAGCCGCCCGCTGGTGCGTACCGCGGGCGGGTTGATCGACGCCACCGGCGTGCCGGTCGTCGGCAGCTTCAACTTCGCGCCGTTCCGTCAGGGACGGGCGCATGCCGTGGGAGGAATGTGATGCGCATTCGATCGAGCGAACACCGCGTGCTCGTCGCGGACCGGGTGGAAGCCAACGAGAACGAGCCGAGGCAGCCGCAGCCCGATGTGGTGCTGGCGCCCGAGGATGCCCGGCTGAGCCGCTATGCGCGGGCGGCCTATGACCCGGACGATCCCGTGGCACGCATGGCCCGGTCGCTGCGCCTGTCGATCGCGGCGTCGACCCGCGCCGATGCGATGCCGGTGCGATCGGTAGCGATCCTGGGGGTAGGGGCGCCATTCGAGGCGTCCGTCGTCGCCGCCAACCTGGCGATCTCCTACGCGCAGGCGGCGACGCCGACGGTGCTGGTCGACGCCAATCTGGGCAGTCCGGCGCAGCACGCGCTGCTCGGCCTGCCGCAGACCGCTGGGCTGGCCGCGGTACTGGCCGGGGACGACGATGCCCGCTCGCTGGTCGAGCCATCGGCGGTGCGCAACCTGTCGGTACTGGTCGCGGGCAGGTCGGGGCCGGACGCGGCGGTGCTGCTGGACGGCGAACGTTTCCACCGGCGGGCGATGCCGCTGCTCGACAGCTACGGCATGATGGTGGTCGATGTCGGCATGACCCACAACGATCCGCCCACATTGTGCGAGGCGGTGGACGCCGCCATCCTGATCGTGCGGCGCGGATCGACGCCGGTAGAGGCGATCCGTCATGTCGCGGATCGGCTGGGCGAGATGCGCACCGCGCTTGTCGGGACGCTGCTGGCGACCTGATCCCGATATGGGACGGGCGGCGCGACCCTCTCAAGGGGAGTAGCGCCGCCCCCTCTTATGCACCGGTCCGGCGGCTTGTGGCGGTGCGGCGGGGGAGGTAGCGTTGATGTAACAGGGGAAAATTCTTTGGCGCATCGCTGAGAATATTGGGGGCTGACATGCAGAACCTCGATGGTTGCGCAACCGATGACATACTGGATGTCGATGGCATCGTGTCGGACGATATTGCCGAAATATCGCTGGACACTGCGATGGAGAACCATCCGGCGACCGCCGTATCGAAACGGATACTGGATATCGCTGTATCCTCCGCGCTGATCGTCTTCGTACTGCCGGCGCTGGTGCTGGTGTCACTGCTGATCTGGACGACCAGCCCGGGGCCTATCCTGTTCCGCCAGCGGCGCAGCGGACTGAACGGCGAGGTGTTCGAGGTGCTGAAGTTCCGCACCATGTTCTGCACCGAAAATGGCGAGGAGGTCCGGCATGCCACCCGCCGCGATGCACGGGTGACGCCGCTCGGCGCGGTGCTGCGCGCGACGAGCATCGACGAGCTGCCGCAGTTGTTCAACGTGTTGCGCGGCGACATGTCGCTGGTCGGTCCGCGGCCGCACGCGCTGGCGCACGACCGCCATTATGCGCTGCTGATCGCCGATTACATGAAGCGGTTCGCGGTGCGGCCCGGCATCACCGGGCTGGCGCAGATCCGGGGCCTGCGCGGCGAGATCCACGACCTGTCGTGCATGGAACGCCGGGTACGCGCCGATTGCGAATATATCGAGCGGTGGAGCCTGTTCTTCGATCTGGCGATCATCCTGAAGACGATCCCCCGCATGGTGCGTGATCCCAATGCCTATTGAAAGGACCAGAATGCGCATCACGCATGCGACGCGCCAATATGCCCCCGGGATCGGCGGCATGGAGAATTACGTCGCGCTGCTGGCGCAGGAGCAGCGGCGGGCCGGGCATCAGGTGCGGGTGGTCACGCTGGACCGCATCTTTGATGGCGATGGCACGCGGCTGCCCGCCCGCGAGATGATCGACGGGGTCGAGGTGGTGCGCGTCCCGTTCCGCGGCAGCCGTCGTTATCCGCTGGCGCCGGGCGTGGTCGCCGCGGTCGGTCGGCCCGACGTGATCCATGTCCATGGCCTGGAGTTCTTTGCCGAGGCGCTGGGCTGGACCCGCTGGCGGCACCGGGCCGCGCTGGTGATGACGTCGCATGGCGGCATCTTCCACACCCCCTTTGCCATGCGGATGAAGCGGCTGTGGTTCGCGACGATCAGCCGCGCCACGCTGACCCGGTATCACACGGTGATCGCATCCAGCCTGCAGGATGCGGACAGCTTTGGCCGGATCGCGGCCGGGCGGGTGGTGCCGGTGGAGAACGGCGTCGATGTGGCGAAGTTCGCCGGGCTGGCCCGACCGGGCACGCGCACGATGATCTATTTCGGACGGCTCGCGCCGCACAAGGGCGTCCACCGGCTGCTGGCCTGGTTCGCGGGCCTGCGCGAAGTCGATCCGGCATGGCGGTTGATCGTGGCGGGCAAGGAGATGGGGGTGACCATCGCCGAGTTGCGGCTGGCGGCGCATGAGCTGGCATTGGACGATGTGGTGGAGTTCCACGGTTCGCCAAGCGACGAGGCCTTGTGCGACCTGATCTCCCGCAGCAGCGTCTATGCCTGTCCGTCGGGTTATGAAGGCTTCGGCCTGGCAGCGGTGGAAGCGGCGTCCGCCGGCCTGTTCCCGCTGCTGAGCGGTATTCCGGCCTTTCGCCGGACGCTGGACCGGCTGGGAACCGGGCTGACCATCGGGTTCGACTATGGGCGCGAGGTGGATGTGTTTCTGGACGCGCTGGTGGCGTTCGAGGCCGATGGCGGCCGTTCCGAGCGACTGGCGGGGCCGCTGGCGAGCTTTGCGTGGAGCGGCATCGCCGACGAGATCGAGGGCATCTATCGCAGCGCCATCGGCGGCCGGGGCGGCGCTCGCCCCGCCTCGTGGTCACAGCCGCAGGAGGCGGCGGTCGCAGCGGTGCCGTGACCGCGGCGGTTCGGGGGCATTCGTCAGGAGAAGGAGTGGGGTCATGCGTAAGACGTGGATGATGGCGGGAGCGATGACGGGGGCGGCCCTGCTGGCCGGATGTGCCGCACAGCCGCTGCCGGTGGAAAGCGCTGCCGCGATGCCGAGCGCCTATACGCTGGGCGCTGGCGACAAGCTTCGCATCACGACCTTCGGTTTCGAGGAGTTCAGCGGGGAGTTCATGATCGCGGCCGACGACTCGCTGGCGATGCCGATGCTGGGCACGGTGCCGGTGCGTGACGTGACCCCCGATCAGTTGAGCCGCAAGCTGGAGGCGGCGCTCGGGGCCAAGGGGCTGGTGCGCCAGCCGCGGGTCAGCACCGAGGTGACCAAATACCGCCCTTATTACATCTCCGGCGAGGTCAACCGACCCGGCAAATACGACTTCGCCAGCGGCCTGACCGTGATGCAGGCGGTGGCCGATGCCGGCAGCTTCACCTACCGCGCCAAGAAGAAGATGGTGTTCATCAAACGCGCCGGCGCCCCCGCCGAGGTGGCGGTGCCCGTCACCGCGTCCGCCCCCGTGCTGCCCGGCGACACGATCCGGATCGGCG
>NZ_CAMLAC010000042.1 GCF_946477935.1 uncultured Sphingomonas sp. | reverse complement strand
CACGTTGATCCGGCGGCCGACCTGATCCCAGTAGAAGGCCGGCGTCCGGACGCCGAGCGGCTGCAGGAACGCGCCGATGCTCTCGCAGGCTGCCGCTTCTGCGCTGAGGTCCATTTCCTGCGACAAGCTCTCCGCGAAAAACCGCAGCAGTTCGTCGGGCTTGAGGCGGCGGATCTCCGGTGAGTGCCGGGCCGCGAGCCGCGCGATGCGGCGGAGCAGCCGTAGGTCGGCATCGACGCGTTCCGCGATCCCCGGCCGGCGTACCTTGACCACGACCTCGGTCCCGTCGCGCAAGGTTGCAGCATGAACCTGCGCAATCGACGCCGCCGCGATCGGCTCGCGGTTGAAGTTCGCGAACACATCAGCGATCGGGGAGCCGAGCGCGGCCAGGATCGTCGGCTCCAGCGCCTCGAACGGCAGCGGGGTCACGCGATCCTGCAGCGTCGACAGCGCCCGCACCCATTCCGGCCCGAGCAGGTCTTCGCGGGTGGCGAGCACCTGCCCCAGCTTGACCGCGACAGGTCCAAGGTCTCGCAGCAGCGCGACGACCCGCTCGGGCGTACCGAGGTCTACCGGCTGCTCTGAGCGACCGGGCAGCAGGCCCAGGCGCGAGGCGAGCCCGTTCAGCCCATGGCGCCCCATGATCTGGATGAGCTCGGCCAGCCGCGCGCGCTCACCGATTTGAGACTCGTCGTCGGTGGTGGGCATCACGCGCTGCAACCATCCTCCTGCCGCGGGCGGCAGCCATCGAGGAACAGGTCGATGCCGCGCGAAATGCGATCCCGCGCTGCCTCGTCGTATGCTGGAGGAGACAGCCCCAGCGCTGCGCGGCGCATGGGTGCGACCACGACGAGCGTGACGAACTGCTCGGCAGCGAACACGGGGTCCGCCAGCGACAGTTCTCCCTTCGCATCGGCGTGGGCGAGGATCGACGCCACCCATTGGACGGCCCGCTGGTAACCGAAGTCATGGATGTTCGCCGCTAGCGCGGGAAAGCGCACGGCTTGCGCGATGACGACGCGTTCCATGGACGCGATCCGGGGCGTCAGGAGCCACTCGAGCAACCGATCTGCGATCACGCCAAGTCGCGATCCAATGTCGGGTTCGTCGCTGCCCGACGGTTCGAGCGCCCGCAGCTGCGTGTCGATCTCGTCGAGAATGACCGCCTCGAACACACGCGCCTTGCTGCCAAAGCGCGCGTACAGGGTCCGCTTGGAAATGCGCGCCTGTTCGGCGATCATGTCGGCACTGGCGCCGTCGAACCCGTGTTCGAAAAACAGCTCGCGAGCGCTCTTGAGGATGTGCGAGGTCAGGCGGAGCGCATCCTCAGTGGTCGGTCTGCCCATTTTCCTCGGACGCCGACGTTTCTTTTCGTCATCGCTCAATCTCGTTCTCCTGGATCGAGAGTAGCGCGATCCGGACCGGTTGGCGAGAAATCAAACGGAGACGGTCGGTTGCTCACCCGCCAGCGAGATCTCAGCCAATGGCTGTCCTTGTATCGCGGCCGATCACTGCCGTGGCCTCGGCTTGTAGATGGGAAGGGACGGAGCCCCCACGCCCAGTCCCTCCTGATCGATGCGAACGGCCGCATCCCTGACAGCACCGACCTTGTTCCTCGCTGAACGAACCGTTTCACGCAGTTGGGCCTGTTTGGCGGCCGTGCCGCGTATCGTGGGTCGAATAGCCTCTAGCCGAGCCGTGAATCGATCGGCACCGTCTCGGGCTCTCAACAATGTTCGGTTCGCTCTCGCGAGGACGGTCGCGCGGCGTTCGTCCGCTGCCGCTCTCAGTTGTTGGGCGCTGTCGCCGGATCGCTGCAAGGCGTCTCCCACGGCAATCACGCGGCCGCGCGCACCGGTGAGAGCATCGGACGCTGCTCCGGCTTTGTCAGCCCAACCAGCGGAACTCTCCGCGAGCGCCGCCAGCCGATCGCTGGCCCGCTGCTGCTGAGCGGCGTCGAGGTTGCGCGAGACAGAGTCCACGGTGCGGCTGATCTTCTCGACCAGTGCGACGGGGTCCCCTCCGCCGCCAAGGAGCCCGCCTTCCTTGGTGGGGATGACGGGAAGCTCCCCGTCGTTCGCCGCAACGATCGGGGGCGCGCCAGAGGTTGCACCGTCGAGGCTGATGTTCGCGGTGCCGGCCAGTGCCGATCTTGCGATCGACGCTTTCACGCCTGCGACGATGGGGATCCGCGGTTCAAGGCTGACGGTGACGAGAACCGCTGACGGGTCCTCCTTGTCGAACCGTATCGACGTGACGTGACCGGCCGGTACGCCCGAGAAGGTCACCGGCGACCCCTTCTCCAGACCGGCAACGCTTCCGGTAAAGCGGATCAGATAAGGGTTTCCGTCTTCATTGCGTGCATCAAACAGCCAAAGGGTAAAGACGAGGAGCGTACCCAACAGAAGGCTGGTGACCGCGAGCACAAGGAATTTATTCGACCGCGTTTCCATGAGAGACCATAACCATTAGGAAGCCGGACCAAATTTGTAAACCGTACCGTTTCCAAGGTGGCAAGGCCTGATCAGGACGAGGATGGAATCGTGGCTGGAGACTGGAGCCTGCAACCAGGCGACATACCGTGGGGCAACAGGCTTGGCCTGGAGTTGGTTTCGATCGGCGATGGCCTCAGCTCGCTACGTGTCGGTTGGCGTGAGGAGCTGGCCGACGAGGACGAGACTTTAGCAACGGGCGTGTTGACGAGCCTTATCGATCAGGCCTGCGGCGTTGCCGTAATGTCCCGACTGGGAAGGCGATTGGCAATCTCGACCCTCAACCTGAAGGTGGACCATGTGCGGTCCCCCGAGGCGAGATGCTCCGCGACAGCGTGGGCGCATTGTTACGACGCTACCGAGCGCCGTGCGTTCGTACGGACCGAAGTCTGGGATACCGATCCTTCTCACCTGATCGCGACTGCCCAAGGCGTCTTTTCGATCAATCGGGCTGTCGGGCCATGACCGGCTTCGCGCAGCTGCTAGGCTCCATGATTTCAGAGAGCGGTGACGCCTTTGTTTTGACGCCAGTGGAGTACATGATCGGCAGCCCTCTCCTTCCCGCCTTGCATGGCGGAGCTGTGGCATCCTTTCTCGAAGTGGCAGCGAAGCGTGCCCTTGCACGCAAACTTCCGCCCGGGCACTTCCCGAAGCTCATCAGCGTGAACCTCCAGTTCCTTGCCTCTGCTCGGCTGGATGCACTTGTCACGACGCCGAAGGTCAGGCGTGTCGGACGTCGGATCGCAGTCGTTCACGCCGAAGCATTCCGCCGCGAAGATCCAGCGGCTGTTTGTTTCGCGCAGCTTGAGTTTGCTGTGCACGAGCCCATCAGAGTGGGTGGCAGTGCCGATCGCCACATACTATGATACGGTCCGGTTTACATACGTTAGGGTTGCTGAGTGGCTGACGAGCATGCTGAAGATCGAGGCGGCGATGCGCCGCATGACGACCGGAATGCGCATTCCCAGCCAGAAGCTAGGTCGAAGGACGGTGTCGAGGAGAACGACGGCGTAAAGAAGCCCTCGCTTCTCGAGCGCTATCCGATCATCCGCTACGTCCTCATCGCCGCGCTCGTTGCGGGCATCGTCGCGGCGGTCGTCTGGTACATGAACTACCGCGCGAGCGGCCAATACCTGCAGTCGACCAACAACGCCTATGTGCGCGCGGACTTCGTGACCGTTTCACCGAAGGTGGGCGGCTATGTCGAGCGTGTCCTCGTCGCCGACAACCAGCCTGTCCGCCGCGGCCAGCTGCTCGCCGTCCTCGATCCTCGTGACTACCGCGCCAATGTCGAACAGGCGCAAGCTCAGATTGCCGCGGCCGGCGCCAACATCACGACCGCGCGCCGGACGCTTGACGAGCAGCAGGCCACTGTCGCTCAGGCCGCCGCCCAGGTTGCGAGCGCCGAGGCTGCCGCGGCAGCGGCAGAAAACGAGGTAAGACGTTACGAACCGCTCACTCGGACAGGGGCGGAATCGCGCGAGCGCCTCGCCAACCTCGTCCTGCAGCGTGATCGAGCCGCCGCGGAGCTGCGCGCGCAGCGCGCCGCCTACCTCGCCGCCCGTCGCAGTGTCGCCACACAAGCGGCTCGCATCGGCCAGGCGGAGGCGCAGCGCGGCACCGCGCAGGCGCAGCTTGCGCGCGCCTCGACGGACCTCGGCGCCGTCGAGATCCGCAGCAGCATCGACGGCGTTGTTGCCGACAAGGCGGTCCGGGCCGGGCAATATGTCCAGCCTGCGACCCGGCTGATGTCGGTGGTGCCGGTTGATCAACTCTACATCGAGGCCAATTTCAAGGAGACCCAGGTCGCGCTGATGCGCGTCGGGCAACCCGTGACCATCAAGGTGGATGCACTGGACGGCGCCGAACTGCGCGGCCGGGTTGCGAGCTTCTCGCCAGGCACGGGCGCGCAGTTCTCGCTCATCCCGCCCGAGAACGCGACCGGGAACTTTACCAAGATCGTTCAGCGAGTGCCCGTGCGGATCAGCATTGAAGCGGGGCCGGAGGCGCGCCGGGTGTTGCGTCCCGGCCTGTCGGTCGAGGTTACGGTCGACACGATCAGCGCAAAAGGAAGTCGTGACCGGATCGAACAGGAAACCGAGCGGCTTAAGCACGACGAGACGCAGGGCGGGCGCTGATGGCGGCCGAACGCGCCGGCCTGCGCGACTGGCTCGCCGTCGCAGCGGGCACGATCGGGTCGTTCATGGCGCTGCTCGACATCTCGATCGTCAATGCGGCCTTGCCCACCATCCAGGGCGAGATCGGCGCGAGCGGAACGGAGGGCACCTGGGTCGCGACCGCCTATCTCGTGGCGGAAATCGTCATGATCCCGCTTAGCCCCTTCCTCGTGCGTCTGTTCGGTCTGCGCAACTTCCTTCTGGGTGCGGCGATCAGCTTCACCGGCTTCTCGATCATGTGCGGCATCTCGACGACGTTGCCGATGATGATCGCCGGGCGTGTAGGGCAAGGCTTCACCGGCGGTGCGCTGATCCCGACCGCGATGACCATCATCGCGACACGGCTGCCGCCATCGCAACAGCCGATCGGCACCGCCGCGTTCGGCGGCACCGCGATCCTCGGTCCGGTGCTCGGGCCGATCATCGGCGGCTGGCTCACCGACAATTACAGCTGGCACTACGCCTTCTTCCTGAACGTGCCGGTTTGTGCCGGGCTCGTCCTGCTCCTGCTGTTCGGGCTCAAGCATGAGCGTCTGCGGCTCGACCAGCTGCGCCATGCCGACTGGTTCGGGATCGCAGGGCTCGCAATCGGCCTGGGTGCGCTCACCGTCATGCTCGAGGAGGGGCAGCGCGAGATGTGGTTCGAATCCGCCATGATCGTGAAACTCGCGATCGCCACGGTCTTCGGCTTCGCGCTCATCACGATCGGACAGGTCCGCTCCGCGCATCCGGTGCTCAAGCTGTCACTGATCTTCAGCCGCTCCTTCGGCAGCGTATTCGTCCTCAGCCTCATCATCGGCGTCGTGCTCTACGGGGTCACCTTCCTCATCCCCCAGTTTCTCTCGTCGATGGCGGATTACAGCGCGCTGCAATCGGGCAAGGTGGTCTTCGTCTCCGGCATCCCCGCCCTGATGCTGATGCCGTTCCTGCCGCTCGCGTTCAAATATCTCGACGTCCGGCTGGCGGTCTTTGTCGGCATGACGCTGATCGGCGTCAGCTGCGCGATGGACTGGCATCTCACCGCGCGGTCGGCCGGTGGGGACCTGACGAACTCTCAGCTCGTGCGCGGCTTTGGGCAGATCTTCGCCATGATGTTCCTCAACCAGGCCGCGATCAGCGCCGTGGCGCCCGAAGACGCAGGCGATGCGTCCGCGCTGTTCAACGCGGGGCGAAACCTTGGCGGATCGATCGGCCTGGCGCTGATGGCGACCCTCCAGGACCGGCAGACCTTTCTGCATTTCAACCGGCTGGGCGAAACGGTGTCGGCCAACGCGGCGACCACGCAGGAATGGTTCGCTAAAGCCATGGTCATGCCGTCCGGCGAAGCCGGCGCGTATCGGCAGCTCGCCGGTCAACTTCTCGAACAGGCTACCGTCATGGCCTATAACGACCTGTTTTTTGCGCTGGGCGTCGCGATCGCGATCACGACGCCGCTGGCGCTGTTCCTCCGCCCGATCTCCTCCGACACGCAGATGGCGATGCACTGATGAAGCGACTTGGCTGGGCCATTCTCCCCGCACTCCTGACTGGATGCGTCGTCGGCCCCAACTATGGAGGCCCGCCGGGCGTTGCGAGCGGGGAGCGCGCCGGGTCGACATTTCGCCGCGCGGATCAGGCCGTCACGTCACCGCAGACCCCTGTCGCACGCTGGTGGGAAGGCATGGGCGACGCGCAGCTCACGATGCTGATCGACCGGGCGCTTGCCTCTAATCCGGACGTGGCGATCGCCGAGGCGCGCATCCGCAAGGCGCGCGCCAGCTTGCGCGAACAGCGCGCGAACCAGCTTCCCACCGTCTCGGGGTCAGGGACTGCGATCGTCGCCGATCTTCCCGCCGGCTCGCTCGCGCTGCCGACGCAAGGCGAGCAATCCGATCGTACCAGGGCCGAATTCTACAACGCCGGCCTGGACGCGTCTTGGGAGATCGATCTGTTCGGCGGCCGACGCCGTGCCGCCGAAGGTGCCGAAGCCCAGGCGCAGGCAGCCGAAGCCAATAGGGCCGATGCGCAGGTTCGTCTCTCGGCGGAGGTTGCCCAGAATTATGTGACCTTGCGCGAACTTCAGCAGCGTCTGATCCTGGCCCGCCGCTCCGCAGCGCTTCAGCAGCGATCACTCGCCCTGCTTCAACAGCGTGAGCAACGCGGTGCATCGTCGCGCGACGAGGTGGTTCGGCTCCAGACCGAGCTGACCCGCACGGAGGCCGGGCTGTTGCCGCTCGAAGGGCAGATCGCAACCACGCTCGACCAGCTTGCCCTGCTCACCGGCGACGAACCCGGTGCTCACGACGCCTTGCTGTCTTCCCCCGCGCCGATCCCGATGATCCCGAGGAATGTCGCGATCGGCGATCCGGCCGCCATGCTGCGACGCCGGCCGGACATTCGCGCAGCCGAGCGGCAGCTGGCGGCATCGAACGCGCAGATCGGTGTCAACGTCGCCCGGCAGTTCCCATCAGTCAGCATCATGGGTATCATTGGCCTCGGTGGTCCCAATATTGCCGATGTGATCGATCCTGACAGCGTCGCGGGCCTCCTCCTGCCGCGAATCAGCTGGAGCTTCCTCGACTTCGGCCGTAACCGTGCCCGGGTCGAGCAGGCGCGGGCCGACCGCGACGAGGCGGAAGCACAATACCGCAAGGCGGTTCTCGGCGCGCTGTCGGACGCGGAAAGCAGCCTGACCCGCTTCGGGAATCAGCGCCGGAACCTGTTTTCGTCTATCGAGAGCCGGCACGGCGCCAAGCAGTCAGCGACCTATGCCGGGCAGCGATACGCGCAGGGAGCGATACCGCTGACCACGTCCATCGATGCCGAACGCGCGGCGCTGGCTGCCGACCAGTCGGTGCTGGAAGCCACTGGCGAGCTTGATCGTGCCTTCGTTGCCCTTCAAAAGGCGATGGGACTTGGATGGAGCCAGCCGTGACGGTCTTCCAACTATGCGAGCGGAGGGCGCCGACCGCGTGACGGCTCCGCTTCTGCCGCCCCCTGCCCAGTATCTGCGTGATGACGCGATCAGGGGAGGAATGGACCTGATGTTCTTCGCCCACAGATCCCATCTGGCGCATGCCGACGCCGAACTGGCGACGCGTAACCTCGGGCGGGCGCATCACCGCGCCCTGTATTTCCTCGGCGGGTACCCGGAAATCTCTGTCAGCGAACTGCTGGACGTTCTTTGCGTCTCGAAGCAATCGCTTGGCAGGGTAATGCGGGATCTGATGGATCGCGGGCTCGTCTGCGGCCGTGTCGGGGAGCGCGATCGTCGTCAAAAGCTGCTTTCTTTGACCGATGAGGGGCGAGCGCTCGAAAACGCGCTTTTCGAGGATCTCAGGCGCAACATGGCGAACGCTTACCAAGCGGCAGGAGAAACAGCCGTCACGGGCTACTGGATCGTAATGCAGCAGCTCATGCGCGGCGAAGCACGGGAGCAATTCCGCCGGCTGCACTCCAGGCAGTGATCGCCGCAAACAAGTGCCGGACCAGGTCGAAGGGGGCTTCGTCGACCTGGCCCGGCGGGTATCACCTATCCTGCAAGCCCGGAGGGAGTAAGCGACTTGCCGGTGGTGAGCTCGTTTTCCAGCACAGGGACCGCAGTACCGGCAACCTGCTGCAGCGCCGGGTCGGTCCCATCCTGTGCATAGCCCTTATGCACCGCCCACGCAGCCTGCTGAACCTGCGCCGACTGGGTCAGATACAGGTTGTCGAAAGCGCTCTTCGGCGCCTTCTGGAGCAGCTTTAGGAGGGCGGCGCGGTCGGCGGACAGGTTCGAGGGCGGCGCCTTGATCGTGCGCTGATCATTCTTCAGCGCTGCCAGCAGCGCCTTGTGGCTGCTCTGCGTTTCCGCCAGCACGCGCTTTGCGTAGGCCTTGACGTCGTCCCGCTGCGCGCGCGTCGCGGCGAGCTGCGCGGCCTTGATCTGGTAGAGGTTGGCGTCGGCCGCGGCGAGCACGTAATTAGGGCCGCTCTGGCCCGAGATCGGCGAGACGCCGACGTCGGCGCTGGTCATCGTTCCCGAAGTGGCGGGCGAAACGGCCTGCGCCAACACCGTAACCGGCGCCAGGGTGAGCAGCGCAGCGACAATCGCAATCTTCATAGAGGGCCTCCGTTGGTGTTGTCAGGCATTGACCGAAATCAACCGGCCGAACGATAAAGAAACGGAACGGTTCCCTTTTGCGAAACTGATTTGGCAAACCTATGGGATGGTGGCCGCTCGGACGGCTGGAGGTGCGCGGCGATGAAGAACACGACCGCTCGGGCAACCGTCTCAACGCCGAGTCGGTCGATAGCTGAAGCGGCAGGCCAGATTGCCGGGGCTTTTTTTCGCGAGAACGAACTCTCGAGTGTCTCGATCGTGTCCGCCCTGCTCTGCGTTGCATGCCTTAGTGGCTGCGACCGGACTCCTCGCGAGGCGCCTCCGCGAGCGACGGACACCATCAGCGTGCCCCCGCAGACTTCTACCATGGATGTCCCGATTGTTGCAGACATGGACAAGCTGGCGGCAAGCCTCGAACAGGCGGTTCCGCGTCGCCTCTGGTCGATCGACAAGCCGGGGCAGACCTGCCTCCCGCCGAAAAAGGTCAAGATCCTCTTCGCGAAGATCAAGACGCCCGCGATCCAGTGCCGCATCACCGGCACCGTCGTCCGAGGGCCGCTGGTGCTGGAGGGCTCGGGCAAAACGATCATTGTCACCATGCCGCTTCACGCCGCGATCAGCGCCCGCGACGTGGGCGGCGTGCTCAGCCGGGAAACGGCGGAGGCGGACGCCCGCGTCCGGGCCGTGGTCAGGCTCGACATCGCCCGCGACTGGTCGCCGCGCGCAACGGTGTCGATCGCCTACGACTGGACCGACGAGCCGCACGTCGACTTCCTCGGCCAGCGAATCGAGTTCACCAGCAAGGCCGACGCCAAGCTCGCCGGCGTCGTCGAGCGCCTGGAGCGCTCGCTGCCGCAGGAGCTCGGCAGATTGCAGCTGCGCGAGCAGATCGCGCAGGTCTGGGGGTCGGCGTTCACCTCCGTCCAACTGAACCGGGCGAACCCGCCGGTGTGGATGCGGATCACGCCCCGGCAGTTGAGCTACGGAGGCTACACCATTTCGCGCAACCGGGTGAACCTGGCGCTAGGGATGACGGCGGGGACGGAGACTTTTGTCGGCGATCGGCCGCCTGATCCGCAGCGCCGGCCGCTCCCCGACATGACGCGCACGCAGCCCGGACCCGGCCGCATCCTGTTCGCCATCCCCGTCATCGCCGACTATCCTCAGCTGGAGCCTGTGCTCGCCAAGGCATTGGCGAAGCGTTCCCGCCGGCCCTTCGAAGTGCCTGGTGTCGGGGCCGTGCGCGCGCAGTTTCACCAGGTGACCGTCTACGGCACCACGGGTGACAAGATCGCGGTCGGGCTTCGCTTCAGTGCGGCAGCCGAAGGTGGGGAGCCTGCGCAAGGCACGATCTGGCTTACCGCCACGCCGCGGAACGCCGTCAACGATCGCCGTGTAGCGTTCGACGATCTCACTGTCGCCGGTGTGGCCGACTCGGTCGGGACAAGCCTGCTCCTGAAGCTCGCCAACACTCCCGGCATATCAGGCACTGTGTCAGCCGCGCTGACCCAGAACTTCGAAAAGGATTTCGACAAGCTAATCGGCAAGATCACCCGTGCGATCGACGAAAAGCGGATTGGCGACATAATCGTGCGTGCCCGTGTGACGGACGTGCGGACGGGCCAGTTGAAGGCGGCGGGGCAAGGCGTCTACCTACCGGTATGGGGGCGCGGCACGGCCACGATTAGCCTTGCGCCAGTACGGGCCAGAAATTGAGATCTCGCTGCAGCCTTCACGGCTGCTTGACCGTCCCAGCGGCAACGCTGCCGCCTCTTTCCATCCTAGCAGAATTATTCAGAGGTCGAATTGAGTCCGGCTCTATCTCACGGTATCGTCGGACACGCATCGCTCTGCTTGGTCGCCCGGTGGAGGGCTGTAACGCGCTTGACTTGTGCGATGCTGCAGCCCGCTAGCGCCGCCGTTTTCGCTATGCTCATCCCTGCCTCACGAAGTGAGACAATGCGGCGATGATGGGCCAAGTCTGGTTTTCGACCGGTATAGCGTCCCTCCCGCTTGGCGATCGCTATGCCCTCCCGCTGCCGCTCGCGGCGCAGTTCGTAATCATCGCGAGCGGTCTGAAGCGCAACCCTCAACAACATGTCTTGAACGGCCTCTAGGACGATGCGCGTCACCCCGCCATTGTCCTCAGCAAGATCGGTAAGGTCCACAATTCCTGGTACGGCTAGCCTCGCTCCCTTGTCGCGGATAGCGGTGACGAGCCTCTCCGCCTCAGCCAACGGCAGGCGGCTGATCCGATCGATCTTTTCGGCGATAACGACTTCGCCCATTTGCAGGTCGGCTATCATGCGAAGCAACTCGGGCCGGTCAGGACGCGCGCCGGAAGCCTTCTCGCGATAAACAGCTGCGACATAATACCCCGCGGTACGCGAGGACACGACCATCGCCTCTTGGCGTTCAAGATCCTGCTCATCGGTGCTGACGCGCAGGTACACGCGAGCAGCGCGGACGGTCGTACTCATGTTGGCTCCGTTGGGTATACCCATGTGAGCCACCACTGCGGCAACCGGCTCGGAATAGCAAACGCCGATCCTGTCGAGCCTAGCTCAGCAAGCCAGGTCTAAGTAGCTAATGGCGCTGATATGAACGACGACTGATCACCAAACGCGCTGAAGTGCGCTGCTTCGCGCTATCCGTCAGCGCCAATATCCGGTATGATCCGAGAGTTGGGTCAGCCAAGCGAGTTCAGTGCAGATGGAAGCACAGAGGGTCAAGATCGTGGACGGTGGTAAACTCGTGATCCCGGCGGCCATGCGCCGTGAGCTCGGGATCACCACGGGTGATACCGTTCTCGTCGATGTCGACGATGGCGAGCTACGGGTACGTTCCGTGCCTAAGGCGCTCGAAAGGGCTCGCGCGATCCTTCGCAAATATGTGCCCGAAGGCGTCGGTTTGGCTGACGAGCTGATCGCAGAGCGCCGGCGCGAGGCGGAGCGTGAGTAGCAAGGTCGTACTCGACGCCTCCGCCCTGCTCTGCCTTCTGAACGACGAACCTGGGGCGGATCGGGTAGTCGACGTCCTGACCCGCAGCATTATCGGAACGACCAACCTCGCCGAGGTCGTCTCCAAGCTTCGGGACCGAGGATTGCCGCTCGACGAGGTACGTGAGGCTCTTGGCGGGCTGCACCTCGATGTACGGCCGCTCTCTCCTGCCCAGGCGCTCATCATAGGCGACCTGCGACCGTCGACGAAGGCGCTTGGACTTTCGCTTGGTGACCGAGCGTGTCTTGCCTTGGCGATTGACCTACAAGCGGAGATGTTCACGACGGACGGGCCGCTGGCGAGCGCTGAGGTCGGCGTCACCATCACCAACGTACGGCCGCTGGCCGATTAGCCGCACATTCGTGCTTTTGGGTACGGTACGCTCAGGCAGGCGAGTTGTGGCGGAACAGAGCGGCTGCCGTCCACTGTTTCGGGCGCAGATCCACTCTTTTCAGCTGCTGCTGTAGGTAGGATGGCGTCCACCATTTTAGGGAAACCTACACATGCAACGGTTCGGACGGCCAACCTTCGTGGCCCAGAGCACGACTATTGCCCACCCACGCTTGTTGCGCCACACTGTCGAATGCGCGCCATGTCGCGGCGGCGAGGACAGGGTATGACGGTTCAGGTCACAGTGACAGCCAGTGGGCGCATGAGCCTGCCGGCGGACATCCGGAAGCGGCTCGGGCTTGCCCAGGGCGGCGCGGTCTATGTTGACGAGACCGACGACGGCATTGTGTTGCGCACGGCCGCGCAAGCGGTGGCGCGCGCGCAAGCACTCGCCAAGCAGTTCACGGGCGGCAACCCCGACGCATCGGTCGATGCCTTCCTTGCTCGGCGTCGTGACGAGAGCGGCGAGTGAGCGTCGTCTTCGATGCGTCCGCGCTGATTGCGATGCTCAAGGGCGAACGTGGGGCCGCCAAGGTGGCCGGTGCTATCGCCGACGCCCGGGTGAGCAGCGTCAATTATGCCGAGGTAGTCACGCAGCGCGCGGGTGAGCGGCAGGAGTAAGACGTAGGTCAGGCCGAATATCGCGGCCATCGCGAGCGTTTCGCCGCCCCAGTCGAGCGCATCGTCGCGCCGCGCGAGCTGGCTGCATTGCGCGAGCGTATGGGTGTCGAGATCGCAGGCGTGCCAATGTTTCGTGGCGATCACCTGATCCCAGGTCGGTGGCGACGTGGTCATGCTCATAGCTCCAGTCCGATGTCCTTTTCGGGGTAGGGAAGTTCGATTTCCGGCTTCTCGACGCCGATCCGCAGCGATGCGGCTGCAAGGGAGGGATCGTTCTTGAAATCGGGCGGCTGCCGCTCGACGGTTTGGCTGACGTCGGCGCTCGGCTCGCCCCCAACTTTCTCCGGTCCGCGATCGAGGTCGGGCGGCAGCGAGGGGTTGAACGTCTCGCCCGCGCCTGCTTTCGCCGCTGTGCCGGCAGCGCCGCGATCGGGATCGATCGTCAGCGCGCCGGTGGTTTCGAGCGCCGAGGTCTTGTTGCCCTCGTTGCGCTCGATCGCGGCGGTCAGCTTCTCGCGGTCGTCGGTGAACAGCTGGATGTCGTCGCGGACGCGCGTAACGGTGACGTTGAACAGGCGCTGGTTGGAGAGGTTAGATTCCTTGTGGCTCATCACCGCGATCGCGGTATCGGTGGTGATGCCCTGCGCCGCGTGCATGTTGAGCGCGTAGGCGAGGCTGATCCGCTCCATCATCGGATCGCCCGCCTTCAGCTCGTGGAGCGTGCCGTCGCTCGCCTCGACCCTGATCCCCGACGGGTCGGCCGAGACGACGCGGGCGATGTCGTTGTTGTTGAGGCCGCGGTCCTTGTCGTTCTGCGTCCAGCGGATCCTGTCGCCTTCGTGCAGCCGGATCTCCTCGCGCTGCGCGAGCTGCATCGCATCGGTCTTGTCGACCGGCGATATCTTCTGCGGATCGAAGGTCCGAACCCGGTTGCCGATCTGGACCTGGACGCGGCCCTTCGCGTCGACGCCGAGCACGTCATAGGTGCCGGGGCTGAGGCCGAGTTCGCGCATGGCATGGCGCAGGTCGATCACCTGGCCCGGCTTGTAGGTATGCGCGTAGCGCAGTTCCTCACGCGTGACGTTGACCTTGTCGAGGACGGGCGTAACGACGCCCTCGCCCTTCAGCGCCCCCTCTGCGGCGAGGCCGTCCTGGATGCGCACGTTGAGCTCGGCGCGGGCGACGCGGCCCGAGGAGAACATCGCGGTGGTCTCGCGCTGTTCGGTGGTTAGGCCCAGCCAGTGTTCGGCCGCGGCCTTCACATGCTCGGGGTTGGCGGTGACCTTGTCGCCGAGCATCGCCATCGCCTCGCGCACCTCGCCACGGTTGGTCAGCGCAGCGACGGTGCGCAGCTGCTCGGTGCGCTGGCGCAGATTCTCGTCCATCCGCGCCATCGTGATCCCGCCGGCCTGCGCGAGCGCGAACGCCTTGCCGGCGTCGACCGCGGTGATCTGCTGGCGATCGCCGATCATCAGGAAGCGATCGACGCCGAGCGCATTGGCGATGCCGACCAGGTGCTTCATCTGGTCGGAACCCACCATCGAGGCTTCGTCGAGGATCAGCGTCGTGCCGGCGAGCGCGTCGCGCGCGCCGTCATAGCCCGCTCCCTTCCCAGCGAGCGCGTGGCGGGCATAGCTGTGGACGAACGAGGAGACGGTGCGGCTCTCGATCCCGGCTTCCGCGCCGAGGCGATCGGCGGTCGCCTTCATGAGCGCGAGGCCGACCACCTTGCCGCCCTCCTGCTCGACGTTGCGCGCGACGCTTGCCAGCATGGTCGACTTGCCGGCGCCCGAGACGCCCTGGACCGCGACGATGCGATCGGCGGAGGTCAGCGCCATCGTCGCGGCCGCCATCTGCCCTGCGTTCAGTTCCTTGTCGCCCGATGCGGCGTTGATCCGCTCGATGACGGTGTCGGCGGGGACGATCACCCGCCCCTCCCCCTTGCCACGCTCGATCTCGGCGAGGATGCCGCGCTCGGTCGCGAGTGCTTCGGGCGTCGTGACATGGGTGACGACACCATCTATCCGGTCCTCCTTGCCCGGGATCAGCTTCTCGTTGCGGATGAGGTCGGAGACGCGTGCGTCGACATGCGCGGCGGTGACGCCTTTCAGCCCGAGGTCGAGCGCGGTCCTGGTGATGTCCGGCACCGCGAACGCAGCTTCGCGCTGGGCATGGATGCGGATCGCGGAGGCGACGGCATGCTGCGCGCGCAGATCCACCGGCGAGATCCGCAGCCGGTCGAGACCGCTGGCGACGAGCGGGTCGGCGGATCGGAACCACTCGCCCAGGCTTTCGCGGATATTGGCCAGGACGTCACCGAGGCGCTCCATCGGTCGTGGCTGGGCATCGAGGCCGCTAGTGCCGGCACGCTCGCGCGCGGCATCGACCAGTGCCTTGCCGTCGAATCCGAGCGCGGCCGCCCGGTCACGCCATTCCTGGCGCAGGGCATCGCGATCCTCGACGTTCAGCTTGGCGTCGCGGGTATTGTTGGTCACCTTGCGCAACGCCTCGGCGGAGGTGACACCGAGCTCGCCGGCTTTCGCCAGGATATCGGCGCGCCGCTGGCTGAAGGTGTCGATCACCTCCTTAGGCACGCCGGCGATCTCGAACTGGCCGTGCTTGCCGGTGACGCTTGTTTCGTAGCCGATCTTTGCCAGCTCGGCGCGAAACTGGGCGTGATAGGCCGCGCCGATCGTGGTGTTGTTCTTCCAGAGCTGCTGGTTGTGGAGCGCCTGCCATGCCCCGTTCGCCATCTTGGTCATGTTGGCGATAAGGACGTGGATGTGGCCCTGCGGATCGAGAGCGCGGCTCGTGTCGTGCTGGAACAGCGCATAGACGAGGTTGCCGGTACGCACCGCATCCCCTGACCTGGACTGATCGTAGGTGCGGCCTTCGGCGAAGGTCTTCTCGACCCAGCCCATCGTCGCCTTTACCGCGTTCATATGCGCGGTGAGCACACGGGCGTCGCCGGCGACATAGGCCATGACGCTCGCCGATTTCGGCATCGAGAATGTCAGGTCGACGCCTAACCGCCGACCCTCGACCTGCCCGACCTTCTCGCCATCGGGCATCTCGCCGTTGAGGATCTTCTCGAAGTCCTCCTTGGTCACCTCGCCCTTGAGGCCAAGATCGGCCGCGCCCACCCCGCCCCAGGCGGTCGCCTCGGACGAATGCTCGGCGGTGTAGTAATCGTCCTTGGCGAAATACTGCGCCGCGCCGGAGGCGGATTTGACGGAGGCGACCGACAGCATCGGCTACATCCCCATGTCCATGTCGTCATCGATCTCCGGCGAATGATCCGGGCCATGATGACGATGGTGGTGATCGGGATCGCGCTGCGTCGCAAACCCATCGCGCAACTCACGGGTCGCCTGGTCTTCATGGCGATCGCCATCTTGCCGACCGAGATCAGAGCCACTCATTGGTCGTTCGGCGTCCGATCGTTGCGCGTTCGGGCCTGCCGTGAGCGTTGGCGACGCCCCCGGATCGGGAAGCCTCAGACCGATCCGCGCGTCGCGCACCTTTTCGGACGCGACGGGAACCGCTGGCTCCGCTGCGCGGACGGCATCGGCGCCGGTTGGGCTGGTCGTGACGCCCTTCCCGGTTACCTGATCGATAACCACCGGCAGCGACCCGGTGACCTCCATCGCCGCAGCCGCCTTCTCCGCCTCGCTACGGGGGTTCTCGGGCTGAGCGGCGGTCAGGTCCGCCTCTTCCCGTTCCCTTGCGTCTACGCCTCCCACGGGCCGCGTGGGGGTATGTTCCCGGCCGCCCTCACCCCCCTCATCCGCGACCTTGTTCCGGGCGGTCTGACGACGCCGGTCTTCCGGCGAGACGTATTCGGTCGGCTTGAAGTTCTTGCGGGGAACCGCCCCCGGCGCGACCTCGGCATAGGACCGGTACTTGAGTTCGATCCGCGCAGCGGGGAAACCGTCGGGAAACTTCACGAAGCCGTGGAGCGACGGCAGGTTGTTGATGTCGTCGGGGATGACCAGCGGTTCGATCGCGGTACGCGGTGTGAGCGTCGAGGCGTCGCGGGTATTGTTGTAGCCGTAGCTGTATGCCTCATCCATCTGACGGACTTCCCGGCTGCCGATGAACTCGGAGCATTTCTCGGCCGTCGTGCGATCGGCGGTGGCGAGGATAAGCTTGGTGCGCGCAAGGCCGGTGAGCGCGGTCGCGTTCTGCAGGCCATAGGTCGCCACCAGCTTGTCGAACGAGTGGATGCCGAGGACGAACGCGCCCCCGAAGTTGCGGGCCGACTGGAGGCCATGCTCGATGCCCGGAAGAGCGTGGAGCGCGTGGACCTCGTCGAACAGATACCAGGTGCGCAGATCGCGCGTCTTGGGCAGGCGCATGAGGTTGTTGACCGCGAGGTCGATCCACAGCGTGAACAGGCCGTGGGTCATCTCCAGGTCATTGTACGAGCCGGTAATGAACATGATCGAGCCGTCACGATTGTCGGTCGCGATCCAGTCGCGGATCGAGAAGGCGGGCGGGCCGCCCGGGACGGGGTCCGGCATGAAGCGCAGCGCCTGTCCGTTGACGTTCAGGACTGATCGGATCGACTCCGCCATGCGGGCCGCTTTCTCCGTCGTCAGCGGGGCCGCGATCGTGTCGTCCAGCTTGGCGTTGATCGACTTCAGGTCAGCCTGCATCAGGTGATGCGCGATGGCGGCATTGTTGGCCTCGCCCATCTCCTGAAGCTTCAGGCACATCTCGATGAACAGCATGCGTGCGGCGTTCTGCCAGAACGGCTCCTTGTCGTCGGGATGCGAGGGGATGAGGGCCGAGGCGGCCGACACGAAGTCGGCATAGTTGCGGCACTCGTCGAACAGCGTCCACGGCGCGCAACGCTCGTCCATCGGGTTGAGGATAACGTCGGTTTCGGGGTTGTAGAATGTCTCCACGAACACCCCGGTAAGGTCGAAGATGACGGCGCGATGCCCGCGCGCACGAAGCTGCGAGACGTGGCTGCGCAGCTGCGTCGTCTTGCCGGTGCCGGTGGTGCCGATGAGCATGGTATGGCTCTGTTCGAGCCGCCACGGATAGGGGATGCCGGCGATCGTATAGGGAACGTGGATGCCCCGGTCGATGCGATCGAGGATTGGAGCCTTGGCGACCAGCTCCGGGACGTATGGGGGCTCGTGCTCGGCGCACTCGGTTCGGAACCTGCGCCGGTTGTGGCCGCTGACGGTTTTGACGAGGACATCTCGCTCGACCAGCAGGGCGCCGCGGTTATGGCGTTCCTGGAGCATGTCGCTGCCGCGCTTGTTGGCCCACATGATGAACCACATGATGAGCGGAGCGGCGATGAAAGCCGACATGACGAGCGTCGTCAGGAAGATTTTGACGGTTTTAGCCCAGGCGTGAACGACATGGGGCTCGTAGGGAACGTAACCGATCGGAACTTTCGTCACGACGCCGTTGGGCAGGGTCAGGTTGATAAGGTGGAATCTGTCCGCGCCGACCCATGTCCAGATCGCCGAGTAGAGCTTCATCAGGTCGAGCTGGAACTCATGCTCGGCGAGGCCCAGCCAGACGAAGATATTGAACAGGACGATGAACGTCCCGAGCCAGATCCAGATCGGCACCTGGAGGCCCGCCCAGGTCATCTTGTACTGGCTGGCAAGCAGCTGCGAACCGCGGGTGAAATTGCCGGAGTTGCGGGTGATCCGCCCCCGCGCTGAATGGTGCTTTACCGTCGCCGCCTGACCGTTGAACCGGATATCACCGCTGCGCATGGTGAACCTCCACGCGCTCCTGGGCGATGTCGATGATCTTCTCCGCGTAGTCGGGATGCTCGCGGGTAACGATGAGGTCCATCGAAGCCGACAGTTGCTCTAGGATGAGCAGGACGCGACTGACGTTGAATGAATGGCTCGCGACCGCCAGTGGAAGTCCGAAATGAAAGACTAAACGGGACGCCTCCGAGCGAGAGCATCCACGCTCTTTCGCGAAGCTGTCCAGGGTCGCAACAGCCTGACTCGAAAGCCTGAAGCCGACGTGGTGTGTAGTCATGATCCATCCACTCAACTGGTGGATGGTGGGGATTTCGGAGCCGGAGGTTTAACACGCGATTTCAGACATCGCCATAGAAAACGTATTACATGCCGAGAACGTCGAACTAGACGCTATTTCAACGGGTTAGCGAACTCCGGCTAGGCTTTTCCACCATGAGAACACGACACACCCTGTGAACAGACCGTATTTCAGGCACTTAACCTGCGGCGTGCCGCGTACGGTGTGCAAATCCTTAGGGACTGTCGCGGTGGTGGTGGCATCATGGCTGGATGTCCGATCATTGGACCGGACTCCGGGAGGGAAAGCGCCGCAGGCAGGCGATCATCGGGCAGGACCGAAGGGGGTTGGGCGGAGCAATCCCGCCCCACGACGGACCTGGCCGCAGGTCAGTGTCCGTCGCCCCATGCTGGTCCGGTAAAACCGGACCAGCGAGCGAGTATGGTTGTCGCTATTGTGCAGCTGGGTAGGTGCTGGCATCGTACAACATGGAGGCTGGTTCACGATCAGAAAAGGCATGTCGAATGGCACGGAGTATCGAGCAGGAACGGGCGCAGCTTGAGGCCGATGAACAGCGGCTCAACGAGCGTCGCAAGCAACTCGCCGATCGCGAGCGATCGGGGTTGTTGAAGGAGGTTGAGAAGTCGGGGCTGATGAAGGCCGATCCAGCCCAGTTCAGCGCCATCATCGGGGCGATCAAGAAGCTCGGGATCGACGAGACCGTGAAGCGCCTGACCGCGTAGCGGGTCAGCGCAGGAGCGGGCTCAAGCCCATCAAGCAAAAAAGGGGAGCAGCCGTAAGGCGCTCCCCTTTTCAATGCCTGGCCGAAGCTGGCGATGCTTCGGTCCATTGAGGCAAAAGAATGGGGAGCATCGAGGCGAAGCCCGATGCCCCCCGACGCGATGGTGACTGGAGGGAGGCTATCCCCAGACCATGCGTATCTCGTCACTGGTAGCGACCTGAGCCGCGAGCGAGTCGAACCGCTCGAGGTAACGGCCATCATTGAGGTGGCCTAGATCGCGGCGGATGTAAGGCTGACCCAGAGTATCGCGCAATTCGGTAATGGGTATGCTGCCGCGATTGTCGTCGGCAAGCCGGAGCGCGTCGAGGACGCGATAGGCGTTGCCGTTGGCGAGGTTGATCTCCGATGCGCCGTCGGGCGTGGTGGCGACGTGCATGGTGATCGTGCGGGTTGCATCGTCGCGCCAGAAGCGGACGTTGAGTCCACGAAACTGGGCTTCCTCGACAACGGAGATGACACCAACGTCGTGATCGAAGATCGCGCAGATTGATGCGAGCGACCAGGGGCACACGCGGGCTTCGAACGAGCACGACACCAGGGGGTCATCGTCCTCGTCTTCGAGAAGCTGGCCACGCTCCCGGGCGAAGGCGCGGAACGCGGCGAGCTGGCGGGCGGTGATGACGGCGGGCGCGGCATCGGCTTTCCGATCGACGCTGAGGAAGAAGGTGATCGACATGGTCTGTCTCCCATTGGAACCATCATCCCCGGTTCCCCTCCCCTTCCGATCCGTCAGGATCGGCATGGCCGATCACGGGGTCATGGGTCGGTCCGCAGGACCGGGTGCCCGAGCGATGCGTAGCTGGTGCTCGCAATGCGCAGGCATTGCGGCACCGCGAGCGAGCCGGGCATTGGTCGGACTGCGCCGGTCGATGCGTAGCGAGCGCGACACGCGCAGGCGTGGCCGCGATGCGAGCGAGACGGGCGCGGTCGATAAGCGGGTGCGATCGGCACGAGCGAGGCGTAGCGAACCGGCGATCCGAAGGGATCGTCGTGAAGCGAGCGAGCCGTGCCGGTCAGCCCATACTCGATCGCATCGGCACGGCGCGATGCGCAGCGGCAGCGCAGGCGATGCGACGGCATCGCCGCGCCCGCCAGCGAGCCGTGCCGATGCCGCAGTCGAGACGCCGGCTGAGCCGCGACGGTCGATGCGTAGCGAGCGTGACACGCGCAGGCGTGGCCGCGATGCGAGCGAGGCGATGCGACGGAGTGACAGATCGATCCCGGCACCGGCGAGGCGTAGCAGGCAGTGGCAATGCGACGGCATTGCCCTGCCGCGAGCGAGCCGTACCGATCCTCCGTCAGGGATCGACCGCGTCAATTTCGATCAGGCGTGCGGTGTCGGTCCACGAGATGATCTCATAGTCGTCCGACATGTGGGTGTAGTGGCCACTGCGAACCTCCCCGGCCTTGTCGAGCATCAGCACGAGGATCGAGGGCTTGATCTCTTCGTCGAGCGGTCGACTGTCGGCGACGAACTTGCCGCCACGCGTGATCGCGAACGCGTTGAAGGTGTGAGCAGCCCCCACCGGGTGGTCCGGGTTGATAGTTAGTGCATTGTCGTCTCCG
>NZ_CAMLAC010000041.1 GCF_946477935.1 uncultured Sphingomonas sp. | reverse complement strand
GGATGGAGCGGCTGGCGATGCTGATTGCAGCGCCGCCCGAGCCGCGCCTGGATGCGGTGATCGCACTGGAGCATGACGACGCGCTGGTCGATGGACAGCGGCTGATCGCGGGTTTGCGGCGTGCGGGCCTGTCGGCGGAGATGATCGCGAGCGGATCGCCGCGCAAGCGCTTCGACAAGGCATCGAAGCTGCCGGCCGACGTGCTGATCGCGATCAACCGGCAGGATGGGCAGACGGTGGTGAACACGCGCGCGGCGGAGGCGTCCGAGACGCTGGAGCGGGTGAAGGCCGTCATCGACGGGACGCGGGCCGCTTCGTGACGACGATCTCGCCCGAGCGCATCCGGCAGATCGAGGCGCGACTGGACGAACTGTCCGCACAGATGGCGACCGGCGACCTGCCGTCGGATCGCTTCGTCGCGGTGTCCAAGGAATATGCCGAGCTGGAACCCGTCGCGCGTGCGGCGGCGGAGGTGCGGCGGCTGCGACAGGAAGCCGAGAGCCTGGCCTATATGGCAGGCGACGGCGACGAGGAGCTGCGCGCGCTGGCGGCCGAGGAACTGCACGCCAACAAGGTCGCGCTGGAGGCGGCGGACCGGGCGCTGGCGCTGGCGCTGTTGCCGCGTGATGCCGCCGACGAGCGTGCCGCCATGCTGGAAATCCGCGCCGGCACCGGCGGGGACGAGGCGGCGCTGTTCGCGGGCGACCTGTTCCGCATGTATCAGCGCTATGCCGAGGCGCGGGGATGGCGGGTCGAGCTGATCTCCGCATCCTCGTCGGACGCGGGCGGGTACAAGGAAGTGGTCGCGTCGGTCACGGGAAGTGGCGTGTTCGCCCGGCTGAAGTTCGAAAGCGGCGTCCACCGGGTGCAGCGCGTGCCGGCGACCGAGGCGGGCGGGCGCATCCATACCTCGGCCGCGACGGTGGCGGTGCTGCCCGAGGCGGAGGAGGTCGACGTCCGCATCGAGGACAAGGACCTGCGCATCGACGTGTACCGCTCGTCCGGGCCGGGCGGGCAGTCGGTGAACACCACCGACTCCGCGGTGCGCATCACCCATCTGCCGACCGGGCTGGTGGTGATCCAGCAGGACGAGAAATCGCAGCACAAGAACAAGGCCAAGGCGCTGAAGGTGCTGCGCACCCGGCTGTACGAGGCGGAGCGCGAGCGGCTGGCGAACGAACGATCGGGCACGCGTCGCGCGATGGTGGGATCGGGCGACCGATCCGAGCGCATCCGGACCTATAATTTTCCGCAAGGGCGGGTGACCGATCATCGCATCAACCTGACGCTGCACCGCCTGCCCGAAATCCTGGTCGGCGAGATGGACGAACTGATCGGGGCGCTGGTCGCGCAGGACGAGGCCGAGCGGCTGGCGGCGCTGGATGGCTGAGAGTCCGTCCGGGAATTCGCGGGAGAGCGAATTCCAAGGCGGTGCCGGCCCGCTCCCCCTCCCGGCCGCCCAGCAAGGATACACTGTGGGCGGCCGGGAGGGGGAGCGGGCCGGCACCGCCAAATGCGTTTCAACGCATTTTGAAACAATGGCAGGCGTGCGGGCGGCACTGGGCGAGGCGGCGGCGCGGTTCGGCTTTTCGGAGACACCGCGGCTGGATGCCGAGTTGTTGATGGCGCATGCGCTGGGGATCGAGCGCGCGGCGCTGCTGCTCGACATGGAGCGGGCGGTGCCGGAGGGCTTCTGGACGCTGGTCGCGCGGCGCGAGCGACAGGAGCCGGTCGCCTATATCACCGGATCGCGGGGGTTCTGGACGCTCGATCTGGGGGTGGGACCGGGGGCGCTGGTGCCGCGCGCCGACAGCGAAACGCTGGTCGAGGCGGCGGTGACGCATTTCCAGGGGCGGGCACCCGCGACACTGCTCGATCTGGGGACGGGGCCGGGGACGTTGCTGCTCGCCCTGCTCGATGAATGGCGTGACGCGCGCGGATTGGGGGTGGACCGGTCGGCCGAGGCTTTGCGCTATGCGCGGGGCAACGCCGCCGCGTGCGGGATGGAGCGCCGTGCGCGCTTCGTGCTGGGCGACTGGGATGCCGGGTTGACGGGGGCGTTCGACTGTATCGTCACCAACCCGCCCTATATCGGTTTGGGCGAGGTTCTGCCCGACGAGGTGCGGCTGCATGAACCGGCGGGCGCGCTGTTCGCCGGCGCGGACGGGCTTGACGATTATCGGCGGCTGGCACCGGCGATCCGACGGCTGCTGACGCCCGGCGGCGCGGCGTTTCTGGAGATCGGACACACCCAGGCCGGGGCGGTGACGACGCTGCTGGAGCGCGAAGGCTTTGCCGTGACGCTGCACCGCGACCTTGCCGGGCGGCCCCGGGTACTGGCCGCGACTTGAACATTCGCGTGGCTCGCCCATATTTCGCTTGTAGGACGGGCCCCGGAGCCGCTAGAGCGAAGGTCGGGGCACGCGAACATCGACAACTTGGCTGTTGATTTCGGGCGGACGCCCGCATCCTTCGTCATGAGGCCGCTGCAGTCCGGTGGCCATGGCAGACGCTGGCGGCGAGGCGATACGCCTGTCGTACGGGTCGGGGATAGATACCGCGGGACCGGGCATGGCGCCCGGAATGAGTGGGTCAGTTAGTGGTTTGACGACTAAGGACGAATAGCTTGATCAACAATCGGCAGGCCGGCCGCCGTCGCGGTCGTGGTGGCGGCAATAACGGGCAGCGTCCGGGTGGTAATCCAGGTCGCCCCGACAACGGCAATCGCATCGACAACCGCGCGCGGGGCAACGCCAACCAGCTGTACGAGAAGTACAAGAATCTGGCGTCCGAAGCGCAGCGCCAGGGCGACCGCGTCAACACCGAATATTATCTGCAGTTCGCGGACCATTATTTCCGCGTGCTGAACGAAAGCCGTTCGCGGTTCGAGGAACAGAATCAGCGGCGTGTGCGCGAGGACGCGCAGGACGACGGCTTCGACGGCCAGGACGAGGATTATGGCGACGAGGGCGAGCCGATCCGCCCCGGCGAGATGCAGGGCGACGCGCAGGGCAACGGTTTCGAACCGCGCCGTCAGCGTGAGGGCCAGCGCGAGGATCGCCCCCGCCGCGAAGCGCGCGAGGATCGCCCGAATCGCGAGGAGCGCGCGCAGCGTGAAGGCCGTGACGAGCGTCCGATGCGCGAAGCCCGCGACGAGCGCCCCGCGCGCGAGCCGCGCGAGGATCGCCCCCAGCGTGAGGACCGTCGCCCGGCCCGTCCGCTGCGCGCGCCCGTCGCCGAGGAAACCGCCGTCGTGACCGCCGCTCCCGAGCCAACGATGGCCGAGGAAGCGCCTGCGCCGGTGGCGGAGAGCGAGCCGCCGCGTCGCCGTGGTCGTCCACGCCGCGAGCCCGTTGCCGAAGCGGCACCCCAGGCCGAGACCGGCTTCGACGCGGACCGCCTGCCGCCGGCGCTGGGCGCCGCGGGCGATGGCGAACCGCCCGTCGCCGAGGAGAAGCCGCGTCGCCGCCGCGTGCGCACCGCCGCACCGGAAGTGACGCCGGCGAGCTGATCGACCGCATCGGCATGAATACGGGGCCGGTGCCTTCCAGACGGAAGGTGCCGGCCTTTTCACAGGCGGCGCACGCCTGCTTGTGATGGCGCGGCACATCGCCTAGCGGATCGATCATGAAACGCGTGGCAGTCTATTGCGGGTCGGCGACGCCGGCCGATCCGACCTATATTGAGATGGCACGATCGGTGGGCCGCGGCCTGGCCGAACGGGGCATCGGCGTCGTCTATGGCGGCGGGCGGCTGGGCCTGATGGGGGCGGTGGCCGATGCGGCGCTGGACGCCGGTGGCGAGGTGATCGGCATCATCCCGCAGGCGCTGGTCGATGCCGAGGTGGCGCATCGCGGGCTGACCGAACTGCACGTCGTGCCCGGTATGCATCAGCGCAAACAAGCCTTTACCGACCTGTCCGATGGTTTCGTGACGATCGCGGGCGGCACCGGCACGATGGACGAGCTGTGGGAAGCGCTGTCCTGGGCGCAGCTTGGCTATCATGCCGATCCGGTCGGTCTGCTCAACACCGGCGGCTATTATGACGAGCTGGTCGCGTTCTGGGAAAAGATGGGCAGCGTCGGCTTCCTGCGGCCGCAGCACCGCGACCTGCTGATCGTCGATACGACGCTGGACGGGCTGCTGGACAAGATGGCCGCGCATCGCCCGACGCAGCCGATCGTCCGGATGAACGCGTCCGATCTGTGACACCGGCGCCGACCCGCGCGGAGGTGGTGGCAGCGGCCGAAGCGTCGATCGCGCGCGGCTCCAAGAGCTTTGCCGCGGCGAGCCGGCTGTTCGACCCTGCGACCCGCGACCGGGCGGTGCTGCTGTATGCATGGTGCCGGCGGTGCGACGACATCGCTGACGGGCAGGATCACGGCCATGGCATGCGCCGCGTCGACGATGCGCCGGCGCGGGTGGCGACGCTGTCGGCGCTGACCGAGCGGGCGCTGGACGGCGCGGTGGTCGGCGATCCGGCGTTCGACGCGCTGCGGCTGGTGGCGGCGGAGACGGACATGCCGCGGGCTTGGCCGCGCGACCTGATCGCGGGCTTTGCGCTGGATGCCGAGGAATGGCAGCCGGCTACCGAGGCCGATCTGTTGCGCTATTGCTATCATGTCGCGGGGGTCGTCGGCTGCATGATGGCGGTCGCGATGGGGGTTTCGGCGGACGACGACGCAGTGCTGGACCGCGCCTGCGACCTGGGGCTGGCGTTCCAGCTTTCCAACATCGCGCGGGATCTGGGCGAGGATGCCGAGGTCGGGCGCTGCTACCTGCCGGCGGACTGGCTGGCGGAGTTCGGGGTGCCGGCGGGCGATTACATGGCGCCCGAACATCGGCCCGCGCTGGTGGCGATGGCACGGCGGCTGACCGACCGGGCGGCACAGTTCGAGGCGAGCGCCAGGATGGGTGTGCGGGCGCTGTCCTGGCGATCGGCATGGGCGGTGCTGTCGGCGGCGGGGATTTATGGCGCGATCGGGCGGGCGGTCGCGGCACGCGGCGCGAGTGCTTGGGATCGGCGCGTATCGACTTCGAGAGGCGCGAAGCTGGGATTTATCGCCTCGGCGGCGTGGGGTGCCAGCATGCGGGGCCGCGGCACGATCACGCCGCGTGACGAGGCGCTCTGGCAGCGGCCATAGCCCAAGGTCAGCCGCGCGTCCTGGGCTTTTCGGCCTTGGCCACTTGCAGGCCGTTGGAGCGGCAGTCCGCGCCGATGACCGGGTATGGCACGTCGGTATTCTGCGCGATCCGGTTGGGCAGATCCGCCCGGCACTGCGCCATCGTGGCATAGCGGGCCTGGACCAGCCGGGCCTCGGTGCATTGCGTGCTGCCGTCACCGCAGCCAAGGATCGCCATGACGTAGAAAATCGGTTCCATTCAACCGCCTCCGTTTGAAAGTAAAACCCCTTTTGCGGTGGAGGGTTCCGAAATCGCGCTTGCTGATGAGGATCAGTCCTGTCATGCTCGCATAACACACCCTGATGATGGGGAACGGGTCGGGAGGCACGGGTCTTATGCTGAAGTCGATGATGGCAGCAGGAGTGGCGTTGATGGTGGCACAGCCGGGAATGACGGCGGGGGCGGCTGATCTGAGCGGGGTGCCGCTGATCGAGCGGTCCAAATTGTTCGGTAATCCGTCCCGCACCGGCGGGCAGCTATCGCCCGATGGCAAGTGGATCAGCTTCATCGCCCCCCGGGACGGCGTGCTGAACGTGTGGCTGGCCCCGGCCGATCGGCCCGATGACGCCAAGGCGATCACCGCGGAGACGACGCGGCCGATCCGCCAGAGCTTCTGGGCGCCGGATTCGAAATCGGTGCTGTTCATCAACGACAAGGGCGGCGACGAGAATTTCCTTCTCTATGGCGTCGATGTCGCGACCGGGGCACAAAAGGCGCTGACCCCGTTCGAGAAGACGCGCGTGCAGATCGTCGGCACGTCCGAGACGATCAAGGACCGCATCCTGGTCGGCGTGAACAACCGCGATCCACGCTGGCACGATGTGTATTCGCTCGACCTGAACACGGGCAAGCTGACCCAGGTCGTCCAGAATGACGGCTATGCCGGCTATCTGGCGGATGACCAGTTGCGGCTGCGCATGGCGGCCAAGGCGCGGCCCGATGGCGGTACCGACTATTACCGGATGGAGGGCACCACCGTCGAGGCGAAGCCCGTCGTGCAGTTCGGGCTGGACGATTCGCTGACCACGACGCCGCTGGGCTTCACGGTTGACGGCAAGACGCTGTACTGGATGGACTCGCGCGGGCGCGACACCGCGGCGCTGATGGCGCAGGACGTGGGCAGCGGGCAGATGACGGTGGTGGGCGAAAGCCCCAAGGCCGATGTCGGCGGCGGCCTGTTCAATCCGAAGACCGGGCGGGTGGAGGCCTATTCGGTCAATTACCTGAAGCGTGATTACGTGCCCGTGGGCGATGCGGTGAAGGCGGACCTCGCCTTTCTGAAGGCGCAGAACAAGGGCGAGTTCGCGATCGGCAGCCGGACGAACGCGGATGACAAGTGGATCGTCAGCTTCGATCCCGTGACCGCGCCGGCCGCAACCTATGTCTATGATCGCAAGGCGAAGTCGCTCAAGCAGCTCTATGTCAGCCGGCCCGAGCTGGCGGATGCGCCGCTCGTCCCCATGGAGCCGGTTGAGATCAAGGCCCGCGACGGACTGACCCTGGTGTCATACCTGACCAAGCCGAAAGGTGTGACCGGGCCGGTGCCGCTGGTGCTGCTGGTCCATGGTGGCCCCTGGGCGCGCGACGGCTTCGGGTTCAACGGATATCATCAGTGGCTGGCGAACCGCGGCTATGCGGTGCTCTCGGTCAATTACCGCGGCTCGACGGGCTTTGGTAAGAATTTCATCTCGGCAGGCGACCTGCAATGGGGCCGCAAGATGCACGACGACCTGATCGATGCGGTCGACTGGGCGGTTAAGAGCGGCGTGACCACCAGGGACAAGGTGGCGATCATGGGTGGCTCCTATGGCGGCTATGCGACGCTGGCCGGGCTGACCTTCACGCCCGACGCGTTCGCGTGCGGCGTCGACATCGTCGGGCCGTCGAACCTGTTCACGCTGCTGAAGACGATCCCGCCCTATTGGGAGGCCGGCAAGCAGCAATTCTACAAGCGGATGGGCGATCCGACCACGCCGGCGGGGCAGGCGCTGCTGAAGGAGCGCTCGCCACTGACGTTCGTGGACAAGATCAAGAAGCCGCTGCTGATCGGGCAGGGCGCCAACGATCCGCGCGTCAACGTCGCGGAAAGCGATCAGATCGTGGAGGCGATGGCGGCCAAGAACATCCCGGTGACCTATGTGCTGTTCCCCGATGAAGGGCATGGCTTTGCGCGGCCGGTGAACAACATCGCGTTCAACGCGGTGGCGGAAAATTTCCTGTCGCCATGCCTTGGCGGACGGGCGGAGCCGCTGGGCGATACCCTGGCAGCCTCCACCGCGCAGGTGAAGCATGGGGCGGAGTTCGTTCGGGGTCTGGCGCCTGGCGGGGCGGCTGCTTCGGGGCAGTAGATTTGGATCACGCGAAGACGCGGAGGCGCGAAGAGGTCGCGCCTGCCGCAGCCTTTGCGTGACCTTTCGATCGGGAGACCGGGCGTCGCCATTGCTGGAGATGGGCCTTGCCAGCTTTGCGCAACCTCTTCGCGCTTCCGCGTGATTCTTCGTCGTTCCGAAAAGGGGAGTCTTGTTCACGCGGAGGCGCGGAGGCGCGGAGAGCGCGCGCCTGCTGCATCGTTGCGCATTCCATTAGCCGGGGAGCTGAGCTGGTGATGAGGTGATGAGCCTGCGGCTCGAGGGTACATCTCCGCGCCTCCGCGCCTCCGCGTGAACATTCCTTCTTCTGGTTCTCTGATGGCCGCCATTGAAGTTCGCGGCTGCGCGCGCGACATGGAGCGGCGATGCCCCCGATCGATCCCACCACGGCGAGCCAGCAGGAACGGCCGCTGATCCCGACGCTGCGCCGGTTCCTTCCGTATTTGTGGCCGGTGGGGGAGCCGGGGATGAAGGTGCGGATCGCGGGGGCGATGCTGCTCGTGCTCGCGTCCAAGCTGGTGCAGGTGCTGGGGGCGGCCTATACGCTGAAGTTCGCGGTCGATCGGATGGCGGGGGGCGACCGGTCGATCGTTACCCTGGTGTTCCTGCTGGTCGTTGCCTATGCGGCGTCGCGTTTCGCCTCCACGCTGTTCGACAATCTGCGCAATGCGGTGTTCGAGCGGGTGGGGCAGGATGCGACGCGGCGGCTGGCCGCCGATGTGTTCCGGCATCTGCACCGCCTGTCGCTGCGCTTTCATCTGGAGCGTCGCACGGGGGCGGTGACGAAGGTGGTGGAGCGCGGGACCAAAAGCATCGATACGATGCTGTATTTCCTGCTGTTCAACATCGCGCCGACGGTGCTGGAACTGGCGCTGGTTCTGGGCATCTTCGCGCACAGCTTCGGCGGCTGGCTGGTCGTGGCGACGATCGCGACGGTGGTGATCTACATCGTCTTCACCCGCAAGGTGACCGACTGGCGCAACCATCTGCGCACGCGGATGAACGACCTGGATACGGGCGCGGTGGCGCATGCGGTCGACTCGCTGCTGAACTTCGAGACGGTGAAATATTTCAACGCCGAGGAACGCGAGGCGCGGCGTTACGAGAATGCCGTCGCCGCCTATGCGCGCGCGGCGACCAAATCCGAGAACTCGCTGGCGTGGCTGAATATCGGGCAGGCGGCGATCACCAACGCGTTGCTCGGTTTCGGCATGGGTTATGTCGCCTGGGGGTGGAGTCGGGGCACGGCATCGGCGGGTGACGTGGTGTTCGTCTCGACGCTGCTGGCGCAACTGTTCCGGCCGCTCGACCTGCTGGGCATGGTGTACCGCACGATCCGGCAAGGCGCGCTCGACATGGGCGCGATGTTCGACCTGATCGATACGGGTGCCGAGGTGCGCGATGCGGCCGGGGCGCTGCCGCTGGCGGTGGGAGCGGGGCATGTGCGGTTCGATCAGGTGCGCTTCGGCTATGAGGAAGGGCGGCCGATCCTCGATGGGCTGGACCTGGACGTGCCGGCGGGGACGACCTGTGCGGTGGTCGGCCCGTCGGGGGCGGGGAAGTCGACGCTCGCGCGGCTGCTGTACCGGTTTTACGATGTCGGTAGCGGGCGCATTCTGATCGACGGGCAGGATCTGGCGGCGGTGACGCAGGCCAGCTTGCGGGCCGCGATCGGGATCGTGCCGCAGGATACGGTGCTGTTCAACGACACGATCGGGTACAATATCGGTTATGGCCGCGAGGAAGCGACGGCCGAGGACATTGCACGGGCCGCGAAGGGCGCGGCGATCGCCGGCTTCATCGAGCGGCAGCCGGACGGGTACGACACCCGCGTCGGCGAGCGCGGCCTGAAGCTGTCGGGCGGCGAAAAGCAGCGGGTGGCGATCGCCCGGACGCTGTTGAAGAACCCGCCGATCCTGATTCTGGACGAAGCGACCAGCGCGCTGGACAGCCGCACCGAAAGCGACATTCTGGAAACGCTGGAGGCGGTGGAGCGTGGCCGCACGACGATCGTGATCGCGCATCGCCTGTCGACGGTGGTGAAGGCAAACCAGATCGTCGTGCTGGACGGCGGCCGCGTCGCCGAGCGGGGCACGCATGCCGAATTGCTGCGCCGGGGCGGGCTGTATGCCGAGATGTGGGCGCGACAGGCCGCCGAGCGCGAGGAAGCGCTGGCGGCGGAGTGACGGGCGCGATGCCCTCGACCTGCGGCGATCGGTCCACTACATCGCCGCCGATGGCGGTCGATCCCCTTCCCACCCTCCAGCGTGTTTTCGGCTATCCGGCGTTTCGCGGGGTGCAGGCGGACGTGGTCGGCCGGGTGCTGGCGGGTGAGCGCACGCTGGCGGTGATGCCGACCGGCGCGGGCAAGTCGCTGTGTTACCAATTGCCCTCGGTGATGCTGGACGGGTGCTGCGTGGTGGTCAGCCCGCTGATCGCGCTGATGCACGATCAGTTGCGCGCCGCCGAGGCGGTGGGCATCCGCGCGGCGACGCTGACCTCGGTCGATCAGAATCGGGCGGAGACGGTGGCGCGGTTCCGTGACGGGCAACTGGACCTGCTGTATGTCGCGCCCGAGCGCGCATCCTCTGGGCATTTTCGCGAGTTGCTGGGCGGTGCGAAGCTGAGCCTGTTCGCGATCGACGAGGCGCACTGCGTCAGCGAATGGGGGCATGACTTCCGGCCCGATTACCGGCTGCTCGAACCGCTGATGGATGCGTTTCCGGAGGTGCCGCGCCTGGCGCTGACCGCGACGGCGGACGCGCATACGCGGGCGGACATCGCCAAGCAGCTCGGCATCCCGCAGGACGGGATGATCGTATCGGGCTTCGACCGGCCCAATATCCGCTATGCGATCAGCCCCAAGGCGAACGTCAACGTGCAGATCGCGCGGCTGGTGGCAGAAACGCGCGGGCCGGGCATCGTCTATGCGCAGACGCGTGCGGCGACCGAGAAGCTGGCGGAGGCGCTGGGGCGGACCGGGCGGCCGGTGCGCGCCTATCATGCCGGGCTGGACCCGGCGGTGCGCGCTAAGAACCAGGCGGATTTCGTCGCATCCGAGGACATGGTGATCTGCGCCACCGTCGCCTTCGGGATGGGGATCGATAAGCCCGACGTCCGCTTCGTCGCGCATGCCGGGCTGCCGAAATCGATCGAGGCCTATTATCAGGAGACCGGCCGCGCGGGACGCGATGGCGATCCTTCGGTCGCGCATCTCTTCTGGGGTGCGGAGGATTTCGCGCGGGCGCGGCAGCGCATGGCGGAGGTCGAGCCCGAGCGGCAGGCCGGCGAGCGGGCGCGGCTGGCGGCGCTGGGCGCGCTGGTCGAGACGGGCGGGTGCCGCCGGCGCATCCTGCTGCGCCATTTCGGCGAGGAGCTGGCCGAGGATTGCGGCAATTGCGACAATTGCCTGGGGTCGCCCGATGCGGTGGATGCGACGACGACGGCGCAGAAGTTCCTGTCCGCGGTGTTCCGTACCGGGCAGATGTTCGGGGCGGGCTATATCGAGCAGGTGCTGACCGGCCAGTCGACCGAGCGCAGCCTGATGAACGGGCATGAGGCGTTGTCGGTGTGGAACATCATCGATGGTGACGAGATGGCGCTGGTGAAGCCGGTGCACCGCGCGCTGTTGCTGCGCGATGCGCTGCGTACCAATCCGCATGGCGGGCTGGAGTTCGGGCCGGCGGCCAGGGCGCTGCTGAAGGGCGAGACGCGGCTGTCGCTGGTGATCCCCCCCAAGCGCGAGCGCAAGGGACGGCGTGCGGCGGCCGTGGCGGGCGATCCGGCGGACAATCCGCTGTTTGAGGCGCTGCGGGCCAAGCGGCGGGAGCTGGCACAGGCCGCGGGCGTGCCGCCCTATGTCATCTTTCACGATTCGGTGTTGCGCGACATGGCGGCGCAGAAGCCGGGTGACCGCACCGCACTGTCGATGCTGACGGGCGTGGGGGCGCGCAAGCTGGATGCGTATGGCGACGCGTTTCTGGAGGTGATCCGCGAGGCGGCCTGATCCCTCTTTCCTGACTTCGGTTGACGGTATCAAAGCCGTTCGTCTCGAGCAGGGATCGAGCTTGTCGAGAGCCCGTATCGAGAGATGCTTGCCGGTGGTAGGTGTCTCTCGATACGCCGTCTCGATACGCGGCTTCGCGGCTACTCGACGGCTACTCGAGACGAACGGATAAGGGTGATCGATCCCGGCACTGACGGGTGATCGGCCCCGGCCCTGACGGACAATCGCACCGGGCAGCGGGATTGGCGATGCATTGGCACCGCGACCATTTTCAAGCTGCCTCCGGTCACTTCCCGTTGCGGTGGAGCGGTCTGGCGACTAGGTGAACGGCATGATCCGTGTGCTGAACGAAAGCGTCGCCGTCGCCCCCCAGATCGCGCCCGAGGACGTGGCCGCGATCAAGGCCGCGGGCTATGTCGCGATCGTCAACAACCGCCCCGATGGCGAGCAGCCGGGCCAGCCGACCGGCGATGCGATCCGCGCCGCGGCGGAGGATCACGGCCTGGCCTATACCGCGATCCCGGTGGGGCAGGGCGGGTTCAGCCACGAGATGGTGGACGAGATGGCCGCCGCGCTGGTCGCCGCCGATGGCCCGGTGCTGGCCTATTGCCGGTCGGGCACGCGGAGCTGCAACCTGTGGGCGCTGGCCGCGGCCAAGGCGGGGCGCAATCCGGAACTGCTGGTGCGGCAGGCGGAGGACGCCGGATATGACCTGTCGGGCCTCAAGCCGACGCTGGACATGCTCGCGAGCGGAAAATGAGCCTGGTTGCGATCGGCGCGGGCAGCGCGGCGGGGATCGTCGTGCTGGCCGGTGTCGGCTGGCTGGTGGTGGCCAAGCGGCGCGATCCCAAGGTGGGAACGCCCGAGGATGCGGCGGCGGCGGCGGAAGGCGCGCTGTCCGGCTTTGCGGTGGCGGGCGCGGTCGTCGGTGCGGACGGGCTGGGTGCTCTCGCGGTGGCGACCGATGGCCGGGTGGCGGCGATCAAGCGGCGCGGCAAGGTCCTCGCGGTGCGCGAGGTGCCGTGGACGGTGGTGCGCGCAACCCCTGAGGGCATCGTGGTGGAAACCGGAGACGGGTTCGGGCGGGTGTCGCTTGCGGGCGTGAACGCGCTGGATATCCGGCGGCTGGCCCCGAAGATGGCGCGGATTTGAGCGGTTAACGCCCTCTCCCCCACGGGGAGAGGGAATAAAGGGCTTACCCCCGCAAACGGCGTTCTTCCTCGAACATATAGTCGCGGGTGACGGGGACCGAGAGGCGGCCGCGGGTGAGCTGGATCTGGTAGTTGCACAGGCCGCCGTTGCGGAAGGCGGCGCCGGCGCCGGCGAGATAGAATGTCCACATGCGGAAGAAGCGTTCGTCGTAGAGCGCGACGATCTCCTGCCGGGCGGCCATGGCGCGGTCGTACCATTCGTCCAGCGTCCAGCCGTAGTGGCAGCGCAGCACCTCCACATCGGTGAGGAAGAAGCGCAGTCCTTCATTGGCGCGGACGATCTCCGACAAGGCCGGATTGTAGCCGCCGGGGAAGATGTATTTCGTCGTCCAGTCGTCGGTGACGCCGGGGCCGCTCAGCCGGCCGATGGTGTGGAGCAGCATCACGCCGTCCGGGGTGAGCAGGTCGCGGCACTTGGTGAAGAAGGTGCGGTATTGCGGCGGGCCGACATGTTCGAACATGCCGACCGAGACGATCCGGTCGAACTGCCCCTGGACGCGGCGATAGTCGATCAGCTCGAAGCGCACCTTGTCGGCGACGCCGGCCGCCTCGGCGCGGGCACGCGCGACCTTCAACTGTTCTTCGGACAGGGTGACGCCCAGCACCTCGGCCCCGGTCTTCTCGTGCAGGTAGAGCGCAAGGCCGCCCCAGCCGCAGCCGATGTCGAGCACCTTGTGGCCGGGCTTCAGCGCCAGCTTGGCGGCGATATGCGCCTTCTTGTCGGCCTGCGCGCGTTCCAGACTGTTCGACGGGTCGGTATAATAGGCGCAGCTATATTGCCGGTCGGCGTCGAGGAAGAGTTCGTACAGCTTGCCCGACAGGTCGTAATGATGCGCGACGTTCCGCCTGGAGCGGCGCTCCATGTTGATGCGGTCGACGCGGTGCTTGACCGCGCCGAACGCGCGGACGGCGAGCGAGGGGTTGAGCCGCCGGGCGCCGTCCTCCCACTTGTCGTTGGCGGTCAGCAGTTCGACCAGTTGGCGGACGTCGTCACCCTCCACGGTCAGGCGGCCGTTCATATAGGTTTCGCCCGCGGCGAGCGCGGGGTTGCGGACGATCTCGCCGGCGACGCGCGCATCCATGAAGCGGATCGCGACATCCGGAAAGGCCGGATCGGGGGTGCCGAAGGTGCGCACCTTGCCGTTGTGATGGGTGAGGGTGAGGCGGCCGCGCTTGACCGCTCGCGACAGAAAAAGATCGATGAGCGCCATGGCGCGCGTGCTAACGTCCGCGAACGGGGCGAGGCAAGAGGGCTGTCCTAAATACCTGCATACCAGTCGTAATCGACATGATCCTCCCAATAGCCGCCCTTGCCCAGGCCGATGCCGTCAAGGGTGGCGACCGCGCTGATCCGCATGAGATATTTGGCGTGCTTGTAGCCCAGTTGCCGCTCGACCCGCAGGCGCAGGGGGGCGCCGTGGGCGACATCGAGCCTGCGGCCGTTCATCCCCCAGGCGAGGATCGTCTGCGGGTGGAAGGCGTCCACCATGTCGATCGATTCATAATAGGGGATGCCGCCGAACAGGTCGGCACAGTGGAAGACGATAAAGCGGGCGGAGCGGCGTACGCCCGCCGCCTTCAGCACGGTGCCGAGCAGCGGGCCGGTCCACTGGCCGATCGCGCTCCACCCCTCGACACAGTCGTGGCGGGTGATCTGGGTGCGGGCGGGCATCGAGCCGAGTTGCGCGAGGGTGAAGCTGCGCGGGGCATCGACCAGGCCGTCGACGGCGAGGCGCCAGTCGGCGAAGTTGTTTTCCACCAGCGCGGCATAGGCGGGCGTGCCGGGATTGTGCGTGCCGTTGGCGCGGAAGATGGGGGACATCTGGTCCGGGCGATATTCGGGTGCGAGCGCGTTGCGGTCTGACAGGGCACGCTGGAGCCCGCGCTGCATATCCTCGCCCGCGAACAGGATCTTTCGCGCGGTGGGGTTCTGGATGACGCGGTCGCAGCCGGCGAGGAGCAGGCCGGCGCTGCCGGTCAGGAGCGAGCGGCGCGCGATCATTCCGCCGGCTCCCGCCAGCGGCCGGTGATCATCGAGCGCATCTCGTTGCCGGCGCCGGCCAGGATGACGAGCGCGAGGTGGATCACGGTGAATATCCCGATCGCGGTCGCGGCGATGAAGTGGATCGAGCGCGCCGACTGGCGGCCGCCGAATATCTCCAGCACCCAGGGCCAGGCGGCGTTCATCGCCGGCGACAGGGCTATGCCGGTCAGGATCGCGAGCGGCAGGGCGAGAAAGAGGATCGCGACATAGCTGAGCTTCTGGAACAGGTTGTAGTCGCGCGGGGAGTCGGGATCGTGGAAGCGGAGCGCCAGGTGGCGGCGCAGATCGGCACACAGGTGGCGGGGCGATAGCTCTGCCCGACGCACGCGCAGATCGCGCGCGAAGTGGCGGTTGACGAGGCTGACGATCATGAAGGCGAGCAGGCCGAAGCCCAGCACGATCGCGAAGAACAGGTGCCACCGACGCGAGATGGCGAGGTTGTAGTTGGCCGGAATCGTGATCCAGGCCGGAAAGCGTGGCAGCTCTGCCCAGGCATGGTCGAAATTGGCGCCGTACCGCCCCCAGTACAGCCGGGGATGCGCGTTCGATATGCCGAGGCCGGAGCCGAGCAGGATCAGCACCGCAACCGCGTTGACCCAGTGCCATAGACGCGTCGCCAGCCGGTGACGGTAAATGACGCGGGGGCCGGTATCGCTGTCCATCGCCTGCGTGTAGCAGCAAAGCGATGACGACCGAATGGCATTTCTACGAGCCCGCGCATGGACATGGACTGGCGCATGATCCGCTGAACGCGATCGTGGCGCCGCGGCCGATCGGGTGGATCGGCAGCGTTTCGAGGGACGGCGTGCGCAATCTGGCGCCGTACAGCTTCTTCAACCTGCTGGCCTACCGGCCGCCGCTGCTGGGGTTCTCGTCGCAGGGGTGGAAGGATTCGGTGGCCAATATCGCGGCGACGGGAGTATTCACCTGGAATCTGGCGACCCGCGCGCTCGCCGAGGCGATGAACGCCAGCTCGGCGGCGGCCGGGCCGGAGGTGGACGAGTTCGCGTTGGCCGGGCTGGCGGTGACGGAGGGGCAGATGGTCGCCGCGCCGCGTGTGGCGGCAGCGCCGGTCAGCTTCGAATGCCGGCTGACCCAGCTTATCCGGCTGGAGACGAAGGAAGGCGATCCGATCGACCAGTGGCTGGTGATCGGCGAGGCGGTGGGCATCCATATCGACCGCGCGATGATCGAGGACGGGGTGTACCAGACGGCACGGGCACGGCCGATCCTGCGCGGCGGCGGGCCGACCGACTATTTCGAGCCGGGCGAATGCTTCCACATGCGCCGGCCCGCGCCCCCTCAGGCATAGGCGCGGTAGAAGAACACGATCGTCGTCACCGCGGTGATGAGCAGCGTCCAGCCGCGGATCAGGCCGGGCGACAGGCGCTGGCCGACCCGCGCGCCCAGCCAGCCGCCAAGAATCGCGCCGAACAGCATTGGCACGCAGGCATGCCAGCGCACCATACCGGACAGTACGAAGATCAGCGTCGCGGCGGCATTGGCCATCGCCAGCATCAGCGTGCGCGGCGCCATCATCTGGTGCGGCGCGGCGCCGGCAAGCAGGCCGTAGGTGGCGGTCATCATCAGCCCGACGCCGCCGCCAAAATAGCCGCCATAGATGCCGAGCATCGCTTGCGCCGCGATCAGCGTGCGCGGCCCGATCGTCGCGCGTGCCTTCAGCCAGACGGCGGCGCGTGGGCCGACGCCGATCGCCAGCGTCGCGACGAGCAGCAGCCAGGGAATGACGATGTCGAACACGCGGGTAGGCGTCGAGACGAGCAGCAGGCTGCCGGCGATGCCGCCGACAAAGGTGACGGCGCTGAGCAGCCGGATCGACAGCCCGCCCAGCGGGGCGAGGCCGTGCCGATAGGTCCAGGCGCTGGCGATGGCCCCCGGCTGCAGCGCGACGTTGGACGTGGCGTTGGCGATCGGCGAGGGCAGGCCGAGCGCGATCAGCGTCGGCATGGTGGCGAAGGTGCCGCCGCCGGCAAGCGCGTTCATCGCCCCGCCGAGCAGGCCGGCGATGGCGGCTAGGATGGCGGCTTCGATTCCGGTCATGCGCGCGGCAGTGAGGTGTTACGTCATGGCGCGCAAGGGTGGTTCTTGGCCGCCGGCAATGTCATGGACCATCGGCAGGCGCCGTCCCACCGAGGGAAGGCGCCTGTCCGGGGGTTAGCCGGTGCGGGTGGGGCCGTGCAGGCGGTCCAGCTCCGCGTGAAGCTCGGCACGGTCTTCGTGGGCGATGGCGAGCATGTGGTCGCGGACCCTGTCGGTGCGTGCCGCAACCTCCTTGTCGATCGCGCTCCGCTGCGCGGAGCACCAGCCGGGTCGGCTGCCCGAGATCACGTCGTCGCGGTGGATCGAGCGGGTCATCGTCGCGCCAGACGGCAGGCGCGCCTCGCGATCGACGGTCACGCCCGCCGACCAGGCGCAGCGCAGCGTCGACGCGCGGCCGCCGGGCACGACGGCCCCGACCTGCTTGTGCGCGACCTTGGTCACGGCGCGGTACTGGGCGTCGACGGGGCCGGCGTGGTGGTCGATCCGGACACTGTGGTCGTTCGCCGCGGCCGGGGCAGCGGCAAGGGCGCCGAGCAACAGCCCGGCGGCGAGTAGCTTGGTCATCATCGTCTCCATGCGGTGCCCCGGCCTATATTGGCCGGTGACATCCTACTAACTGCCTGTGTGGTCAGTCGGTTGCAATATGGCGGAATGTCTTGCCCCATTGCACCGATCAGTCGGCGAGCGCGGCCATCTTGTCCTCCGCCTCGCGGTCGAGCTGGGCGCGGCTCTTCTTCTCGGCGGCGGTCTTGAGCTGGCCGCAGGCCGCGTCGATGTCGCGACCGCGGGGCGTGCGCACCGGCGCCGAGATCCCCGCCTCGAACACGATGTCGGAGAAGCGGCGGATACGCTCCGGCGTCGAGCATTCGTAATCGGCGCCCGGCCACGGGTTGAAGGGGATCAGGTTGACCTTGGCGGGCAGCTTGTAGTGGCGCAGCAGGCGGACGAGTTCGTGGGCGTCGACCTCCGAATCATTCTTGTCCTTCAGCATCACATATTCGAACGTGATGCGCCGCGCATTGTTGGCGCCGGGATAGTCGGCGCAGGCCTGCAGCAGTTCCTCGATGCCGTATTTCTTGTTGAGCGGCACGATCTCGTCGCGCACCTCCTTGGTCACCGCGTGGAGCGAGACGGCGAGGTTCACGCCGATCTCCTCGCCCGCGCGCGCCATCATCGGCACGACGCCGGAGGTGGACAGGGTGATGCGGCGCTTGGAGAGGGCAAGGCCGTCGCCGTCCATGACGAGCTTCAGCGCGTCGCGCACCGCATCGAAATTATACAGCGGCTCGCCCATCCCCATCATGACGATGTTGGTGAGCATCCGCCCCTCGGGCTGGCTGGGCCATTCGCCGAGCGCGTCGCGCGCCAGCATCACCTGGCCGACGATCTCGCCCGCGGTCAGGTTGCGGACGAGGCGCATCGTGCCGGTGTGGCAGAAACGGCAGTTGAGCGTGCAGCCGACCTGGCTGGACACGCACAGCGTGCCGCGATCGGCGTCGGGGATGAACACCGCCTCGTAATCCTGGCCGTCGGCGGAGCGGAGCAGCCATTTGCGGGTGCCGTCCGACGACACCTGCGCCTCGACTACCTCGGGGCGCGAGATGGCGAAACGCTCGGCCAGCCACGGATGCTGCGCCTTGGCGATGTCGGTCATCTGCGCGAATTCGGTGGCGCCGCGATTGTAGAGCCAGTGCCAGATCTGCTTGGCACGCAGCTTGGCCTGGCGCGGCTCCATGCCGGCGGACGCGAGCGCCTCGCGCAACTGGTCCTTGGTCAGGCCGATCAGGTCGACGCGCCCGTCGGGGCGCGGCTGCACGCCGCGGGGGACGGGCACGGGATCGATGTGCCCGGGGATGGGCATGGGGGCGGCCGAAGCTGTCTGCATGCGCGCGTATATAGCGCAAAAGGGGGCCGTTCGCTAGCGGGCGACGCAGGCGAGCGTGGCGGCGTCGATCGCGGTGGCGGCGCCCGACAATGCATAGGTATCGGCAAAGGGACGGCGGGCGGTGTCGACCGCCTCGATGCTCATCGCGCGGGCCGAGCGCAGCGCGGCGACGATCGCCCGGTCGGTAGGGGCATCGGGTGCCCAGAGATCGGTCACGGAGCCGACCAGCGGGAAGCGGCGGCCGGCGACGGTCAGCGTGACGGGGCGGTCGCGGTCGCGCCGGCGGCTGAGATGGACATGGAGCGAGGCGCGCAAGCCCTTGCCCGGCCAGGTGCCGATGCCGGCATAGCCGCCGACGCGCCCCTGCGCGACGATGGGACGGGCGATGGCGAAACAGTTCGCACCCTGGCGAAAGGCGCCCCAGCCGGCGAACACGCCGATCATCTCACGCGGGGATGGGGTTGCCGCCGCGAGCAGCAGCAGGGGAAGAAGCCGGCGACATGCCATGCCGGGGGGCATGCCGCGGAGTGTGGCGCATTGGCAACGCATTTCCCCGTTTAGCTGAGGTTCATGCAAAGCGTCGCGGATGGAGCCATGAGAGCCTGTGCCCGTTTGGGACATGTCATTTCCCCGCGTCACTTGGAGTTGCTCATGCGTACACCCGTTCTAGCCGCCCTGGCCGTCACCATCGGGCTTGGCGCCGCGCTGCCCGCCGCGGCCCAGACCGCCGCGCCGTTCACCGGCCTGCGGCTGGAAGGGCTGATCGGGTATGACAATGCCAATGACGGCGGCGGGCAGGATGCGAGCAGCGGCGACGGCCTGCTGTTCGGCGCCGGGATCGGGTACGACATGGCGATGGGCCCGGTGATCGTCGGCGTAGAGGGCGAGCTGACCGATTCGTCCGCCGATACGCGCAGCAACAGCGTGCTGGTGGTCGGCGACCGACTCGACACCAACATGGCGCGCGACCTGTATGCAGGTGGCCGCGTCGGCTACGCGATCTCGCCGGTGGCGCTGGGCTATGTGAAGGCGGGCTATTCGAACGCGCGGGTCAAGTCGCGTTATGACGCCGGCGCCGGGCAATTGCGCAGTTCGGACAATCTGGACGGGCTGCGCCTGGGTGCCGGCCTGGAATATGCGCTGGGCATCAACAGCTTCGTAAAGGGCGAATATCGCTACACCAACTATGCCCGCGTCGATGGCTATGACCGCGATTTCGAGCGGCATCAGTTGGTCGCAGGGCTCGGCTTTCGCTTTTAACGCAGGATTTACCTGAAAAGTGGAGGGGTCGGAGCCTTGCTCCGGCCCCTTTTTCGCGGGTAGGAACGAAGGCCATTTTTCACCCGGAATCGGGGGCGGCGTGATTCTGGCACGCCCCCGCGCTCCGGCGGGGGGATCACGATGAAGGCGACACTCGAACGCGCAACGCTCCTGAAGGGACTGAGCCATGTCCAGTCCGTGGTGGAGCGCCGCAACACCATCCCCATCCTGTCGAACGTGCTGCTGGAAGCGACGGCCGAGGGCCAGTTGCGCATGATGGCGACCGACCTGGACCTGCAGATCAACGAAAGCGTGATGGCGGCGGTGGACCAGCCGGGTTCGACCACCGTGTCGGCGCACACGCTGTTCGACATCGCGCGCAAGCTGCCCGAAGGGTCGCAGGTGCAGTTGACCGCGGCCGACGGGCGGATGACGATCGTGGCGGGCCGGGCGCGCTTCTCGCTGGGCACGCTGCCGCGCGACGACTTTCCCGTTATCGCCGAGGGCGAGCTGCCGACGCAGTTCGAGCTGCCGGTGGAGACCTGCAAGCAGATCATCGACAAGACGCGCTTCGCGATCTCGACGGAAGAGACGCGCTATTATCTGAACGGCATCTTCCTGCACGTCGCGGAGGATCGCGGCGAGCCGGTGCTGAAGGCGGCGGCCACCGACGGGCACCGTCTGGCGCGCGTCACCATGCCGCAACCGCAGGGTGCCGAGGGCATGCCCGACGTGATCGTGCCGCGCAAATGCGTCGCCGAGCTGCGCAAGCTGCTGGACGAGGTGGACGGTTCGGTCGGCGTGTCGCTGTCGGGCACCAAGATCCGCTTCGATCTGGGGCAGGCGATCCTGACCTCCAAGCTGATCGACGGGACTTTCCCGGATTACAGCCGCGTCATTCCGACCGCGAACGACAAGATCCTGAAGCTGGACCCCAAGAGCTTCATGGAAGGCGTCGACCGCGTGTCGACCATCGCGACGGAGAAGACGCGCGCGGTGAAGATGGCGCTGGACCGCGACCGGATCACCCTGTCCGTGACCAGCCCGGAGAACGGGACGGCGGCCGAGGAAGTGCCGGGCGACTATACCTCCACGCCGTTCGAGATCGGCTTCAACAGCCGCTATCTGCTGGACATACTGGGCCAGATCGACAGCGAACTGGTCGAGGTGCATCTGGCCGATGCAGCGGCACCCACGCTGATCCGCGAAAGCGACACGGCGCCGGCGCTGTACGTGCTGATGCCGATGCGCGTCTGATCCATCGCCATGCGCGTGAAGGGGGCTGCCGGCGACGGTGGCCCCTTTGCCGTTTTCGGGCTGCGCGCGTTATGAGCCGGGTGACCGCATGCTGAGCCGCCTGATCCTGACCGATTTCCGCAATCACGGCGACCTGATGCTGGCGCCGGGGCCGGGGTTCGTCGTGCTGACCGGCGAGAATGGGGCGGGGAAGACCAACGTGCTGG
>NZ_CAMLAC010000040.1 GCF_946477935.1 uncultured Sphingomonas sp. | reverse complement strand
GCCCACGTCCGCCCCTACCGCCAGCAGCTTGCCGTTCCAGTTGAACGGCGCGTCCGTCGCCGCCTTCGTCGACGGCTTCTTCGCCCCGTCGTTCAGCGCCCGGAAGCGCGCCGGCGCCTCCTTCACCGTCTTCGCCAACTGCCCGATCGCCTTTTGCACCTCGTCCGGCGTCGCGCGCGTCGGCTTGGGGTAACAGTCCAGCGCCCCCAGCCGCAGCGCCTCGATCGAACTGTCCGCGCCCTTGGCGGTCAGCGTGGAGAACATGATGACCGGCATCGGCGCGGTCTCCATGATCTCCGCCAGATACTCGATCCCGCTCATCCCCGGCATCTCGACATCCAGCGTCATCACCGTGGGCTTCAGGTCCCGCACCATCTGCCGCGCCTCCGCGGCCCCGTCGGCCAGGCCGACGATCTCGATGTTCTTGTCCTTCTCCAGCATGCCCGCGACCAGCGCGCGCATGGTCAACGAATCGTCGACGACTAGAACTCTGGCCTTGGCCATGTCGGCATTCCTTTGAAACAGATACGCGGGGAACGGATACGAAAAATCAGGCGGCGTCGGCCATCGGCGGGGCCAGCCGTTCCAGGTCCAGCACCAGGATCATCCGGTCCTCCACCGTGGCCAACCCTTCCAGCAGGCCCGCCGCCTGCATCGTGCCGACATCGGGCAGCGGCTGCATGTCATCCGGATTGATCGTCACGATATCGTTCACCGCATCCACGATCACGCCCTGCAACTGCTCGCCGATGCGCACCACGATGATGACGTGGCGCGCGGTCGGATCGGTCAGGCCCCAGCCCATCCGCATGCGCAGGTCCAGCACCGGCAGCACCACGCCGCGCAGGTTCACCACGCCGCGCACATGGGCCGGCACGTTGGGCAGCGGCGTCGCCGGCGACCAGGCGCGGATCTCGCGGATCGCCATGATGTCGATGCCCAGCGACTGGTCGCCGAGTTCAAAGGTGATGAGCTGACGGGCCATGGAAAGCGTCCTTTTTGGATCGGTCAGATGAGCACGCGGCGAACGGCCGCGGACAATTTGGCAGGGTCGAAGGGCTTGACGATCCAGCCGGTCGCGCCGGCGGCACGCGCACGCGCCTTCTTCTCGTCGGAAAACTCGGTGGTCAGCACGAGGATCGGCACGCCGTTCCAGCGCGGATGGCCGCGCAACTGCTCGATCAGGCCGAACCCGTCCATGCGCGGCATGTTGATGTCGGTGATGACCAGATCGGGCGCGGCCGCGTCGATCCGCTCCAGCGCATCCACACCGTCCTCGGCGGCGGCGATCTGATAGCCTTCGCCGGACAGCGCATGGCGCAGCAGCGCGCGCATGCTGGGGGAGTCGTCCACGGTCATGATGGTACGCGTCATGCTCTCTAAATCCTTCAAAACAGTTCAACGTCGCCGCTGGCGACGGGCTGGGATACGGGGCGGGGGCGCACCGGGGCCTCGGGCGGCGCATCGCGGACCAGCTTGGCGCGCGATCGACCCAGTGCCGCCTGAAACTCGACCCGGCGGGCGGCGTGACCGCCCAGATCGCGCGCGACCAGCGGGATGCGGTCTTGTTGCAGGAAGCGGATCGCGAACTCCGCATTGGCGGTGCCGATCGGCCGCATGCCCTGATGCAGATTCGCCCCGCCATACAGATGCGCGCGCAGCCGGTCGCGCCGCGCGCCCTGGCGCAGCATGTCGTTGATCAGCAATTCCATCGCGTGCACGCCGTAACGCTGCGCGGCGGTCGCATCGACCACCTGCCCCGGCTGCGGCTCGGCCAGCAGGAAATGGTTGATCCCGCCCACCCGCGCTTCGGGGTCGTACAGGCAGGCCGCGACGCAACTGCCCAGCACCGTCGCGAACAGCACCTGCGGATCGGCGGAGACGCCGCGTTCGCCCTGCACCACGCTGACATGGCGAAAGCCGTCGGCGCGCAGCATCGCGGTACGCCCCGTGGCAAGGCTCATGCCGCCATCTCCATCACCGATGCGGCGATGCGCTGCACCGGCAATTGCCGCTCCACCGCACCCAGCGAATGGGCGACCGCGGGCATGCCGTAGACGACGCTGGTCGCCTCGTCCTGCCCGATCGTCCGTGCGCCCGCCTGCCGCATTTCCAGCAGGCCCGCCGCACCGTCGGCCCCCATGCCGGTCAGCAGCACGCCCACCGCTGGCCGCCCCAGCCGCGCCACCGACCGGAACAGCACGTCCACCGATGGCCGGTGCCCGCTGACCGTCGGCCCTTCGTACAGCCGGATACGCGGCATGGTCGCACCCACCACTTCCATATGCTGCTCGCCACCCGGCGCCAGATAGACATGGCCGGGCTTCAGGATCGTGCCGCTGCGCGCTTCCTCGACATGGGGCGGGCAGAACCGGTTCAGCCGGTCGGCGAAGCTGGCGGTGAACAGCGCGGGCATGTGCTGCACGATCACCGTCGGCGGGCAGTCCGCCGGAAAGCCGCCGATCACCCGCAGCAGCGTCTCGACGCCGCCGGTCGATGCGCCGATCGCGATCACCCCGTCCGAGGTGCCGCGACGGGCAAGCGCCGCGACCGCGGGTGCCGCCACTGCGGGCGCGCGGCGCACCGGCGAGCGTCCCGCCGCGCGCACGATCCGCGCCAGTGTCGCATCGTCGCGCACCGCCGCGATCGAGGCGGGCTTGGGGAAGCAATCGAACGCGCCGGCCGCCAGTGCGCGGATCGTGGCGCTCGCCCCCTTTTCGGTCAGCGTCGATACGATCACCACCGGCATCGGCCGAAGCGCCATGATCTTGTCCAGGAAATCCAGGCCGTTCATTCCCGGCATCTCGATGTCCAGCGTCACCACGTCCGGGTTCAGCGCTTTGATCTTGGCGCGAGCCTCCTGCGCGTCGCCCGCCTCGCCGATCACGGTGATCTCGGGGTCCTTGGCCAGCATCATCCGCACCAGCCCGCGCATCGTCGCCGAATCGTCCACCACCAGCACGCGCGTCATCAGCCGCGCCTCCGATAGATGGTGTGCCCGACCAAATCGAACATGGCCGTGGCCGGGCCGATCAACCGTTCGGAATGGCCGATATACATATACCCCCCCACCGGGATCAGGCCGGCAAATCGCTCCAGCAGCCGCGCCTTGGTCGGCTCGTCGAAATAGATCATGACGTTGCGGCAAAAGATCACGTCGAACCGCCCCCGCATCGGCCAGGATTCCAGCAGGTTCAGATGCTTGTAGGCGATCACGCGCCGCAGCTCGGGCGCCATGGCGATCTCGTCGCCCACCGGCTTCACCCAGGTCCGGCGAAAGCGATCGGGAATGTCGCGCGCCATGTCCGCGGGGTAGCGCCCCGCCTTGGCGGTCGCGATGACGTGCGGCGCCAGATCGGTCGCCAGGATCGCGATGTCGCGCTGCGCGATGCGTGCGCCGCCCGCCCGATCCTCGCCCAACAGCGTCATCGCGAGCGTATAGGGCTCCTCCCCGCTCGAACAGGCCGCCGACCACAGCCGCACCGCGCTGCCCCGCTCGGCGCGGGACAGCAGGTCGGGCCGCACATGCTCGGCGAAATGGGTGAAATGATGGTCTTCGCGGAAGAACTTGGTGTGGTTGGTGGTCAGTGCGAAGATCGCCTCCCGCCGTGCGTCCGCATCGTTGCGCAGCAGGGCGACATAGTCGGCAAAGTCGGCCAGCCCGCGACGCCGCACCTGCTTGGCCAGCCGCGAATAGACCAGTTGCCGCTTGCCCGTGCCCAGCATGATGCCGGCATGCGCGTGCGCCATCCGCGCGATCGTTTCGTAATCGCCGTCGCTCAGGTGGAACTCGCCCTGCATCGGGGCCGCCGCGGCGCTCATGCGGCCAACGCCCGCGGCGTGTCCGACCGGTGCCGCTGCACCAGCGTCTCGACGTCCAGGATCAGCGCGACGCGCCCGTCCCCCAGCACCGTCGCGCCCGCAAGTCCCGCGACCGGCGCGTAATTCGCCTCCAGGCTCTTCACCACCACCTGCCGCTGGTCCTGGATGCCGTCGACCATCAGGATCGACTGGCCGGCATCGGTTTCCACCACCACCAGCACCGCGTTCGTCGGGTCGGCGCAGGCCTCCGGCACGTTCAGCAGCCGCCCGATCGGCAGGATCGGCAGGTACGTGCCGCGCACGTCCAGCACGCCCGCCCCCGGCCCCAGGCCGCGCACCTCGCCGTCACGCGGGCGAAGGGATTCCACCACATGCGCCAGCGGGATGACATAGGTCTGCCCGCCCACGCTCACCACCATCCCGTCCAGGATCGCCAGCGTCAGCGGCAGCGTCAGCGTAAAGGTCGATCCCTGCCCGAACTTGGAGCTGATCCCGATCCGCCCGCCCAGCGCCTGCACGTTGCGCCGCACCACATCCATACCGACCCCGCGCCCGGAAATGTTCGAGATCGTCGCCGCCGTCGAAAAGCCGGGCGCGAAGATCAGGTTCTCGATCTCCTCGTCGGACAGATTGGCGTCGGCCGCGACGATGCCGCGCTCCACCGCCTTGGCGCGTACCCGCGTCCGGTCGATCCCGCGCCCGTCGTCCGAGACGGAGATCACGATCCGGCCCGACCGATGCTCGGCCGCCAGCCGCACCACGCCCTCTGCCGGCTTGCCCGCCGCCACGCGCTCGTCGGGCGTCTCCAGCCCGTGGTCGACCGCATTGCGGATCATGTGGGTCAGCGGCTCGCCGATCCGCTCCACCACCGTCTTGTCGACCTCGGTCATCTCGCCCTCCACCTCCAGGCGGACGCGCTTGCCCGTGCTCGCCTCCAGCTCACGGATGATGCGCGGCACGCGGCTGAACACCGACTTCACCGGCTGCGCGCGGATCGACATCGCGCTGTCCTGCAATTCTCGGGTCAGGTGATCCAGGTCGGACAGCTCGTCGATCGCGCCGACGCCGTGGATCGACAGGCGCTGCGCCAGCATCGCCTGGGTGATCACCAGCTCGCCGACCAGATTGACCAGCCGGTCCAGCTTTTCCAGCTCCACCCGGATCGTCGCGCCCCCGGCCGCCGCCGCCGCAGCCGGACGGTTCGCCCCGTCCTCCGCCACCGCCGCGACCACGACCGGCTCCTCCGCAACGACCGGCGGCAGCACCACCGGCTGTGGTTCGGCCACCTGCGCCGGCTCCACCATCGCCAGCACCGCCGCCAGCAGATCCTCTTCCACCGCCTCGGCCACCGGCTCCGCGATCAGCAGCGGTGCCTCTTGCTCCCCCTCCGGCGCGATCACCAGTTCCGCCTGATCCGACACGAAATCGAAGATCGCGGCGATATCGTCGCGCGCCACCTCGCCCGGCACGCTCAGCGTCCAGCCCAGATAGCATTCGTCGACGCTGAAGCTATCCAGCGACGGCAGGCTGCTGCGATCGATCGCCACCACCCGGCCGCCCAGCGCATCCAGCTCGCGCAGCAGCGGCAGCGGATCGCCGCCATTGTCGAACGCCCCGCGTCCCGGCACGAAGCGCACCCGCCACGGGATCGCCGCCGGTGCCGGCGGATCGCCCAGCCCGATATCGGCAAGCAGCGCGTCCAGGTCGAACGCATCACCCACCACCTCGGCAATCACCGCAGGCTCCGGCGCCGGCTCCGCGACATCGTGCGTCGCGCCCGCACGCCCCGCCGCCGCCGTCAACCGCGCGATCAGCGCCGCATCGTCCGGTGCGCCGCCACCCCCTTGCGCGCACGCCACATGATCGGTCAGCCCGTCGAACGCCGCGAACAACAGCGCGACCAGCTCCGGCTCCGGCGTCAGTTCGCCGGTGCGCAGCAGATCCAGCACCGTTTCCAACTGGTGCGAAAAGCCCTGCAACGCGTCAAAGCCGAACGCCCCCGCGCCGCCCTTGATCGAATGGACCGCACGGAAGATGGTGTTGATCGTCTCGTCCGACGGCGCACCGTCGCGCAGGTCGGCCAGGTCGGTTTCGATGACGGCCAGTCCTTCCTCGCATTCCTGGAAGAAGATGGCCTGGATTTCGTCGAGCTGCATGGGAACGGGTCCTGGATCAGCGGTCGGCAAGGAGCGCGTCGGCGCCCGAGATGCGGATGGCGGTGCAAAAGGCCTCGCTCGGCGCTTCGATGGTGAGCGCATGGCCCGCGCCATCCGCGGTGCCTTGCGCGCTCAACAGCAACTGGATGCCGGCCACGCCGATGCGCTCCACCCCGCCGGCATCGAGCACGATGTCACCGGACACCCCGCGCAACGTGTCCAGCAACGCGGTGGCGGCGGCGAGGTCCAGGGTAGAGGGCAGCGCAAGACGCGTCATGCGAAGGGTTTTCCTTTAGCGATCGAGACGATGTACGGCGGCAGGCGTTAAAAATTCGACCAGTCGTCCGCATCCGGTTCGACCGCCAGCGCCAGCGATCCATGAGTTGCCGCCCGGCGCGCCACCACCCGCGTCGGGGCCGGAGCGCGCGATATCGGCGCGCTCACCGGCAGGCGCGGCGCCTCCGTCTCGCCGGTGTCCGACAGGCGGAAGCGTGCCACCTGCCGCGCCAGCTCGTCCGCCTCGCTCGCCAGCGAGCGGGCCGCCGCACTCGACTGCTCGACCATGGCGGCATTCTGCTGCGTCACATTGTCCATCTCGCCGACCGCGGTGTTCACCTGCGACAGCCCCAATGCCTGCTGCGCTGCCGATGCCGCGATCTGCGAGACGAGCGTGCTGATCTCGCTGATGCGCGCGACGATGCGCTCCAGCGACTGGCCGGTGCGGTTGACCAGCGTCACGCCGTTGCCCACCTGCTCCGAACTGGTCAGGATGCGGGTCTTCACGTCCTTGGCCGCATCGGCCGAGCGCTGCGCCAGGGCGCGCACCTCGGAGGCGACCACCGCGAAGCCCTTACCCGCATCGCCCGCCCGCGCCGCCTCCACGCCGGCGTTCAGCGCCAGCAGGTTGGTCTGGAACGCGATGCCGTCGATGACGCTGATGATCTCGGAGATTTCCTGGCTGGCGCGTTCGATCCCGCCCATCGCCGACACCGCCTCGCGCACGATGCGGCCGCTTTCCTCGGCTTCGGACTTGGCCGCATCGACCACACCGTTGACCCGCGACGCGCCGTCCGCCGCCTCGCGCACGGTGGTGGTGATCTCCTCCATCGACGCCGCGGTTTCCTCCAGGCTGGCCGCCTGCTGCTCGGTGCGGTGCGACAGGTCGTCGGAGGCGGTGCTGACCTCGGACGATGCGGTGCGGATGCCGTCCATCGAACGGGTAACGGCACTCAGCGTCCCGCTGAGCGCGGCCAGCGCATTGTTATAGTCACGACGCAGCTTTTCGTAATCCGCCGGGAAGATGGTGGGGATCGGCCGGCTCAGATCGCCGTTCGCCAGATTTTCCAGGCCGGTACCGAGCGCGCCCACCACGATCTCCTGCGCGGCCCGCGCCTCGGCGACCGCCGCCGCATTGTCGCGGAATACACCCATCGCCCTGGTCATCCGGCCCACGCAGTCGCGGTGCTCTGTATAGCCGATCGGGGCATCCAGATCGCCCGCGGCCAGGCCCTCCATCCGCACCACCGTGGCGACATAGGGGATCACGATCGCACGCCCGGTTACCCAGGCGATCAGCAACGTCAGCGCAGTGATCCCGGCGCCGGTCGCGATCGCGATGTCCGCGCCCAGCGTGTCGCGAAAGGCGATCAGCGCCAGCGACGCACCTGCCAACGTACCATAGGTCGCCGTCAGGACTCGCATCTTCGTGGCGATCGGCGCATTCTGGGTAAACCATCCAAACATTAGGAGAACTCCTTAAAGGAGCGCTGACGGTTCCCTCCCGAGCCGAGCGCGTTATCTGCCCGGTCTAGGCCTGGATGGTAAATTTCGGCCCTATCGGCCGTACACGCTTCCTTAATGTGGCCGGGTCGGATTAATTACCGTTTCAGATGTAAATACCTAAGAACAGGACAAAATTGGTTGGGGCGAACGCCAAATGCGCTCAACCCGCAACATTTCCTGCTGAAAAAGATTTCAACAATGGCCGTTCGGCTTTTTACAAGCTGAAAGCATAGCCCTCGGTCCCGAATCACCCGATGGCGTGAACCGCCCGTGCCATTGCCGCGACCATCACCCGTCCGGCATCTGCATCGGTCAAACCGCTAGCGACGGCATCGGCCTTGCCGATCCGGTCGGCGCGTACCAGCCGCCACAGCCCCAGCAGCACCGCCTCGGTTTCTCCCACCACGTCGTGACAGGGGCGTTCGATGACTAACAGGTCCTGCGATCCGCGATCCAGCGCCCGCATCGCCATCCCGAATGCATCGTCCTCGGGGTCGGCGACAATTCCCGCCATCGTCAGTGCGTGGACCCAGCGGCGGGTCCGGGCCAGCACGGCCGCTTCGAAGGCCGGCAGTTCGCGGACGGGACGGTCGATCAGATCGTACATACGCAATCGCTCTCGTTATGAGAATGATTGTCAGTAACAGCCACAGACCGGCCCGTCAACGTGAGCGTTCCCTGAAATGGCCTGTCCGCCCGATGCCGCGACGGGCGGCCCGGCATGCGGGACGAGAGGCGTAGAACCGTGCAACGCTCCGCACGATCGGGGCACGTCAGAGCACGCGACGATCAGGCCGCCGGTTCGTGGTAAGGACAGCCATTATAACGCGCCCGGAAATCGGCCGAGTGGCGATACGGCTCCCGGCGTGCGCGGTTGATGTTGCCCAGCGGCTGGTGCGCGGTGATGCCGGTCCACACGCTGAACCGCATTTCCTCGTTCACCGCCTGAACGCGGGCCGCATCCCAACTGTCCTGCGCGGCGGCACGGATCACGCCGACGCGCATGAAGGGTGCCTCCCTCTCGTCCCATTCCACCGTCGGATCCTCGATCGGCTGGCGCTCCAGGTCACGGCACAATTGGACGCGGAACTCCCATTCGGCATCGATGCCCCACATTTCGGCCTGCACATCCTCGCGGATCGCATCCTCACGCCCGTCGACCGGAATGATCGCGCCGGTGCGCGCCGTCAGTGCGGGGGCCACGGGCGCGATGCTGAACTTGGCGACATGATCGCCGTACCGAAACGGCGTGACGCTGTAATAGGTCTCGCCCAGCGGATCGACATTGGGCGCGCCGCCCAGCGAATCGATCGCCGGGCTCTCGATTCCCACCGCCTCCAGCGCGTTGTGCACGCCGCGCAACACGGCGGACATCGCCTTCTTTGTGCCCTCCATCCGGTCGGTGGTCTTGGCCAGCATCTTCAGATTGCCCAGGAACTTGTCGGCGGTCTTGGCTTGAAACACCGTGCCGTTGACCATCACGAAATCCTGCGCGTCGCCCTCGGCCCCCGGCAGCCGTTCGCCCTCGACGCCCGCGATCTTCACCGCCAGCCCGCGCGGCAGGCTGATCGCGTCAGGCAGGATGTCGCCCGCATTGGTCGACATGCGCAGCCAGGCCTTGTGGCGGCCCGGGGTCGCGAACACCCCTTGCGCCAGCTCTGGCGGCAGGCCGTCGTCGACGATCAGCTCGCCTTCCAGGATCGCGTGCGACTTGGCGTGCACCGATCGCACCGCATGGCCGTAATCCTCGGCGGTACGTTCCAGGATGACGTCAAACGTATCGTTCAGTTGCGCGATCGTCTCGCGCTCTTCGGGTTGCACATCTTCGATGTCGGGGGTGTAGCGGATGGCGGGGGCGGTCATGTCGGTTCTCCTGCAACAACAGAACGGCCGGGCCGTTCGGCGTCACCGTGTCGTTGGCAACACATGCGGCGCCGGCATCGCTGGTCGTTCGCATCCCTTGCTGTGTTTCCGCCAACCGCCGGAAGATCAGCCTAGTTTCGGTACGGTATCGGTCGAAATGCCAAGTTGTGCGTTCATTCTCTGGATTTGCATCCGCGACAGGTCATAGGCAGGGATCATGCACCGGGGGACGACAGACGGTTTCGCACACGCGACGAACATGTTCGCGGAACGCGCAATGCAGCAGGATCAGGTCGGCAATACGCTTTTGCGGTCGCTCGATCCGTCCGATTTCATGGCGATCGCGCCCTATCTGGAACGCGTATCCTTTGCCGTGGACGACAGCGTCGCCGAGGCCGGCACGTCGATCGACACGTTGTGGTTTCCCGAAGCAGGGATTGCTGCCGTGCTTGACCGGACGGAGGGTGATCGCCGCCTGGCCGTCGGCCTTGTCGGGGCGGAGGGGTTTGTCGGCTGGCCACTCCTCATGGGCGACGACCGGTGGCTGCACGATGTCATCATGCGCGCCGAAAAGGGCACCGCGCTGCGCATCGATGCCGATCGACTGATGGCGGCGGTCGAGGACAGCCCGTCGCTGCGTGCCGCCCTGCTCCGTTTCGTTGCCGTGTTCATGACGCAAATGGGCCGGACCATCGTGTCCTCGCTCATCCATCCGGTCGAACGCCGCATGGCGCGCTGGATCCTCTTGTATCACGACCGGGTCAGCGGCGACGAGATCTGCCTGACGCATGAGGAATTTCGCCTGATGCTGGGCGTGCGCCGGTCCAGCGTCACCGATGCGCTGCACCGGCTGGAGGCCGAGCAGGCGGTACGCGGCCTGCGCGGTCGCGTCGTGGTGCGCGACCGGGCCAAGCTCGCCGAACTGGCCGGCGATACCTATGGCCCGCCCGAGCGCGAATATCGCCGGCTGGTCCTGGGGGCGCCCCAGGACTGACCGGCGGACCTCATCCGCCTGCAGCCCGCCGGCCGGCGGGCGCCTGTCCATGGGCAAAGGCGCGGTCAAAGGCGTCGGCACGCGTCTCTGCGCGCATCAACCCCGCATAGCCCGCCGTCCATTGGTCGGCGAACCCGGCCACCTTGCCATAGCTGTTGTCGAGCAGGACATGCGGGATATCGAGCAACAGCGACAGGATGTGCGCGTGCAGCCGGTCGGTCACCACCACCTGCCCCTGCGCCAGCATTGCCAGTCCGCGCTTCAGCCGCCACTCCGCCAGCCGCCGCTGGCGCATCGCCCGCATCGCCATCGGATCGCGCATCACCAGCCGGGACAGCTTCAGCGACAACCGCAGATAGCGCAACTGCGCCGGATCCTCGATCAGCCAGTCGTCGACCAGCGCGCCCGCCGGCGCCGCATCCGCGCCCGCCGCCCGCTCATGATCGGTGCGCAGCAGCCCGAACACCGGCACCCTGGCCGCCGCCCGCCGCTGCCGCCCCAGCATCAGCGCGGCATCCGGGCACAGATGCACCGGACAGTCGAAATGCTCGCGCGCGAACGCCAGCGATCGCTGGTCGCGCACCAGCAGCGTGAAGTTGCCATGCGCGCGGATCGCATCGGCCAGCGGCCGGGCCGCGGCGGGATCGGCATAATGGATCGACTGCGGCATCTGCACGATCGGCCGGTTGCGATGCGTGTTCAGCAGATGGATGCGCAGATTCTCGTGCTTGGGCCACAGCGTGCCCAGATTGCCGCCGCCATGGATCAGGATCGGCCCGTCGCCGACCGCGCCCGCCAGCGCCGCATCGTCCAGGTCGTTGATCGCCGAATAGTAAGTGGGCAACCGGCCCCGCGCCTTCAGATACGCCATCTCGCCCAGCCAGATCGCGCTGTCGCCGACATTGGAATGGTCGGGATAATCGACCAGCGCGATGCGACCCGGCGGCAGGACCGCATCCACCGTCTCGGCGAAGCGGCGGCCGAGTTCGGCGACGATGTGATCGGCGGATTGTGGGGAAGCGGTCATGCCCGGCCCTTTCGCAAGCGGTGAACGGTGGATTGAAGACGCCCGCGCCACAAGGGCGACAGGCCGATCAGCACGGCGGCATAGACAAGCGCACCGAGCGCGGTGAGGAACAGGAGCGCCGTCCAGCCATGGAGCAGCCCGGCGGTCATCCGCATCACGATGGCCAGCAGCACGCCCATGATCGTGGACGCCGCCAGCGGCGCCGCGATCGCCCGGATGCTGTGCGCCGGCCGGATGCCCGATGCCCGCGCCAGCAGCCACACCTGAAGCGGCACGGTCAGATAGGCGCGCACCACATAGGAGACGGCAACCGCGAATAGGCCGAAGGGCAGCGCCAGCAGCGTCAGGATAAGGCCCAGCACCAGTTGCGTCGTCGACAGCCAGATCAGGCTGCGCGACTGCCCCAATGCGCTGAGCGAGGGCGACGCGAAGAAGTTGAGCGTGAAGGGCAGCGCCATGAACGCGAATATCTGCGCCAACTGCCCCGCCTCCACCCATTTGTCGCCGAACACGGTGGGCACCGCCAGCGGCGCCAGCGACCCGAAGCCGACCAGCGCCGGGAAGGACAGGGCGGACGCCTGCCCGATCATCCACTGATAGGCGCGGCGCAGCTCGGTGGGATCGTCCTTCACCCGCGACAGCGTCTGCACCGCAACTTGCGTGAACGGCTGGATCGCCCCGCGTCCGATCAGCTCCACCGTCCGCCACGCGGTCCGATAGATGCCGACCGCCGCCAGCCCGATCCCCGCACCGATCGCCATCTCCTGCACGCGCACGGTGGCCAGAAAGACGAGTTGCACATAGATCAGACTGCCGTTCAGCGCGAGGTTCGCGCGCAGCTCCGGCCATTCAAACGCCCAGCCCGGCTTCCAGTCATACGACGTCCGCGCCAGCACCACGCCGACGATCTCCGTCACCAGCCGCTGAATCACCAGCGCCCACAGCCCTGCGCCCAGCAGCGCCGCCACGCCCGCGCCCCCGCCCCCCAGCAGCCCGCCGACCACCGAGCGGATCGCGGTCGTCCGATGCCCGAACTCGCGCAGCCGCAGCGCCATGTGCGTCCCGCCGAACGAAGAGATCGGCAGCACCAGGCTCATCACCGCCAGCGGCAGCGCGATGCCCGGTGCATCCATCCACGCCGCGATCGGCTGGGCCAGCAATGCGATCACCGCCGCCGACGCAAAGGAAAAAGCCTGTTGCGAGCGATAGATGGTGTCCAAAAACCCTGGTGACAGGTCGCCCCGCCGGGCGATCGTCTGAACCAGCCCGGCGGTGGCGACGATGCGGAACGCCTCGGCGGTGAACGCCATGACGGAGAAGGCGCCGATGTCCGCCCGCGACAACAGCCGCGCCAGCGCGACGAAGACGATGAACGAGAAGACCTGATCGGACAGGAACCGCGTGACCGTCCACGAGATCGAACTGCGGCTGCGCTTGCGCAGCGACGCATCGAACCGTGCGGGCGCCTGGCTTGCCCCTTCACTGGCCAAGACCGCGCCTCGCCTTTAGCAGCCGCATCCGCGCCCGCTCGACATGGCGCCACGTCTTCTGGCGCAGCGAATGATAGGCCGGGTCCGCCTTGGGCTGGAACCGCGCCGCCCCGATGTCCGACGCCACCGTCGCCTCCAGGATCGGCGCGGGGAACAGCGCCAGATTGGGCAGGCCATGTGCCCAGGACCGGTCCATCGCATCGTCGATCGGCCGGCGCACCGTGCGGCAATGCTCCATCAGCCGCCGGGCACCCGCCAGCGTGATCGCATAGCCTTGCGTGCCATAGGCCAGCCCGATCAGCTCCACCACGGTGCGCGAATGTTGCAGGAAATCCTTGCGCACCGTCCGGCTCCAGGTCGGGCGCTTGGCGTATAGCCGCAGATAATCGATGCCTTGCCCATGCAGGTCGGTCGCCGCCAGCCGCTCCAGATAGCGCCAGTCGACCACCACATCGTCTTCCAGCACGATCGTCTGGGGCACGCCGCGCTCCACCATGTCGCGCCAGATCGACCAGTGGCTGGCATAGCAGCCGATCTCGCCACCGGTCATCGCGCGCCCCTTGGTGCGGGCGACCGCCAGTTCGTCCATCGCCATGCCCGGTGCCAGCCCGGTGCACGCATTGAAGAAGCGCCAGTCCAAACATGTATCGGCACGCGCGGCAAAGCCGGCACGCCGAACATCGGCCGATGCCAGAGATACCACGACGATCTCGGCCTTTGTGGCCGATTCGGGCAAGGCTTGGCCCACGATCCTTTTGCCTCCTGCTCTTGGGCGGTGCAAAGTTGACCCTTGCAACACGCGGGATTGGTTGGCCTTTTCTTGGTAGCTGCGATTGATGCGGCCGCGAAGTCCGTGCCCGTTCGGGTCACCGCGATCGTCGGGCGCTTCGTCTTCGCAGTCGCAGCATAAGGTTGACGGGAGCCCCAAGCGGCGGATGGTGTGACGGACCGCTTGCGAAACAAGGCAACCATCCGCATGTCCCAAGTCGCTGTTGTCATTCCAGTTTGGAACGGGCGCGCCACGCTCGGCCGTTGCCTCGACGCGCTGGAACGCCAGACGCTGCCACGTGCGCAGTTCGACATCATCGTCGTCGACAACGGCTCGACCGACGGCACCGCCGACATCGCGCGCAGCTATCCAGGCATTACCGTGCTGGAGGAACCGACCCCCGGCTCCTATGCCGCGCGCAACACCGCGTTGACGATGGTCGACGCCCCCATCACCGCCTTCACTGACGCCGATTGCGTCCCCGATCCGGACTGGCTCGCGCGCGTACTGGAGGCGGCCAAGGCCAATCCCGGTTTCGGCGTGCTCGCCGGCCGTATCGAGCTGTTCGACGAGGGCGAGCAGGAGGGCGAGGTGTTCGGCGATTACGAACGCCTGTTCAGCTTCCCGCAGGCCCATGCCGCGCGGGGCAATTGCGCCACCGCCAACTGGGCGAGCGAAACCGCGCTGCTGCGCGAACTCGGCGGCTTCGATGCCGGGGTGAAATCGGGTGGCGACCGCCAGATGGCGCTGCGCATCAAGGCCGCCGGGCGCCCGCTGATCTACACGCCCACCATGGTCGTGCGCCATCCGGTGCGCGCCAGCCGCGCCGAGCTGGTGCGCAAGCGCCAGCGTTTGAGCGGCGGCCGCTGGGACCGTACCCGTGCCACGCCGCGCCTCGCCCGCGTGCTCGGCGTCACCGCGGTCGATACCGCCCGCCGCCTGCGCCGCGCCGCGATCTCGCCCGGCCTGTCGCTGAAGCGCCGTGCCGCGGTGATGAAGCTGACGCTGGAACTGGCCGGCATCGCCACCAGCGAATATCTGGCGCTCGCCGCCGGTCGCAAGGCGGCACGCGACTGATGGCCGCCACTACGCCCTCCCCCCGCTTCTCCGTGGTCATGCCCTTGTTCAACAAGGCCAGCCACGTCCGCGCCTCGATCGACAGCGTGTTCGCGCAGACCCAAGCGCCGCACGAACTGATCGTCGTCGACAACGGCTCCACCGATGGCGGTCGCGGCATCGTCGCCGCGATGACCGATCCGCGCATCCGCCTGCTCGACCTCGCCCGCCCCGGCCCCGGCGGCTATGCCGGCCGCAATCTGGGAATAGAAGCGGCGACCGGCGATTGGATCGCCTTTCTCGATGCCGACGACCTGTGGGCGCCGGACCATCTCGCGGCACTCGCCACCTGCATCACCGACGCGCCGGAGGCGCACGCCGCCGCCACCCGCTTCGACCATGTGTTCGAGACGCGCAGCCAGCCGCAGAAGATCGCGCCCGCGCTGCATGTACCCGTGACGCTCGACCTCGCCGGCTTCCTGTCGGCCTGGCTGGCGGTGCGCGAATGCCCGATGTGGACGGGGGCGATCGCCATCCGCCGCGACGCGCTGATCGCCGCCGGCCTGTTTCCGGACGGGCGCGCGGTGCGCGGCGGCGACAAGGATCTGTGGCTGCGCGTCGTCGCCCGCGGCCCGCTGCGCTACGATCCCACCCCCAGCGCGACCTTCCACCGCGATTCGGAAAACAAGGTCAGCAAGTCGACCACTACGCTGGGCGTCCCCTGTCTGGTGGAGACCGCACACCGGCTGATGCGCATGGCGCCTGCCCATGAAGTCGCACTGCTCCGCCGCCTGGTGAATCAGGAGATCGCGCATTACGCCCGCTATGCGATGAAGACGCCCGGCCGGATCGATATCGGCCTTGGCGACGTCTGCCTGCCGGAAGGATGGAGAACCGCCGGACTGGTGCTGGCGGCGCGGCACCTGCCCGCCGGGCTTCGCCAGGGCGGCCACGCACTGCGCAGCCGGCTGCTCGCCCGCGCGTGAGGATCATCCGTTCGATCGGCCTGCTGCTCGTCGCGGCAAGCCTGCTGGCCGCCTGCGCCGCCTTTGCCGGCCGCTGGGTGCCCGCGCTCGATGCCTATGCGTCGTTCATGCCGCTCATCGCGGTACCGGCGCTGCTCGGTCTGCTGCTCGCCCGCACCCGTGTCGCGGCGGCGCTGGCGGTGCTGGCGCTGATCCCGGTCGCCGCGGCCGTGCTGCCCGAATGGACACGCGGCATTCCCGCGGCGCGCGCCGCGCAGGTCCGCATCGTCACCCACAATGTCTGGCACGAAAATCCCGATCCGGCGGAAACCGCGCAGGCGATCCTCGACGCGCATCCGGACGTGGTGCTGCTGCAGGAGGCGAACGGCCCCTTTCGCCCGATGCTCGCCGCCCTGCGCCAGCACCTGCCCTACGCCACCGACTGTCCCCAGGGGTGCGAACTCGCCATCCTGTCGCGCTGGCCGATCGGCGACCGCGACTATTTCCTGAAGGATGGTGCCGGCCACAGCTTCGGCCCGCCGCTGCTCTGGGCGCGCATCCAGCCGCCGGGCGCCGCCGCCTTCACCGTCGCCACGCTCCATTACCCCCATCCCGGCCCCGAACAGGCACGGCGGCGCGCGGAAATGGCGCAGGCGCTCAGCATGGTCCCGCATGACGACTGGATCGTCGCGGGCGACATGAACCTCACCCCTTGGGCCGCCGCGATGCGCGAACAGGACGCCGCCTTCGCGCCCCTCACCCGCTTCACCCGCAGCCTGGCGAGCTGGCGCCGCCCGCTGCCCGTCCTCCCGATCGACCACCTCTATGCCGGCCCCGACTGGGCGCTCGCCGACGCCGCCCGCCTACCCGCCACCGGCTCGGACCATTACCCCCTGTTGATTCAGGTCGCCCGCCGATGAAGCGGTGGCTCGCCCTTTCCTGCATCGCGGTCGCGGTCCCTGCGCATGCGCAACAGTCCGACGCCACCGACGGCCTCGGCTCGGTCGCCTCCGAAAACCCCTTCGGCCGCGATCGCAACACCAGCGTGCTGGAACGCAACCACCCCGAATACACGCCCCAGCCCGCGCGGATCGGCGCGCTGGAGGTGCTGCCCCGCATCGCGATCGGGGCGGGCTATGACGACAATATCTATGCGCAGCCCTCGGGCCGCGAGATCGGCGACGCCTATGTCCGCATCCGCCCCCGCGTCTCGGTCACCCGTCCGTCCGAAACCCTGCGCCTGAACCTGTCGGGCGAACTCGACCTGCTCCGCTACGCCGATCGCACGACGGAGAACGCCACCCAGTATAATCTCGGCGCCTCCGCCGCCTACACGATCAGCCGCGACAACCGGCTGAACCTGTCGCTGGCGCATGGCCGTTTTCTCCAGGAGCGCGTGTCGCCCGACAGCCCCGAACAGGTGATCCGCCCCGTCCGCTTCACCGTGACGGAGGGGACCGCCGCCTATTCCCACGCCTTCAACCGCCTGCGCATTCAGGGCATCGGCAGTATCGAGCGGCGCGATTACCGCGACGAGGTGAACACGCTGGGCGACGTGGTCGATCAGGATTTCCGTGATCGCACCACCTATACCGGTACCGGCATCGGCGAATATGCGCTCAACCCCAGCGTCGCGCTGTTCGTCGCCGGGTCGTACAATGTCCGCGACTATCGCACCCGCCTCGGCCCCGTGCCTGCGCGCAGTTCGACCGGCTGGGAACTCGCCGCCGGCTCCAGCTTCGAACTGGGTCGCAAGATGCGCGGCTCGCTGCGCGCCGGCTATCTGCAACAGGATTACGACGATCCCTTCTTCCAGGACGTGTCGGGCTTCCTGATCCGCGGCGAGCTTGCCTATTTCCTGTCCTCGCTCGTCACCATCACCGGCACGGTCGATCGCAGCGTCAGCGAGACCGGGATCATCGGCGCCACCGCCTATCTCAAGACCACCTCCTCGCTGCGCGCCGATTACGAACTGCTGCGCAACCTCATCCTGTCCGCCGGTGCCGAGCTGGAGAAGCGCGATTTCTCCGGCATCGAGCGCGACGATGATCGCTGGACCCTGCGCACCAGCGCCACCTATTCGGTCAACCACCGCCTGCAACTGCGCGCCGACATACAGCGCCGCACCCAGTCGAGCAGCGGCGCCAATGCGGGCCGCAACTTCGCCGACAATCGCATCTCGGTCGGGGTGACCTTCCTGGGATTATAAGAGGATAACGGGCATGCCGGTACTCTACATCTCCCCCACAGGCAGCGGCTCCGGCAACGGGTCGAGCGCCGCGGACGCCGCCACCCTCGCCGACCTCCCCAAGCTCATCGCCGCCGCCGGCCCCGGCGGACAGGTCCGCCTCATCGCCGACCAGGGCGCCTACACCGCCCCCGCCGACGCCCTGTCCATCGTCGCGGGTGGCCGCGAGGGGCTACCCGTCACCATTCGCGGCGTCGACTCCGCCGGCAACCCGATGGACGCCACCATCATCGGCAGCCGCCCCACCCCCTTCGACCCCGCCAACCCCGGCGGCGAGGAAATCATTCGCCTGCTCGACGGCGCCGACCACCTCGTCTTCCGCGATCTCGCCTTTGAAAATGTCGGCACCGCCTTCCGCGTCGGCGCCGACATCGCCGACCTGACCGTGGAGGGCATCGCCGCCACCAACGTCGCGCGCTTTTTCGAAAACATCGTCTCGGGCGCCAACACCAGCGCGACAATCGACACGCTCACCATCAGCGACATCGATATTGCCGGCTATTCCAAGGGTGCGATCCGCATCCAGTATGACAGTTCCAACATCCTCATCCGGGATGTCCGCGCCGACAGCGCCTTTCAGGACGGCGACAATTTCGCCATCGGCCTGCACCTCGACGGTACCGCGCACGACGTGACGGTGGAGCGCGTCGCGATGCGCAACGCGCTCGACACAGTGAACGACTATCGCAACGGCGACGGCTTCGCCACCGAGCGCGGCACCTACAACATCACCCTTCGCGACATCATCGCCACCGGCAATTCCGATGGCGGCCTCGACCTGAAGACGGACAACATCGTCATCGACGGCGCGATCGTGTCCGGCAACGGCCGCAACATCCGGCTTTGGGGCGCGAACGCCCAACTCACCGACATCGTCAGCCTCGACGCCGGCGCCACCACCCCCGGCGGCAATCGCGAGCATGTCTGGCTCGGCGCGAACGCCAGCGCGACCATCGACGGGGCGCTGATCGGCGACCCCGGCTCCCCCACCGTCTTCAACCTCGCCGAGCGCGGCGGCCGCCTGACGCTCGTCGATGCCGGCCTGTCCACCGGCACCGGCACGATACTGGTCAAACGCGGCACCGGCTCCACCCTCACCCAATCCGAAACCCGCGTCGCGGTCGCCACGGGCACCGCCGCGGCCGACCTGATCGCCGGCACCGCCGCCGCAGACATCCTTGCCACCGGTGACGGCGACGACATGGCGCTGGGCGGGGCGGGCGACGACCGGATCGATGGCGGCGCAGGCGACGACATGCTGGTCGGCGATGCCGGCGACGACGTGATCGAGGGTGGTGCGGGCGAGGATATCCTCGTCGGCGGCGCCGGTCGCGACCGGTTGAGCTATGCCGGCAGCGCGGCGGGCGTGACCATCGACCTGTCCCGCCTGTCCGCCCGCGGCGGCGATGCCTATGGCGACCTGTATGACGGGTTCGAGGATGTCGAGGGCTCCGCCTTCGCCGACACCCTGACCGGCGACGCCGGGGCGAACCGCCTCTACGGCAATGCCGGCGACGATCGGCTGTTCGGCGGCGCGGGCGACGACATTCTTGCCGGCGGTGCCGGTGCCGACCTGCTCGATGGTGGGGCCGGCTACGACCTCGCCGATTATGGCGACAGCGCCGCCGCCATCGCGATCGACCTTGCCGCCGGCACCGCGGCGGGCGGCGATGCGGCCGGTGACACGCTGCTCGGGATCGAGGCGATTGCCGGCTCCGCCTTTGGTGACACCCTGCTCGGCGGTGCGGGCGGCGACACGCTGGACGGCGCGGGCGGCGACGACCTGATCGACGGACGCGGCGGTAACGACACGCTGGTCGGCGAAGCCGGCGCCGATACGCTGATCGGCGGCGACGGCCTCGACACCGCCGACTACCGCGCCAGCGCCGCCGGCGTCACCGTCGATCTGTCCACCGGCACCGGCCTTGGCGGCGATGCCGAGGGTGATCGCCTGTCGGGCATCGAACGCCTGGTCGGCTCCGCCTTTGCCGACGCGCTTACCGGCGATGCGGGCGCCAACTGGTTCGTGGGCGGCGCGGGCGCCGACACGCTGACCGGCGGCGACGGTATCGACACGGTGGATTACAGCGCCGACACCGCCGTCACCGTCGATCTTGCGCGCGGCATCGGCGGCGATGGCGACACGCTGGCGGGGATCGAGAATGTCATCGGCACCACCGGCACCGACACACTGTCGGGCGACGCCTTCGGCAATGCCCTCTACGGCGGCACTGGCGACGATCGCCTCGCCGGCCGCGGCGGCGCCGACCTACTCGACGGCGGTGCCGGCCGCGACACCGCCGATTATTCCGACAGCATCACCGGCATGACCGTCGACCTGCGCGCCGGCACCGCGTCCGATGGCGACACGCTGGTCGGGATCGAGGATCTGATCGGCTCCGCGCAAGGTGACGCGCTCTATGGCGACGCCGGCGCCAACACGCTGACCGGCGGCGCCGGTGCCGACCTGCTCGACGGCGGCGACGGCTTCGACACCGCCGATTACACCAGTTCCGCCACCGCGATCCGCATCGACCTTGCCGTCGACACGCAGAGCGGCGGCGACGCCGAAGGCGACCGGCTGGTGAATATCGAGGCGATACGCGGCTCGATATTCGCCGACACGCTGGCGGGCGGCACCGGCGCGGACACCCTCCATGGCGGCGACGGCGACGACCTGATCGACGGCCGCGACGGCGACGACCTGCTGGACGGTGGCGCCGGTGCCGACACGCTGATCGGCGGCGCCGGCTTCGACACCGTCGACTATTCCCGCAATAACGCCGCCATCGCCATCGACCTCGCCGCCGGCACCAGTGCAGGAGGCGAGGCGGAGGGTGACCGCTTCGCCGGCATCGAACGCTTCATCGGCACGCAGTTCGCCGACACGCTGGCCGGCGACGCCAACGACCAGTGGTTCACCGGCGGCGCGGGCGCGGACACGCTGATCGGCGGCGCCGGCTTCGACACCGCCGACTATGGCGGCAGCGCCGCGGCGGTGCGCATCAACCTCGCCACCAACGTCAACACCGGCGGCGATGCGGCCGGCGACAGCTTGGGCGGGATGGAAGGCGTGATCGGCAGCGCCTTTGCCGACACGCTGGTCGGCGACGCGGGCGCCAACCGGCTGGACGGCGGCGCCGGCAACGACACGCTGGACGGCGGCGCGGGCGCGGACGTGATGATCGGGGGCGCCGGCAACGACGCCTATGTCGTCGACTCGCTCGACGACAAGGTGATCGAACAGGCCGATGGCGGGACCGATATCGTCCGCACCACGCTCGGCGCGCTGACGCTGGCGGACCATGTCGAGGATCTCAGCTACACCGCATCGGACAGCTTTACCGGCATCGGCAACGCGCTCGACAACGCCATCTACGGCAGCACCGGCGCCGATGCGCTGTACGGGATGGATGGCGACGACAAGCTGGTCGGCGGGCTCGGCGCGGACCTGCTCGTCGGCGGCGCCGGCCGCGACCAGGTGGATTACACCAAATCGTCCGCGATCACCGTCAACCTGCAGACCAACGTCAACACCGGCGGCGAGGCGGAGGGTGACCGGCTTTACGGCATCGAAACCGTGGTCGGCTCCAATTACGCCGACACGATCACCGGCAACGACGATCCGCTCGTCGCCGACACGCTGTACGGCCGCGGCGGCAACGACATCCTGAACGGCGGCGCAGGCGACGACCTGCTCGACGGCGGCGCCGGCAACGACATCATGACCGGCGGCACCGGCAACGACCAGTATGTCGTCTACGAGGCCGGCGATCAGGTGATCGAACTGGCCGGCGGCGGCACCGACCGGGTGCGCACCGCTGCCGCCACCTATCTCCTGCCTGATCATGTCGAGGAACTCGTCTATACCGGCACCATCGCCGCGACGCTGACCGGCAACGCCGAGAATAACCTGATCGTCGGCCGCACCGGCGGCGACGCGCTGTCGGGCGGGGCCGGCAACGATATTTTACGCGGCGCGGCCGGCGCCGATCTGCTCGATGGCGGCACCGGCCTCGACACCGCCGATTACACCGGCTCGCTGGGCGCCGTCACGATCAACCTGCGCTACGCCACCGCCAGCGGCGGCGATGCGGAGGGGGATCGGCTGGTCAGCATCGAAAACGCCACCGGCAGCGCACAGGCCGACGTTCTGAACGG
>NZ_CAMLAC010000039.1 GCF_946477935.1 uncultured Sphingomonas sp. | reverse complement strand
CCGGGGGGGGGGGGGCACCGTCACCGTGCGCGTCCGCCCGTCCCGCACCAGCGTCAACGCCAGCGGCGCATCCGCCGGTTGCCGCGCGATCATGGCGGCGGCGGCGTCGCGCGTCGCGCTGCTCGCCTGCGTCCGCCCGGCCGGACTGGCCGCCAGCGCCTGACCGGCCACCGCGCTCACCCCCTCGTTCGGTCGCACGCCGGCGCGCGCCGCGGCGCTTTGCGGGACGACGCCCTCCACCGCCACCGGCGTCTCGAACCCGAAGATCGCGGGCAGGCCCGCCCGCAACGCCGGATCATACTGGTCGATGGCATGGATCGCGATGCCCGGCACCGGCGCCAGATCGCGGCACAAGGCCCGGTTGGCGGTCGCCAGCCGCCACGCGATGCCGGCCAGCCGCATGTCCACGTCGCGCAGGGCGGCGAACTGTTCGGGCGTTTCCTGTGCGGAGGCGGGCGCGGGCAGCGCCACGAGCAGCGCGGCGGCGGCGAGCATCATTCTCATGCCCGCCTGGTTACCCCGCACGCGCGGCGACCGGAAGCCCCGTCGCGCCCGCGCAACATTGCGCGCGGGGCAGGGGGTAAAAGGCCATCTTCGTTGCGCAAGGCGAAGAATCGGCGCATGGGGGCCGACAATCGAATGTGAAGAAAGTGATCGCCATGGCCGCGAACTGGGCCCCCAATAGCTGGACCACCGCCGAAGCCCGTCAGCTTCCCGACTATCCCGACGCCGCCGCCCTGACGCAGGCGACCGACGCGCTCGCCAGCTATCCGCCGCTCGTCTTTGCGGGCGAGGCGCGCAACCTGACGGCATCGTTGGGCGAGGTGGCGGAGGGCCGTGGTTTCCTGCTCCAGGGCGGCGACTGTGCGGAAAGCTTTGCCGAGCATAGCGCGAACAACATCCGCGACACGTTCCGCGTCATCCTCCAGATGGCGGTCGTCCTCACCTTCGCGTCCAAGCTGCCGGTGGTGAAGCTCGGCCGCATGGCCGGCCAGTTCGCCAAGCCGCGCTCCACGCCGACCGAGACGATCGATGGCGTCGAGCTGCCCAGCTACCGCGGCGACAATGTCAACGACATCGCCTTCACCGCCGCATCGCGCATTCCCGATCCGCAGCGGATGCTGCGCGCCTATGCCCAGTCGGCGGCGACGCTGAACCTGCTGCGTGCGTTTGCGCAAGGCGGCTATGCCAATCTCCACCAGGTTCATCGCTGGACCCACGACTTCATGGGCCGCAGCCCCTGGGCGCAGAAATATACCGAGACTGCGAACCGCATCGGCGAGGCGCTGGACTTCATGGCGGCGTGCGGGATCGATCCCGAAACCGTCCCGCAACTGTCGCAGACGCATTTCTACACCAGCCACGAGGCGCTGCTGCTCCCCTTCGAGCAGGCGCTGACCCGGCAGGACTCGCTGACCGGCGACTGGTACGACACCTCCGCCCATTTCCTGTGGATTGGCGACCGTACCCGCTTCGAGGGGTCGGCCCATGTCGAGTTCCTGCGCGGCATCGGCAACCCGATCGGCGTGAAGTGCGGCCCCTCGCTCGAACCGGACGCGCTGCTGCGCATGCTCGACACGCTCAACCCGGGCCGCGTGCCCGGTCGCATGACGCTCATCACCCGCTACGGTTATGACAAGATCGAGGCGGCGCTCCCCAAACTGGTCCGCGCGGTGAAGCGCGAAGGCCACCCCGTGGTCTGGTCGTGCGACCCGATGCACGGCAACACGGTAAAGGCCGCCACCGGCTACAAGACGCGACCCTTCGATCGCATCCTGGCCGAAGTGCGCGGCTTCTTCGCCGTCCACCGGGCAGAGGGCACGCATGCCGGCGGCATCCATGCCGAGATGACCGGCCAGAACGTCACCGAATGCACCGGCGGCGCGATCGACGTGACCGAGCAGGCGCTGGCCGACCGTTACCACACGCATTGCGACCCGCGCCTGAACGCCAGCCAGAGCATCGAGTTGGCCTTCCTGCTCGCCGAAATGCTGAACGCCGAAATGGCCGAGCGACGCCGCGACGCCGCCTGAGCAATCTGGATAAGTGGGGAAGGCCGCTTCCCCACTTATCCACAGGAAAGCGCGCTAATTCGCTTGACGCCAAACGGCCCCAAGGATAACAGCGCGCCTCCACCGGACGGCCCCTTCGTCTAGCGGTTAGGACGTCGCCCTCTCACGGCGAAAACACGAGTTCGATTCTCGTAGGGGTCACCAACCACAGAAAACTGCGGTTTCTTGTGGAAGCGGCAACAGAGTTTGCCCCCGCCAAATCGCTGAATTTGCCCCCGCGATGCCATAGGCACCGCGAATCACTGCGGCCATGCCTCCGCGAGCAGCCGGCGCCGCGCCTCGCACGCGGCCAGATCGAAGCGCCCGTCGCGGATCGTCGCGTCGTCGTCGGCCGCAGTGGCGCTGCCGTCAGCCTGCCGGTGCTGGGGCGTGGGCAGGCACGGGACTAGGGCTGCTGCCGGTGGGCGGGGCAGGGTCCGCGAGCTCGGCATCGAGCGCGTCGATCGCACGCACCCGGTCAGCGCCACGGCAGCGAAGGCGGCCAGCATCAGTCGTCGCATATTCCCTCACGGTGTTGGTGGATCGCAGGATGATCGGCTCGCGCGCGGCGAGACGATCGGCATAGGTGGCGGTCGCTTGGGAGATGCGATCGGCGTTGCGCTTCTCGATCTCCGCGCGCTGCCGTTCCGCCCGTTCGATCTCGGCCGTCCATGCCTGCCTTTCGGCCGACAGCGTGGCGGTGCGGTCCGCCAGCGTCTCGCGGGTGACCAGCAGCGCCAAGGTGAGCCCGATGATCGGGATCGCCCACCAGAAGCGACGCAGGAGGGCGAGGGCGGTCACCATCCGACCCTCCGCATCCAGAGCAGCTGCACGATCCATGCGCATGCGAGCAGCATGAAGCCGAGTAGCACCGCCCCCCACAGGATCGGCATCAGGGCGAGGATGTGCAGCGGCACCCGCTCATGACGGTATCGCGACGACAGGTGCTGGTGCAGCAACCATCCGAGGACGATCGCGCCGATCAGCGCATAGGCGATCAGCGCGGCCGTCATGCCTCGTTCCTCGACACGGGCACGCCAGCGACGGCCGTCATGCGGACGGGCGCGCCGATCACCGGCGCGCCTCGCGGCCAGCGGATCGCGACGCACCTGTCCTTGGCAAGCCGCATCACGTTGACGGCGTCCGACTGATTGCCGCCCAGGACGTGGTAGTGGCGATCATCCTCGCCGACGTAGAAGCCGACATGGCCGCCCCCGGCGCGATCGAAGACCAGGACGGCACCAGGCGCCACGCGATCGGGCCGCAGCGCCGAGCCCCAGTCCGCCCACGCCTTCGCTCGCACGGCGATGCGCATGCGGTGCAGACCTTCGGACGCGAGGTCGATCCCGCCGGCGGTAAGCGCTTCCGCAACAAAGACGCCGCACCACGGCACGCTGTCGGCATTGTAGGCGATGCCGAGCACCTTCACGCCCAGCCGCTTGGCCCAGCCCATGATGATCGGGCTGTTGCCGGTGCCGGGCGTCTCGCGCACGCCGATGCGTGCCCGCGCGGCTCGAAGCCACGCCGGTTCGTTCTTCATGTCGGTCCTTTCGAGGTGGAGAGATACAGGTTAGGATTGCCGGGCACCGCACGCGGACTTCCCTTGGCTTGGGACGTGGGCGGTGGGGGCGGCTGTTCGTGGGAAGCGGAGAGCCGCCCCATCGTCGATGGCGTCGTGTGTGAGCGACTGCGATCGGGAGGCGGTACACGCCGCGTGCAGCGCTTCCTCCTTCTTGATCGAAATTAACCTGGGTGGGAGACCGTGCAGGCGCTCAAGCCTAGGGCGGCTTCAGCGTCGCGGGTCCCTTCAAACCTGGATGGCGTCAGGGGCGGCCTGTGTTCCCCATGGCGCCGCCCCGCACTCGTGCGGTTTGCTGCTTGGTTCGGTATCGCACCAACGCCAAGAATTCTCGAAATTTATCAGACACTAGGCAGCCGGACGTGCATACCCGCTGCTGCCGCCCAGGTGTTCCCTCAAGGCCTGGCGGTGTTGCTGGGGCGGCGCCGTTGCTTATTTGGCGGCGCCGCCTCCGCTGTTTTCAGATGATGGCGAGGGAACGTCCCGGATTGATTTACGTTAGTGGACGCGAAGCGATGCCCCTTGCTTCTCGACCCTTTCAAACTAGGGCCCGGCGCCATCGCGCGCCGGGCCCTATTCTTGTGCGCCGGGCAGCTTCGAACGGACAAAGTTCAGCGCGATCGTGATGATGCCGACGCCCAGCGCGCCAAGGCCGGTGCCGTAGACCAGCGCCAGCGCCGGGTCCGGCCGCAGGCGGATGACCGCGCCGGCCGTGAACAGCAGCGCCAGGACGGTCACCGGCGCGTCGACCGTCCAGCGATGCTGCTGGCGGTCGGTCTGCGCGACGTAGAAGCGCACGGCGAGGCATGCGCAGATCGCCGCGATCATGCTGCCGGCCTCGAACGGATAGCCGGCGAAGTGCCAGATCAGTGGAACGCTGGTTGCCGTCGTCGCGCCCTTGTCGCTCGCGATCGCAGCCGCTGCCACAGGAATGAACGCCCCCATGGTTGCCCCCATTTTGTAGATCATCGCGTGGAGACCACGCCGATCGCCGCGATCAGGCTCAGCAGCGCGATGCATGCCGGCCGGCGAAGCATGGGCACGGATGCCCACATGTCGATCGGGAAGGGTCGACGCCGAAGTGACCAGACCATTCCGCGCGCAGAAAGATAGAGGATTGCCAGCCCCGAGAGCCCGAAGATCATCGCCAACGGATCGACGAAGCGCTGAAGCGTCAGATACCAGCCCGTCGCCACCGGATCGTCGGGGTCCCAGTTCCAAAGCACGATCGCGTCGGACCCGCGCGTCAGGACGATGCCCATCGCGAAGCAGAAGCCGGCCAAGCGCCAGATCGACACCGGATGCGACGGTAGGTCCGTCCTGCGGTTGCGCCACCACGCGCGCACCGCGTCGACGGCGAACATCACCGCAACGACGGTCGCGAACGTCATCACCGCAAGGTTGAGGACCACGAGCCACCCGTGCCCGTCGAAGCTGGGCGGGGCGAGCGTCGGCGGTCCTTCCGCGACCGCCTTCGCCGCGAAGCTGCTGTTCTGCATCTTGGGATACTCCGATCCGCCACATTGCGGATTTGTCATGGTGTGGTCAGGGGACCGTCACGGATGCCTGGGTAGAAGGGCCTCGGTCGCTTGCTACAGCGGCACTCCCCCGGCCGGCGCCGTCTCCCGTGGCGCCGGCCATTCCCCTTCAGTCGTGCTGCGCCGCCAATGCTGCGACGGCCGCTTCCAACTCGCCAATACGCCGACGCTGCCACGCCGCCTCGATCACCTGACATTCGTCATAGCGCAGGCCCCACCGATCGCCGGCCTTGCGGGCAGGCTGCGCGTGGGTGACGATCTCGCCGTCGTCGTCGCGTACTTCCTTGACGGCGGGCGTCGCCTCCCATTCATCGTGGCAGAGCAGGCCGATCTCGCGGGCGTCGAGGCCACGCGCGGCGAATGCCTCCTGTACCTGCTGGGCGATCAGCCCCAGGTGCCAGCGGGCTTCCTCGCCCTTGGCCTTCACCGCATCACGGAAGCGGAATCGCTGCCACTGCACGTCGCCCCAGGCATCCAGCCACTCGGCTGGAATGTCGCCGATGTCCTTCTTTTCGCGCTTGTCCGAGGTGTTGATAGAGCCGGTGCCGGAGTAGATCACCGACCAGCGGAAGGTACTGGCGCCGAGAGACTGGCCATTGTCGTTCCCCGGGCGAACGACGCCGTTCATGTCGATCGTCAACCGATTACCGCCAGCCGACACGTCGAAAAAGTTCAGATTTCCGACGCCGCTTCCACCGACGTTCTGGCCGATATTCCACTGCCGGTTTGGCGTGACGATCGCAATCTGCGTATCCGTCGCTCCGGCGTTCGCGCTCTCCAAACGGAAGGTGGTGTTGTTACCGAGCACGTGCAGGCGGGCCTGAGGCGAAGCCGAGCCGATACCTACCGTACCGCCGGCCGAGATAGTCAGCATCTCGCTTCCGAACTGGTTTTCGCTGACGCGCCAACGGTTCGAACCATCAGCGACTCCGGCGGACCAGTTTGCGATGTTGGTCGAGTAATTTACGTTCGAAGCAGTCCCGCCGCTGAGCGCCAATCGGTTACCAATTACTGCGGCACCCTGACTATCGACGGTAAGCCGATCCACACCACCCGCCACTATTGCTAGGACGTTTTCGACTACACGCCGCCAGCCGGTATCCTGATCGTTGATAAATCGCCCGGCGGGAGCGGAAGGGGACCCGTCGGGAAACAGCCCTTGGCCCACTGTGTCGCGTACCGCGCCAAACGTGTTGAGGATCGCCAGCGCGCGCAGGGAGAGGTCGACGTCTCCGCCTGACGTTTCCACGATGTCATAGCCGGTGCCGTTGAGCGTGGCCGCGACCCAAGGACGGGCGAGCGTCAGTTGCGTGTCGCTGTTCACCTCGGCGATGACGGCAGCGCTGCCGCCCACCGGGATCAGCAGGAAGCCGGGCAGCACGTTGGCGACGAACTTCGTGCCGGCGCCGGTGACAACCCGGCTCCCGTTGGTGAGCGTGATCGTACCCACAGAATAGGTCATGGCAGGTCCTCAGATGAAGGGGGCGGGGCCGCGCGCGCTGGCCCCAGAGGTTATTCTTGCGAGACGATCGACAGCGATTGCGTGACGCTGTCAGCGCCTTGTGCCGTACCGGTGAAGCTGGCCTGCTGGCGAGCCGTCAGGCGCAACCGGTAGAGGTATCCGTCCAGCATCGTTCGGGTGTCGGTCCAGGTGACGCTGCCCGACATGGCCTCTTCCAGCACGCCGGGATCCTCTCCGGTTGCGGGAATGACGGTCACGACGGGGTTGCCGGTCTGGATGGTCGCGACATGCGCCCACAGATTGGGGCCCGACTGATATTCCAGCACCAGCGTCGCGGACGGCGCACCGGTCGCGGAGCCCCCACCACCCGGCGCCACCTGTCGGTTGCGCCGGAAGGTGTAGGAGGCGACCACCGCCTTGGACCCGCCGTTGCTGGTGAACGGCCCAAGCGTGAACGAGGCATCGGCTGCGGTCAGCGTCGACGTGCCGCGGTTGACGTAGGGGCCCGCCTTGATCGCCGCGGCGGTGTAGATCAGCCCGTCGGTGCCCTTCCACTCCAGGCCGTTGGCCCGCGTGCAAGCCTCGATCGCCATCGTCGGCCCGTACCAGGACAGAAGATCACGGTTCCGGCCGAAGCCGATACCCTTCACCTCCATGAAGTTGCCATCGTTCCAGATGATCAGGCCGGTGCCCATGCGAAGATTGGTGTTGATCAGGTTGAGGCTGCCGGGGCCGGCATCTGAGCCGATCAGTTGAAAGCCGCTGAGGTTGCCGTTGGCATCAACCGTCACGGTATAGCGGCCTTCGATCTTGCCGAGCCGGCTCACCACAGCTTGGAACGCCTGCTCCAGCCCGACTTCGCCAAGCCCGCTGATCCGAGCAGATACCTGCTGGATCAGGCGCGCGAGCGCGGCGTCCTCACTGGCTGACGTCTCGGCGAGGCGCGTCACGCGAGCGTCGACTGCCGCGGCCTCTCCATCCGCTGCCGTGATGCTGGCGCGCAGTTGCTCGATCGCCTGCGCGTTGGCCGTGCGATCGCCCGCCTGCGCCTTCTGCACCGCCACGATGGTGGCATCGACCTGCCCGATCCGCACGCCCTGTTCGGTGATGCTCTGGGTCAGCGCTGCGTTCTGCTCGGCGCGCACGCGGATTTCGGTCGCCAGCGATGCTTCGGTGCCGCCCACCCTTGCCGTCAGCAGCGTGCGCGCGAACGCCTCCGCTTTCAGCCCTTCGGTGGTGAAGGTCTGCAATTCCTGCCGCGCCTGAGAGAGCGCCAGTACCTGCCGTGCATTGGCTTCCTCATTGGCCACCACGCCGGCGAGCAGCGCCTGCCCAGCCTTGCCGACCGCGATCCGCGCCTGGCGCAGTTCGACCGACATGCTCGACACGTCGCCCAGCGTGCGGATCGTTTGCTCGACGCTGCCCACCCGCTCGATCAAGCCGGATACGGCCGTGCTGCTGGCCTTCGTCTCGACCACGCCTGCCAGCGCGTCCAGCGATTGCGATACCGACGTCACCACCCCGCCCAGTGCGGTCACCGTAGTGGCATCCGCCTTCAGCAGCAGGGTGGCGCGGACGCCGTCCAGCCCAATCTCGACGTTGGTCAGGCGCGAGAAGATCGCATCGACATCGACTTGCCCCGAGGGGTCAAGCTGCGCCTTCAGGATTGCCTCGTTCAGCTGGTCGAGCGTCACGCGGAGGTTGAGGCTCGACTGCACCGCGTTCAGCCGGATTTCCGCCTGCGACGTGCGATCGGCGACCTGATCAACGGCATAGATGCGCACTTCGCCAGTCGCCGGGTTCACGGTCACGCCTGCGTCCCGGAAAACCTCTCGCGTCCGGTTCAACTCGTCCGTGGCCCGGAGCAGCGCGCGGGCGAGGGTGGCGTTATCCCGCGCAGCCTGCCGGATCGCAGCCGCCTGGTCCGCCTGGATCAAATCAAGAAGCTCGGTCTTCACCTCGATCGGGCTCACCCGATCCAGCGTGGCGATCGCTTCCTTTACCGTGCCGTCAGGACCGAAGGGGCTGTCGGGGTCGGCGCTGTTCGTGGCGTTGTCGTCGGGCTTCTTTGGCCCGACGACGCCCGTCTCCCAGTCCGCCGACGCGTCCGGCGTCCTAACGGGCCCGATCAGCAGCCCATCGCTGTAGATCCCGCGCCCGCGATAGCGCACGACCGCCTCATAGGAGACGCCCGCCTCGACCGGCGTGATCGCGCGCTGACGCGTGTCGGGCGGGAGCAGCCCGGTTGACGACCACGTCCCGTCGCCGACGCGGCGATATTCGATGACGATGCCATCCGCGTTGCTGTTGTCGACGGCGCCGTCGACGTAGATCGCCGGGACCGTCAGCCCGTTCGACACCGCGGTGCCGGCCGTCAGCGTCCACGATCCCGCAGCAGACGCCGCGATGCTGTCCGGATCGGCCGTCAGCGTCGGCGTTGGCGGCGTCTCGCCGGTCAGGCCGAGCGCGGCCGGATGCTTGGCGGCCGTCTCGGTCCGCAGCGTCAGCGTGACGATGCCGGTCGCCGGATCGACGCGGCGTCCGCGCACGATCACGTCGCGGTTCTGGAGGCCGATCTCCTCGATATCGATCGTCAGGCAGTCGCCCAGACGGTACGCGACCGCGAAGGGCTTCAGCGGCAGCGTGATCGGCTCCAGCTCGCGGCTATCAAAGACCTCATAGGCCGCGAGCTCGGCGCACTGGTCAGGATCGGGGCACAGGCTGAAGTCGCCGCTGCCCGTTCTGGCGCGCCCGTCCTCGGTTACATAGGCCGGGACCTGCACGATATCGATCGGCACGATCTCCCAGCCATGCGGCTCCGACCGGAAGCGCGCGCGGAAGCCGTTCAGCCGCTCCGACCGACGCCGCACGCCCGGCGCCGACAGCATGCCGTCCGCCAGATCCGCCGCGGTGATCCGGCGCAGCGAGACGCGCGGCGCCTTCACCAGCGTGGACATCATCGCGCCGACGGCGATCGGCTCGCAGCCGCCCGTCTGCTCGATCAGCTTCAGGACTTCCCACTTGTCCTGCGCGCTGGTGATCTCGCCGCCGATGCGCCAGCCGTTGGCCTCCTGGACATTCGCGGCCTGGACGATCGCGGCGAGGTCGATCATGTCGATCGGCGCGCCGATGCCCATGATCTTCTGATAGCGCGAGGCGGCATCCGCCATGTCGCGCCACCAGACGCCCAGCCGCCACATAAGTCCGTGCAGCGCCGGCGTGTCCGAATAGACCCACGTCCGGCGTGCCGCATCGAACGCGGCGACGTTCGACGGGTCCGCCCACCGGCAGGGGCCAGAGCCGCCCGGATAGGTGCTGTCGCGGCGGGGGTCATAGACCAAATTGCCCTTCACGATCCACGACGGCGTCGGTTCGCCCTGCGCATAGCGGCGGGCCTTGGTGTCGTAGAGCAGCGACAGCGAGGTGGCGGCGTAGCCGGACAGCTTCGCGTCCGCGCCCCAGCCCGGGGGCGTGCCGGCGAAGCCGTAGGGCGGGCGAGCGATGCCGTTCGACAGCGCGGCCGGCGCCGGCGCGACGCCCAGCTGGCGGTCCTGCCACATCCACTTTGCGAAATAGCCCGTCGCCTCCATGCCGGCGAAGGGCACCGTCGCCTTGTCGGCCGTGAAGGACTCGATCCCGCCGATGCCGGTCAGCGCCGACGAGGCGGACAGGACGATGAAGAACGTCTGGTAGCTGTTGTCCTTGCCGTAGGTGTCCCGGTAGACGACCGATCCGCCCACGGCGGTGCGACCCATGACGAAGGGGATCGGCATGTCGGCGCCGATCTTGAACTGCAACTGGCGGCCCTGCTGGTCGTTCGCCGGCCGCTTGGCGGTGACGGCCGAGCCGATGTTGGCGCCGACCGCGACCGCAGCGGCGATCGGCTGGATCGGGCTGGGGATGACGGCCACGATGCTCGCCACCGTGCCGATCACGCGGAAAAAGGTACTCACGCGCGCCATGCCTCCACGGGAGCGAAGCTGTTGAGACGGATCACCTGAAGGCCGGCGTCGGGGGCATCCTCGTGGAAGCCGGCGATGGCGCCGTTGCCGATCAGGATGCCGACCGACTCCAGGCCGTGCGAGCCTTCGGCCAGCACGAGGTCGCCCGGCAGCGCCATGGCGAGCGGGATCTGCTCCAGCCCGGCCGCCAGCAGCGCGGCCGCGACGCTGTCGTGACCCGCGCGCGTCAGTGCCCGCTTGGCGCCCTTGGCCGAGCGGTAGGTGCCGGCCTTGGCGAGCCCCAGCGTCAGGTGGTGGCCCATCTGCCGCAGGTGCCACGCGCCGACCTTCACGCAGTCGACCGCGCCATAGGCGAAGGGCTTGCCCTGCCAATGCGACAGGGTGGCGCGCACGGCCTGCGCGCGTCGTTCGAGATCGTGCATGTCAGAAGTACGCCTGGACGCCGCCCCGGGGGAAGTCGGGCACGGAGGTGAGGGCAGGGGGCTTCTCGCCCGGTCCCCAGAGCTTTTCGATCTGGGTCTCGACCGTGTGCTTCAGCCCGCGCTCTGCCGGGAAGATCGAGCGGTGGAAGCTGTCCGAGAGGGTCGCACCCTCGTTCGGTTCGAACAGCCGCTCCCACGCGCTGGCAATCGACAGGTTCAGCTTGCGCGTGCCCTGGTCGACCTCAAGGAAGGGCACGTCGAGCTCGCCCGCGAACAACAGTTCGGGATCGGGCAGGACGGCGCCGGTGGTCTCGTCGACCACCGCCAGCCACACGCGCACTGGCGCGCCCTGCATCGCGGCCGAGGACAGCGTCACTGCGGCCGACGTCGTCGGGGGCAGGAGTGACAGCTCCAGCCCGGGGATCGAATCGCCCACCGCCTCGACCAGTTCCTCGACCTCGCCGATAGTGCCGAAGCGCGGGTCGCGGCCGGTGAAGACCTCTTGTCCCCACGTCACGACGCCGGAGCCGTCGCACAGCCGGATCGTGTGGTCCGGCAGCACGATGCGCAGCAGCCCCGCGAGGAGTACGCGCCGCCCGGCGAAGGCGGCCTCCATCTGGGGGGTCATTCGCCGGCTTCGAAGCGGATGGCATCGCCATCAACGAGAAACGTCACCGTGATGGTCGACATCTCTCCTATCTGCTGCCGAAGGATGGTCGCCTGCTGCATCGGCAGCGGCTCACCACCGTCATCACAGAGCAGCAGGGCGCGCGCGCCATCGATCGCAGGCGCATCAGCAATGCGAATGATCACTATTCTTCCTCCGCGATCGTGAAAGACAGGGAAGCGAACCGGCCGACCGGCACGTCCCACGAGAAGTCGCCCTCGATCTCGCCTTGCACCTTCGGCACGGCGAGCTCGACGACGTCGCCGGGCACGAGCATTGTGCGCAGCATCGGAAAGATCGGCAGTGTCGCAGTGCCACCGGCTGTCGCGGCCGTGTCGCGCGCGACCTGATAGACGCAGCGCCGGCCGTCATGGATGATCGACAGCCACTTGCCCTCCGGTATAGCGAGCCGAGCGGATAGACCGGACAGCGGCAGCGACGTGCCGCCCGCGACGGCCTGCGCCACCCGCGGCGCGCCCTCCGGACCGAAGACGAGATCCGGCTCCGGTATCCAGACAAGGCCGGTCTCCAGCTTCGCGCGGGCGAGACGCGATGCCCAGATGCGGAGATCGGGCTCGGCGTCCAGCAGCGGGGTCTCCATTTCGAACGCCCAGCGCGTGCCCAGCCGGTTGATCCGCTGCCGTGGCCCGCCGAGCGCGGGCGTCAGCGTGCCTCCGAAGTCGAGGACGGCCGGCGTCGCGTTGGCGAGCCGGATCTCGGTGAGATCGATCAACGGAGCCTCCGGCTCTGGGCGCGCGCATCTGCGCGGGCCTTGGTGCGCGTCGTCTGGACGGCGACCGTCCCGGCTTCCTGCCGCACGACGGGGCGGAAGAGGGCCCCCTCCTCGACAGCCAACTGGACGATTGCCGGCTGCTGGCGAGGACCTGCGCCGCGCCCACCGTTCGGGATGATCGTGCCGGACACGCCCGGCGCGAAGAGCTCGGGTCCTTGCTCGCCGACCACATACCAGTCGGAAGGACTGATGCCGCCACCCTTGGCGCGGAAACCGCCGAAGGCTCCCCCGATCTGCTTCCAGATCGCATCCAAGCCGTTGGCGCCGTCGCCGGCGACGAGTGGCACCGTACCTGCTGCGCCCGTGCCGAAGGCGGCGGTCACCGCGGCATTGGGTCTTGAACCGCCAAAGATGCCGCCCAGAAGGCCGAATAGCCCACCCGCCGACCCGCCCGATCCTCCACCGAACAGTCGTTCGGCCATCGGCTTGATGACGTTCTGCTGGATGGCGATGTCGAGCAATGTCCCGACGATGCGCTTGCCCATGTTGGCGAAGGCGTCGCCCAGCTTCTGCGTCCCCATGATGGCGTCGGTCAGGTCCTGGTTGAACCCCCGCAGCGCATCCACCCGTGCCGCTTCGATGTCCTCGCGGATCGCCGCGCTCGACCGTGTGAGGGTGCGCATATAGCTGGCACCCGGCCCTTCGTTGTCGCGCTCGACGGCCGCACGACGATCGGCATAGATGCCGTCCAACTGATCCTTGCGCTCGCGCGCATTGCTCCATTCGGCCGAGGCCGTCGCTTTCGTGGCGAGGATCAGTTCTATGTCCGCTTCCTCCTGCTTTCGCTGAAGGTCGAGCAGCCGCAGCGCGATGTCGCGTCGACCGGCAAGGCTGTCCGCCGTATCGAAGCGGAGGCGCAGTGCGTCCTGTGCCGCTTCGTTCTCCGCGCGGGCTAGGTCATAGCTCTCCTGCTGAAGCGCACGCTCTAACGCCTGCGCTGCGACCTGCCGCTGGATCTCAATCGTCTGGTCCCGCGCAGCGAGTAGCGTGGCCCGCTTCGCATCCGTCAGCCCCTTGTCGATCTCCAACTGGCGGGCATACGAAGCCCGATCCTCGTTGAGTGAGGCGATCTCGGCAGCATAGCGCGTCCGGGCGCTCTCGGTGAGATCTGCCTGCGCGCGCAGTAGCTCGACGCGCGACCGGCCTAGCTCGTCCTGATATGCCGCTTCGTCTCGCTCTGCGTCCCGCCCCTTCTTCTCCCGTTCTCTTTTCGGATCGTCGAAGCTCATGTCGACCTTGGGCACTTCGGCCGCACCGGCGCCAGCGATTGCCTTGTCGAGACTGTCCAGGTCCGCCATGCGCTGCGACAGGATGTCGTTCGCGGCGACCAGGTCCTTGGCCGCGCCTGTTCGATCGCGACCATTGATCAGCTGGAGGACGCGGCCGACAGGCGTTGACGTCGCGCCCGACTGTTCGGCTGCGCGCTGCTGCATGTAGACGGTCCGCGCCGCCAGGACGTTGGCACGCGCTGTCGCCAATGCCTGCACCTGCTGCGTGCGAAGTGCCTTGGCGTGGGCAAGCGCTTCCTCCTTCGCCTTGCCGGTCGCCGTGGCGAGCTGCATCACGATGTCCCGGCCCTTGGCTTGATCTGCGTTCAATGCCTCCTGCGCCTGCTGCGTCGCGACGGACGCTTGGCTCAGCCGCATCAGGAGAGGGATCAGCAGCGACAGGCCGGTCACCGCCAAGCCGATCGGACCGGCGACGCCCATCAGTGCAGTGCCCAACCGGCCGACCACAGTCGCAGCACCGGCCGTCAGTGCCAGCCTTCCCAGCAAGCTGATCAGCACACCCACCGGATTGATGATTGCGGCCATGCCGAGGGCGACCGGACCGAGCCTCAGCGCGAGCAGGGGCAGAGCGATCTTGGCGAGGCTCACCGCCGCCAGCGTCAGCGGCCCCAGCGCAGCAGCCGCGAGACCCACCGCGACGCCCAGCTTGAAGAACCATGGCGGCGCGCTGCCGATCACGGCCAACGTGCCCGCTGCGGCATCCTTCATCAGGGTGAACGCTTGGAGGATGCCGGCCTCGCCAAAGGCTATCTTCAGCTTCTCCCAAGAGCTTGCGAGCCGCTGCGTGGCTGCCGCCTCGCCGTCGAGCAGCACGTCGAGCTTCTGCTGCGCGGTAACGCTCTCGATCTGTTTCTGCATGTCGGCAATACCAGCCGATCCCTCGCGCATCAGCGCGATTGCGGTACGCATGGCGTCGGTACCGAACATCGTGGTCAGCGCGTCCTGCATGGACGCATCGCTCAGCTTCCCCAGCCTTTGCCGCAGCACCTCGGCGATTTCGCCGAGCGACTTGGCCTGCCCGTTCGCCTGGAAGAACTCGCCGCGCGTCTTCGCGGTTTTGATACCGAGCTTCTCCATGACCTTCGCTGCCTGCTCAGACGACGGATTGAGCATGGTCAGAAACGTCTTGAACGATGTGCCGGCGTCGGAGCCTGCCGAGAAGTAGGATGCCGTCGCCGCCAATCCGGTGTTCATGTCGTCGAAGGTGTAGCCGAGGCCGCCAGCGACACCGCCCATCTGACCGATTGCCAGGCGATAGTCGTCGAAGCTCATCTTCGACGCGTCCAAAGCGCCGGTCACCTTGTCGACGACGGTCGGCAGCTGCGACGCAGACATGTGGAATTGTGCCACGATGTCGGTCGTGGCCTCGGCCGCTGCGGTAAGGTCGGCCTGTCCGACGACGGACAGCTTCAGGGCGCTTTCCAAACCGCCACCAAGGATGCTCGCCGCATCCATGCCGGACTTCGCCAGCGCCTCGATCGCGCCCGCCGCCTCGATCGCGCTCTTTCCGAATGCCGGCCCCAACGTCAGTGCGGCATCGCGCAGCTTGAGCAATTCGCCGGGCGAGGCATTTACCATCGCCGAGTGGACGAGGTTCATGGCCGTCTCGAAGTCGCTGGCGGTGTCCTTCGACGCCTTGCCCATCATCGCGAGAGGGACGCTCAATCCCACCGTCAGCACCAAGCCGGCCCGCTGCACCTCGTCGCCGAGTTGCTTGAGGCGGTCGACCATCGCGATAGCGGCTTCGTCCACGCGCCGGGCAGCGTTCTGCATCGCGGCGACCATGCCAGCACCCTGCTGGTCGAAGTCCTGACGCGTGCGTCGGACCTCCTGCCGATTCGTCGCCATGGCGGCGCGAAACGACTGATCCTTGACGCTCATCGAGAAGACGAGCGACGCCAGCAGTGCCTGCAAGTGATTTCTCCGGTATAGCACGCTGCACGAAGGAGCGGCGATGAACGACAGTGCGGCGATTTTGACAGTGTGGTTGGCCGTTGGCGGACTGTGCGCACTAGGCGCAGGCTTCATCGCCGAAGGTCGAGGCCGCAGCTTTTCGCTTTTGCTCCTGCTAGGGCTTCTGTTTGGGCCCTTGGCGCTCCTCTTGGCGGCAGTGATGCCACGAGAAGGGCAACACGCCACGACGCCAATAGCCGAGCCCAACCGGCTCGATGATCTTGCTAGGCTCGCCGATCTTCGAGATCGGGGCGCCTTGAGCGAGGCAGAGTTCGATGCAGAGAAGGCCAAGCTACTCGGCTAACCGAGCATCTTCCTCGGGCGGGGCCCGTCGACCATCTCGATTGCAATGGGCGCGCCCGCCTGGGCGCGGTTCTGGAACGCGGCCAACATTTCGCCTGCCGTCTGGCGCGCGCCTGCCTTGCTCGTCTTCTTCGACTTCGACGCGTACTGGCTGAACGGCTTCAGCTTGTCCTCGCGGGCGAACCGCTCGGTCTGCCACGCGCCGTACATCGCCTGTTCGTACGCGCTACGTCGAGCCTCGATCGCGCCGAGGATCGTGGCGCGGGTGGTGGCGGGTGTCTGATCCCAGAACAGGCCAGGGCAGCACAGGGCGACCCACTGCCGTTCTAGGTCCGCCCAGTCTGTTTTGGCTTGCGGATCGGCTTGGGCTTTTCCGGCTTTCCCGGGGCGGCGTCCTCGCCATCCTCCTCTTTCGCCGGATCGCCCTGCGCACCGCGGAGGGCGCGGCCCATCACGTCACCGAACGCATCATCGCCGAGGTCGTCGATGATGTCGCTGACGTCGGCGAGCGTCGTGCCGGGATGGTGTTTCTGGAGCCCGTGATAGGCGAGCGCGCGGAGCGTCGACTGACGGACACCGCGCATCGCCTCCATGGCACGCGCCGCGACCGGCGCGGGCGGAATAGTCCCGTTCGACATCGCCACGGACATCGCATAGGCGTCCTCGGGCGAAAGGTTCGGGATCGCGTCGGCCACGACGGCGAAATAGCCGCGGTCGAACTGCTCCTCCACGGCGCACTGCGCGGCATTGCCGAGGAAGAGCGTGAAGCTCTTCCCCAACGCCTCGAAATGGATCGACCCGCGCATCAGGCGCCCGCCTTGACCCGTTGCGCTGCGGCCGTCGCCTCAGCGCTTTCGCCCGTGAAGCGCACGCTCACCGATTGCGTCATGCGGTCCCCGATCGGCACGTTGCGCCCGCGCGACTTCACGATGAGATAGCCGCTGATCTTCCACCACTTACCAGCGGGCGCCGGCAGGTAGGTCTCATACAGATACGGCTTGCCGGACTGGTGCGCCGCGCGGATCAGCGCGTCGGTGGGGCTGCCCGGGATGTAGTTCAGCTCCAGCGTATCCTCGCCGGGCTCAATCAGGCCGGAGCCATATTCCTTGCGCCGGCCGCGCGACTTGAAGTGCGTCTTCTCGACATCATCCGCCACCTCTTCGGCGAACGGAACCTTCGTCACCTCGTCGAGCTCCAGCAGCGTCGCCTCGGTCAGGCCGAGGAAGAATCCGGTGCCGTAGCCGATCTCGGCTTCGGAATTGCCATTTGCGTCCATGGTAGTGCCTCCTGTCAGGCGTTGTGCGTGAAGGTGAAGTCGATGCTCTCGCGGAACAGCTCTCCGCGGGAACGTTGGGGCTGACCCGACTGCTCGGGCTCCGCGCCGGACCGGACGTTGTCGATCATGGCGCGCTGAAACTTGATGCCGTCGATCAGGGCAGCGGGCGTAAGATGCTCGATGCAGAGCTCGCGGATCTCCTCCGCCTGGTCCTCTGACGCGGCCCAGACATCGAGCTGCACCTGCGTGGCACGCGTGCGCTGGAAGCCCTTCAGATGCTGTGGGCGCGGATCGGCGATGACCTGCATGGTGATCGCCGGCAGACCGTCGAGGCGGCGGGACCAGCCGACCCGCCCGCCGACGCGATCGGTGATGGCGCGCGTCTCCAGGAGGCGCCGCTCCAGCGCATTCTTCATGCTCATTGCGCCATTCCCAGAACGTCCTGCGCCAGCAGCGTCAGGACCAGCTTCTCCGCCTCCGGCCGCTTCGACGCGATCGCGGGGCGCATGTACGGCGTAGCCCGCATGTGGATCGTCCCGAACTCTTGGAATTTGGCGTAGTAGACGTCGCCATCTTCGACCGACCCGACCGGACCGATGTAGACTGACATGCCGGTGCCGTTCAGCTTGCCGTAGAGCAGGCCTTCGCGGTCATCGGTGACGCGGATGCTGTCCCGCAGCGCGCCCGTGCGGACCGGCGCCAGGCGCTGCGCCTCGTCGACGATCAGCTGACCGCCACGATGCAGCACGTCCCGCTGCCGGTCCTGCGGGATGCCGCTCGCCATCTTGGCCATCTGCCGGTCGAGCTTGTCGAAGCCTTCCGACTTGCACGACCAGGTCATTGCGCCCGCCTCTCAACGGGGCAGTCCCAGACGCCCTTGGCGTCGAGCATCGGGTCCGGCCGGACCTCGTAGAGGCCGGCGAGATCTCCGCCCGATACCCCAATCAGGTCTCCGGGCTGGGGCTGGCGCACCTGCCACGAGCGGACCCGGAAGATGATCGACCGCGACTTGATGCTGACGTTGCCGAAGCGGTCCTCTTCGTCCCGATCACGGCGCCGGATGACCACGGGCAGCTTCGTGCCCGCGGTCACGTCGATGTATTCGGCAGGCTCCCCGAACTCCTCGAAACCGGCATCCACCAGGAACCGACGGCGTTCGGAGAAGCCCACCGCCCGGCCGCCTTACGCCGCTGCCGGCTTGACGCCGACCTGCGGGAGCAGCTTGACGTCGCCGCTGTTGGCAGCAGCAGGCTTGTCCGCAGCGGCCACGCCGATCAACGCGTTGCCGTTGGCACTGGTGGTGACCCGCTTGTTGGCGGCGTCCCAATAGAGGGGCGTGGCGCTGGCCTCCCATGCGGTGTTGGCGGCGCAGGGCAGATTGAAGACGCCCTCGATCGTGCCGGGATAGGCCTCGCCTTCCTTGGCGCTCTTGCCGGGGATGTGGAGGATGGTGCCGCGCAGCTGCGGCTGGCCGGACACGACGCCGGCAGCGGGAGCGACGAAGTCCAGCGTCTTACCGGGGTGACGGAAGTTGTTCATGGTCGATCTCCCCGCCGACAGCGCTGCTGCCGGCGGTCACAGGTGGTTCTTGGGGATCAGCGAGGCTTACTCGCCTGCGTCGGTGACGGCGGTGCGCCAGTCGATGGCGCCGACGCCGTAGTCGAACTTGACCCGCCATTCGGTGCCATCGGTCCGCCAGCCGTCGCGGCTCTCCACGGTGGGCTCCTGATTGCCGTTCAGGAACACCACCTTGAGCGCAGGTGCGATCGAAGGATCGGCGAAGCCGTAGCGACGCTTGCCCTTCAGACGCTTGCCACCCACGATGGTATCGAACGTGCCCTTCACCCGGTTCGGGATCAGGAGCTTGCCAGTCGGATCGAGACCCTGATCGGCGGTGTTGAGAATCGTGGCCTGCCCCTTGTAGGCATAGGGGGTCAGCAGCACCGACAGGCGAAGGTCGAGCTTTTCCTCGCCGCTGAGATCGGTCTGATCGGCGAAGAGGATGTCCATCGCCTCGATCTGGTCGATCGACAGCCCTGCGCCCGCCACGATGTTCTTGTGATCGGCGTGGAACAGCGTCTTGCCGTCACCCATCACCGGGCCGAGCCCGTTGTTCAGCGCGAGCAGGCGGTAGACGTCCAGTTCGATCGACAGCTTGCCTGCGCGGCCGAGCGCGACGGCCAGATCGTTGAAGGCGCCGAGGTCGTCGTTGACGATCGCCTGCCGGGTCAGGGCGATGATGTTGGCGCGCGTCGTCGCCTGGATGGTCGCCTTCGCGCCGTCCGGGATCGGCTTGTTCTTGACCTCGCCGTTCTCCAGCAGCGGATCGAGCGCACCGAACGCGCCGAGCAGGATCTGCGCGGTCGCCTTGAAGTCGCTGACCGAGCCGACGCCGGCGAACTGGCGCCACGTGTCCGGGGTGGTGGCATAGGCTGCCTGGAGCACCCGGTTGACGACTTCCTCCAGGATGACCGGGAAATCGCTGGTCGACTGGTAGGGGCCCATGCGCAGCGCCATCGCCTGACCGACAACGAGATCGCGGTCCCAGCTATCGACCCGCTGGCCACACCGCTCCAGCGACATGCGCGCCAACTCGGCGTTACGGATGCCGCGGAACTCGCCGGGGTCGAGGTCGGGTGCCTGCTGGCCTCGGGCACGCGCACCGTCCGCGATCAGCTGACCCAAGCCGGCGCGCTGGATGATGCTGTTCGCAGCACCCTGCCGAAAACGGTCACGCTGATCGCCGGTGACCTCGATCGCGCGACCGCCGGTGGTGATGCCGCTCGTGGCCGTGCGCTGCGCATCGGCCGCGGCCGTCAGCAACGCCGCGCGGGCGCCGTCCGTGCTGATCTCGCCGCGCTCATTCTGCTGGATGAGCTCCTGCGCGCGAGTCACCACGGCGTCGCCGAACCCGCGCGCCTGATCGATCAGTGCCAAGGCAGCGGTTCCGGTGAACCGATCCACGGCCGAGCGACCGGCTTCGGTGCCGGGCGCTGAGGGCGCGGGAGCCGGCGCAGGCGCAGGCGCAGGGGTCGGAGCGGGAGCAGGGCTTGGAGCGGGTGCGGGCGCCGGCGTGGGAGCAGGCGCCGGAGCCGGCGTAGCGACGATCGGCGCGGGGTTCGGCAGCGGCTGCGGCGTCGGACCGCGGGTGGCGATGCCGTCGCCGAGCGAGCGGGCACCGTCTGCCGCCGCGACAGCAAGAGTGGAGGCAACCGCGGCCAGCGGCAGGCCGGAAGGCAGATTACGCATAGAGGTCTCCGTGATGGGGCAGGGGCCGGTGGATTCTTGCGCCGACCGGGCCCCTGCATCGGGATCGGCCGCGATCGACACCAGCGAGACCTCGGTGAGGGTCCAGCTGGTAACGCGGTAGACCGGGACGTCGCCGTCCATCCGGTCGAGAAGCATCTGGTTGCGCCGATAGCCGACGCTGACCTTGGGAGGGGTGCCCCCGGCGAACTCCGCCTCAACCTCACGAGCGCGCGCGGACTGGCCGAAGGCACAGCGGGTGATGACCTGCGCCGCCACGACCTGCGCCTGACGGGCGACGCCGAGCCGCGACGCGAGCTGGAAGCGGTCGTGGGTGTCCAGCAGTGGCGCGTTGCCGGCTTCAAGCTGGGACATGTCGACGGCGCCGGGGGAACAGTCGAGGATCTCGTAGTAGAACTCGCAGTCGAGACCGACGAGCCAACCGGGCATGCGGACCGGCGTCTCCGTGGCCGTGATCAGCTCGACCGTGCGAGTGGCGGCGTCATAGCCGGTGTTGCTGGCCAGCCGTTCTCCAGCCTCCAGCCGATGGCCTTGCATGACCGCGGGGAACGACCGCGCGCCGTCCGCCATGGCGACTAGGCGCGCGGCGTCGATCGCCGCGGGCACGGCGCCAATCAGTCCAATTTTCATGTTCTACTCCTTGGGAGCCAGGAATCCGGACGGCACCTGCAGGATGCCGCTGTCCGTGACGCGGCGCGGGTCGCTGTCGAGCGCGAGGCCAAGCCGGTCGATCGTGTCGTTCATCGCCTTGACGGCAGCCATGTGTTCATCGGCGTTGATGCCGCGCTCCGCCAAGCCGGTGCCGAGCAGCTTCAGGCCTGCGCGGATCTCCATGATCTCGCCCATCAGATCCTTGACCGGATCGACCATGCGCCGGATCGGCAGGGCGAAAGTCATCCCGACCTGCATGAAGCGCGGGTCGCCCGTCTCAAGGAACAGCCGCTGCATCCGCCGCATGACGGCCGGGCGGCAGTGAAGCGGGATCACCTCGTTCTGCTGCCAATCGTCGACCAAGGCGTAGGAGCCGTTCATCGCGGCGCGCAGGCCGGAGTAGTTGGCTTGGCTCACATCGCCCGTCATCAGGTGATAGGGCACCATGTTGGCCGAGACCGCCGCCATCTGCTGACGGATGAACTCCACCGTGTTGGACGAGGGCGTCGGGTTGATGGCCGATGCGGTCTCGCCGGGACGAAGCCGCGCGATCATGCCGGGCCGCATCGTCTCCTCCAACGGCCTGCCCGGCGCGTCGTTGGCGCCGGGCAGCTGCTGCCCCAGAGGCGATCCCGACTGCGCTTCGCCCGGCTGGACGATCAGCGCGAGACAGGCCTGCACCTTTTCCTGAAGGCGCTTGGCGTCCTCGATGTCACCGACATCGCGAAGCGTCATCGCTACGGCGCCGAGCCACGAAACGCCCCGCGTCTGCCGGAAGCGCAGTCGCTCGAACAGGTGGTCGACATGCTCCACCGGCACGAAATGCGACTGGACGCTGCCTGCGCCCCGGATCGGGTCGTTCGGATGGTCCGGATAGAGCCAATATCCGACGCGCAACCCATGCGCATCGAACTGCACGCCCTGGACGATCCGACCGCCGTTGCGCAGCAGCATGTTGCGGCTGGTGTCGAGCTGCGCGCCCTCCATGCCGACGAGCTGCCCGTTGGGGCCGGAGCGATCCGGCAGCCATAGCGTCAGCCCTTCGCCACCGACCACCATCTCACGCACGGCGAGCTTGCCGTGACCGTACCAGTCACCGAACCCGTCGACGCGACCTTCCGCCCAGCGGTTCCAGCTGTCCTGCGCCCGCTGCTGGATGCGCTTGACCGGGTGGGTGATCTGGACGGCGATACCGTCGCCCCAGATCGTCGCGACCAGCTGACGCACCGCGGCAGCGGCATACTTGTTGTTGCGCACCAGGTCATGACCGGCCCAGGCGAGAGACTGCCGGCCTTGGACGTTCTCCCCATCTGCCGAACTGGCGGCACGGCTCCACCCCTGCGTGCGACGATCACGCACCGCTGCGTCATACTGGCGGATGCCATCACGCGCCGAGCTCGCCACGTCGAGGCGGGCGCGCGCCGCCATCCGCCGTGCCGCCCACTCGGGGGCGATCGGCGCGATCGCGCCGTCGATCCAGTCAGCGAATGCCATGGATCAACTCGGGTCGAACACGGCGAGGGTGCTGGCCGGACGCTGCACGTCGCCGCCGGAGAGCAACCCGCGATTGTAGAAGATGGCGGCCTTCAGGTCCGACGTGGAACGATAGGTGATGCGCTCCCCATCGCTCTCGATCGTCAGGACGCCGTTGCCCAAGGCTTCTTCAAGCTTGGCAATGCGTTCGGCAGGCGTGCTCACAGATAGTCGCTCCCGGCGTCGAAATAGGCCGGCTCGCGCGGGGGCGCAGCCGGGGGTGGATCGTTCCTGACCACCGC
>NZ_CAMLAC010000038.1 GCF_946477935.1 uncultured Sphingomonas sp. | reverse complement strand
CTGCAGAACCGAATCGACGAGCTGCGGGAAACCGCTGCCGACGGGACGGTGGATATCGCAGCCGAAATCGCCCGCCTGCAGACCAAATCCGACAAGCTGTTGCGCGATACCTTCGCCAAGCTGACGCCGTGGCAGAAGACGCAGGTAGCGCGTCACCCCGAACGCCCGCATTTCAAGCATTACGTGGCGGCCTTGTTCGACGAGTTCGTTCCACTGGCGGGCGACCGCGCCTTTGCCGACGATCAGGCGATCCTGGGCGGCTTTGCCACCTTCCGTGGCCGTCGCGTGATGGTGCTGGGCCATGAAAAGGGTGAGGACACTGCAACGCGCCTCCGCCACAATTTCGGCATGGGCAAGCCCGAGGGATATCGCAAGGCGATCCGTCTGGTCCAACTCGCCGATCGATTCGGTCTGCCGATCGTGACCCTGGTCGACACGTCCGGCGCATTCCCCGGCATCCAGGCCGAGGAGCGCGGTCAGGCCGAGGCGATTGCGCGTTCGACCGAGGCGTGTCTCGCGGCGGGGGTGCCGGTGGTGTCGGCGATCGTCGGCGAGGGTGGCTCGGGTGGTGCGGTCGCGCTGGCGGCAGGCAACCGGGTGCTGATGTTCGAGCATGCGGTGTATTCGGTGATCAGCCCGGAGGGGTGTGCGTCGATCCTGTGGCGTACCGCGGACAAGGCGCCTGAGGCGGCGGAGGCGATGAAGATGACGGCGCAGGACCTGAAGGCGCTGGGGGTGATCGACACGATCGTCGCCGAGCCGGTGGGCGGTGCGCATCGCGATCGGACTGCGGCGATCACCGCGCTGGGCGATGCGCTATCCGGCGCGTTGGGCGATCTGGACGGCTTGAGCGCGGCGGAGTTGAAGCGCGCGCGCGCCGCCAAGTTCCTGGCGATGGGGCGGCTGTAATCCCGTCTGGACACGCAAAAAGGGGCGGCGGAACCATGGTTACGCCGCCCCTTTGCTTGTCAGAGCAAGTTCGGCTTAGCCGGCCTTGTTGATGTTGGACGAGACGTTCGAGAACGTCTTGTTCAGGTTGGTGCCCAGCGTCGTCATCGTGGCGATGGCGGCAACGGCGATGAGGGCTGCGATCAGGCCATATTCGATGGCCGTCGCGCCCTTGTTGTTCTTGATGATCTTGCGGATCGTCTGCATTCCGGTCTCCATGCTTTCCAAAGCGTCATTCACCCGGCTGAACCGGACATCACACCGGAGCAGCGCTGATGTTTTACCCCTATCCCTTTGAAGAAAGGGTAAACGCGCTGCGATCAACGTGCGTTGACGATGCGGGAGCTGACACGATTCCAGATGTTGATGGTGCTGTCGGCGGTCTGGCCGACGCCGATGATGATGACCAGAAAGACGAGCGCGAGGATCAGGCCATATTCGATGGCCGTCGCGCCACGCGACTGATGCCAAAGATCGGCAAGGGGCACCCGAAGGCGCAGCAGCTTCGCGATTCGCAGCTTCATCGGGAAAATGGCTTATCCGTAAGGGCTTAAGAATGAACGAACGGAAGATTTTTCCTGTGGTTGCCGCAGCTTTGGTAGATGGCGCGGGGCGCGTGCTGCTCCAGCAGCGCCCTGCGGGCAAGCCGCTGGCGGGGCTGTGGGAATTTCCCGGCGGCAAGGTGGAGCGCGGCGAATCACCGGAGGCGGCACTGATTCGCGAGCTGGCGGAGGAACTGGAGATACTGGTCGCACCGAGCGCCCTGACGCCGGCCGGTTTCGCGACCGAGGTGCTGCCCGACCGGCATCTTTTGCTGATGCTCTATGTCGTGCGGAAATGGCAGGGCGAAGCGCGACCGCATGCCGCGACGGCGCTTCGCTGGGAGCGACCGGCCGGCATGGCCGGCCTGCCGATGCCGCCGGCGGACCCGCCCCTGGTCCGCCAGCTCGCCGCCTGCCTCGCCTGGGAGGACGCCGGGATCAGGCGACCGGCGGCAGCTTTGCCAGATGCTTCTCCAGCGTGATCGGATAGTCGCGGACACGCACACCCGTCGCATTGTACACCGCATTGGCGATCGCCGCGCCGACCCCGCACAGGCCCAGTTCGCCCACGCCCTTGGCCTTGATCGGCGAGGCATAGGCGTCCGCTTCATCGAGGAAGACGACTTCCTGATGCGGAATGTCGGCATGGACGGGCACTTCGTAGCTGGCCAGATCGTGGTTCACGAAAAAGCCGAAGCGCGTATCGACCGCCAGTTCCTCCATCAGTGCCGCGCCCACGCCCATCGTCATCGCCCCGATCACCTGGCTGCGCGCCGACTTCGGGTTGATGATCCGACCGGCGGCGCACACCGCGAGCATGCGACGCACCCGTACCTCGCCCGTATAGGCATCCACGGCAGCCTCCACGAAATGACCGGCAAAGGTCGATAACTGGAACTGCTTGTCGAGGTCGCCATATTCGATCTGGCCGTCCGCCGAGAGACCATCCCGGCCCGCCGCCTCACCCAGCTTGGCACGACGATTGCCCGAGCGGACCTCGCCATCGGCAAAGATCACGTCGGGTCCGTCATAGCCCAGCCGCTGCGCGATGCTGGCGCGCAGGTTCATGCACGCGGCATAGACGCCCGAGGTGCTGTTCGCCGCGCCCCATTGACCGCCCGAACCCGCCGAGGCCGGAAAATCCGAATCGCCCAGCAGCACGATGACCTTGTCCAGCGGCACGCCCATCGCCTCCGCCGCGGTCTGTGCGATGATCGTATAGCTGCCGGTGCCGATATCGGTCATGTCGGTGGCGACGGTGACCACGCCCTTGCGATCGATGCCGACGCGCGCCGCGGACTTCTGCGTCGGACTGTTGCGGAAGCCGGCGGCCATGCCCATGCCGACCAGCCAGCGGCCATCACGCACCTGCGCGGGCTTCGGATTACGCGCAGCCCAGCCGAATCGCTCCGCCCCCATTTCCAGGCAGCGGACCAGTTGCCGCTGCGAGAAGCGGCGCTTGGGATCCTCGGGATCGACCTGCGTGTCGTTCTTCACGCGGAAAGCGACCGGGTCCATGCCCAGCTTTTCCGCCATCTCGTCCATCGCAATCTCGAGCGCCATCATGCCCGGCGCCTCGCCGGGTGCGCGCATCGCGTTGCCTTCCGGCAGGTCGAGCACCGCCAGGCGCAGCGCGGTCATCCGGTTCTTGCCCGCATAGAGCAGCTTGGTCTGCGCAACGGCGGTTTCCGGATCGCCCTTGGGCAGATTGCCGCTGGTGCTTTCATGCGCGATCGCGGTGATCGTGCCATCGCGGGTGCAGCCCAGGCGGATGCGCTGGATGGTCGCGGGGCGGTGGGTGGTGTTGTTCGCCATGATCGGCCGGGTCAGCGCGACCTTGACCGGCCGGCCCGCCGCCTTCGCACCCAGCGCCGCAAGCACGATATCGGCGCGGATGAACAGCTTTCCGCCGAAACCGCCGCCGATATAAGGCGAGTCGATCCGCACATTGGCGGGGTCCAGCCCCAGCGTCTTGGCGAGATCGCGCTTCCCCCACGCGATCATCTGGTTCGACGTCCAGACGGTCAGCTTGCCATCCTGCCATGCCGCAATGGAGGCATGCGGCTCCATCATCGCATGGCTTTCATCCGGCGTGGTGTAGGCCGCGTCCAGCTTCACCGGCGCTGCGGCAAAGGCGCGATCGAAATTGCCCACCCGGTCGATCGGCGGCGCGCCCGATCCCTCGTCGCTGTTGCCGCCGGTATAGGGGGCGGTCGGCGCGGCCTCCTTGAGGTCGAATCGACCCTTGTCGCGAGCATAGTCGATGCGCAGCAGTCCGGCGGCGGCACGCGCCTGTTCGAACGTATCGGCCACGACCAGCGCGATCGCCTGGTGATAATGCTCGACCACCGGCCCGCCGAACAGCGATGCGGTGTTCATCTGGCTGAGCGGCAGCTTGGGCATGTCGAGCGTGCTCACCACCGCGATCACGCCCGGTGCTGCCTTTGCCCCGGCGGTATCGATTGTGGTTACCCGGCCCTTGGCAATGCCGGCGCCGACGACATAGCCATAAGCGGCGCCGGGCGCGACATCATGGCGTTCATAAGCGTAGGGCGCGGTACCGGTCGTCTTGCGCGGGCCATCGATGCGGTCGGTCGGCTTGCCGACGATCGTCATGCGGTCGAGGACGTTGGTGCCGGCGGGCTGTTCGTACTTCATGCGCGCGCCTCCTGAGCCTTTGCGTGATCGAGGACGAGCGCCAATGTGCGTTCCACAAGGGGAACCTTGAACGCGTTATCGCGCGTCGGGCGGGCACCGGCCATGAGGCGGGCGGATACCGCGCGCGACCCCTGCGGCATCGCGGCCTCGGCTGCTTCGACCCGCCATGGCTTGTGCGCCACGCCGCCGATCGCGACGCGGCCCGTGCCGTCCTTCTGGATCACGGCCGCGACCGAGACGAGCGCAAAGGCGTAGGACGCGCGGTCCCGCACCTTCTGATAGGTATGGTGGCCGCCGAGCGGACGGGGCAGGGTGACCGACGTGATCAGCTCGCCCGGTTGCAAAGCGTTTTCGACATGCGGGGTATTGCCGGGCAGGCGGTGGAATTCGCCGATCGGAATCGCACGCGTCGCGCCGGCTGCGTTCACCGTCTCCACCTGGGCATCCAGCACACGCATCGCGACTGCCATGTCGCCGGGATAGGTGGCGATGCACGCATCGCTGCTGCCGACCACCGCCAGTTGCCGCGAATAGCCGCCGATCGCGGCGCAGCCGGACCCCGGCCGACGCTTGTTGCACGCCTGGTTGGTGTCATAGAAATAGGGGCAGCGGGTCCGCTGGAGCAGATTGCCCGCGGTAGTCGCCTTGTTGCGCAACTGGCCGCTGGCGCCCGCGACGATCGCGCGGGACAGCACACCATAGTCCCGACGAACGCGCATATCAGCGGCGAGCGCGGTGTTCGACACGAACGCACCGATCCGCAGGCCGCCTTCGGCCGTGTCCTCGATCCGATCGAGCTTCAGATCCTGCACGTCGACCAGATGCGTCGGCGCCTCGATCTCCAGCTTCATCAGGTCGAGCAGGTTGGTGCCGCCGGCCAGGAACTTGGCGCCCGGCCGCTGCGCCACGGCCGCGGCGGCCTCTGCGGGCGTGCGGGCGCGCTCGTAGCTGAAGGGCTTCATGCTTGAACTCCCGCGACTTCGGCCATCGCCTCGGCAATATTGGAGTAGGCGCCGCACCGGCACAGATTGCCGCTCATCCGTTCGCGCATCTCGGTCGTGGTCATCGGCGAGCTTGCGGTGATATCGTCGGTCACATGGCTGGGGACACCGGCCTTGATCTCGTCCAGCACGGCCACCGCCGAGCAGATCTGGCCCGGCGTGCAATATCCGCACTGATAGCCGTCATGCTTGACGAAAGCCGCCTGCATAGGATGCAAATCGTTCGGTTGGCCCAGCCCCTCGATGGTGGTGATCCGACCGCCCTGATGCTGCACGGCCAGCGACAGGCAGGCGTTGATCCGCTTGCCGTCCGCGATCACCGTGCAGGCACCGCACTGGCCATGGTCACAGCCCTTCTTGGTGCCGGTCAGGCGCCAATGCTCGCGCAACGCGTCGAGCAGCGTGGTACGTGTATCGACCTGCAGTTCGCGCCGCTTGCCGTTCACCTCCATCGCCACCGTCATCATGCTGGGCTGCGCCGCGGGGGGCGGGGTCTGCGCGTCCGCCGGCACCGCGGTCAACGCGGCCGAGGCGGCACTGCCGACCAGCATCCCGCGCCTTGAAATTGCGCGTTCGCCGGAAGTGTCCATGTCGTCAAACTCCTTGGCCCATGACAGCGGGCTCGTGATGGATCGCCCATGATGCCGGGCGTAAAAGGGAACGTCCGCGTCCAATTTGCGCGACGGATCACCAGCATAACCTGCAAAATATGTATTGGGACCCGCCCGGGAGGCCAACTGCCCAAAAGCGCACCAAGAATTTTCTTCATGAAACCGGCAGGCCCGGCACTGGTTTAACCAGATCACAGGTAATGTATCTGCTGGGATACAACACCCGCGCTAATGTGCGGGTGGATCATCATGGAAGTGGAGGCCCGACCGGGAATCGAACCCGGGTGCAAGGATTTGCAGTCCTCTGCGTCACCACTCCGCCATCGGGCCGGAGGGGCGCCTTTGGTGGTTTTTTCAGAACGGGTCAAGCCGGCGCGGAGGATTTCTGCGTATCAGAGGAGCGGGACGGGTTACCGTTCGCTTGGCCTCGTCACGCGGGCGCGATACAAGCCGCATCAGTTGAACTAGTGTATTGCGCAGCTACAACAGTTGTGCGACAGGGATGGGCATGACGACGACGATGACGCAATCCGGGATCACCAGCGCGGATGAAAACGCCACTGGCTCCGCGAGTTACGAGGCGATGCGCCATGCGATGGTGGCCAGCCAGTTGCGCACCAACGCGGTAAACGACGCTCGCGTGGTCACCGCCATGACGCACGTCGCGCGAGAGGCTTTCCTGCCCGCCGACGCCCGCTCGCTGGCCTATCGCGACAGCCTGATCGGCATCGGTCATGGCCGCAGCGTCAACCTGCCGATGGCGACGGGCCGCTTGCTCACCGAGGCCTATCTGGAACGAGGCGACCGGGTGCTGCTGATCGGTGCGGCTGGCGGCTACACGGCGGCCTTGCTGTCCGGCATCGTCGGCGAAGTGGTGGCGGTCGAAAGCCATCCGGCGCTGGCGCAGGATGCGCGTGCGGCACTGGCCCAATATGGTAACGTCCATGTGGTCGAGGGGCCACTGCCCGAAGGCCATGCCGCGGGTGCGCCTTATGACGTGCTGCTGATCGACGGCGCGGTTGAGGAAGTTCCCGCCGCGCTGATCGAGCAGGTGCGGGTCGGTGGCCGGATCGCGACCGGGCTGATCGAGAACGGCGTCAGCCGCCTCGCCACCGGCCGGCGTACCGAAGGCGGCTTCGGGTTGCAGCCCTTTGCCGATGTGGACTGCACCGTGCTGCCCGGTTTCGAGCGGCCACGCTCCTTCCGGTTCTAGGCGAAACCATGCGCCTTCGCCCCGCCTGCCTGCTGTTGATCGGCGCAGCCGTCGTTCCTTCTGCGCCTGCGTCAGCCGATACGCTGCGTGAAGCGCTGCTCAAGGCTTATCAGGGCAATCCCACGATCACGGGGCAGAGGGCGCAGCAGCGCGCGACGGACGAGAATGTCCCGATCGCGCGGGCGGGTGCGCTGCCCACGGTGAACGCGACGGGGCAGTTGACCGAGTTCGTGGTCCAGGCGAACAACAACTTCGTCAATCCGACGCGGCAGGGCGTAGCCAACGTGCAGCTTTCCGTCCCGATCTATCAGGGCGGTGCGGTCAAGAACGGGCTGCGCGCGGCGGAAACGCGTGTCGATGCCGGCCGCGCGACCCTGCGCAGCACCGAGGCGCAGATCTTCACCTCCGTCGTCAGCGCGTACATGAACGTGATTCGCGATGAGGCGGTGGTCGGGCTGAACACGCAGAATGTCCGCGTGCTGGAAACCAACCTGCGCGCCAGCCGCGACCGGTTCGAGGTGGGCGACCTTACCCGTACCGACGTCGCGCAATCGGAGGCGCGGCTGGCCCAGGCACGCGCACAACTACAATCGGCCGAAGCGCAGCTCATCGCCAGCCGCGAGGATTATATTAACGTCGTCGGCTCGCCGCCCGATCGGCTGGAGCAGCCGCCGGCGCTTCCCAACCTGCCCGACGCGCCGTCCACGGCCGTGTCGGTCGCACTGGAAAGCAATCCGCAGCTGCTGGCCGCGCGGCGCAATGCCGATGCGACGCGCTTCGATATCGGCGTGGCGCGGGCCAATCGTCTGCCGCGACTGAATGCGGTGACCAGCGGCTCCTACTTCAACTATCTCGATTCGCTGACCGATCAGGCGGTTCGTGCCGGCATTCCGGGATCGGGCAAGAACCTGAATGCCGGCCTGCAATTGAATGTGCCGTTGTTCCAGGGGGGGCGCCCCGCCGCACAGGTCCGCCAGGCGGAGGCGCTGCGTAGCCAGGCGATCGAGAATGTCACCGCAACCGAGCGCCAGGTGATCGCACAGGCGCGCTCCGCTTATGCGCAGTGGCAGGCGTCGCGGCAGGTGATCGCATCGTCCGAGGCGGCCGTCAGCGCAAACACGCTGTCGCTGGAGGGCGTCCGCGCCGAAAACAGCGTCGGCACGCGCACCGTGATCGAAATCCTGAACGCCGAGCAGGAATTGCTCAACAGTCAGGTGCAACTCGTCACCGCCCGGCGCGACGCCTATGTCGCAGGGTTCGCGCTGCTGGCCGCGATGGGCAATGCCGAGGCACGCGACCTGGGGCTGGACGGCGGCGTGCTGTACGATCCGGTGGTCAATTATCGCCGCGTGCGTAACCGGATCAACGATTGGGACGGCGATGGCGAGCCGATGCCGGTCGCCACCTCCACCGCCAATACGCCGGCGCAGACCGCGGTGGTCACCCGTCCGCTGGACAGCACGGTCGATCGACCGGTTGACAGGAGCCCGGCTTTAACCACAGGTGCGGAATCGCCGAACAGACAATAGGACGTCAACCGGGGTGATTGCTGTCATGGGGGATATCAGCGCGGAACCGTCGATGGAGGAGATCCTGTCCTCCATCAAGCGGATCATCGCGGAAGAAGGGGACGCGCCGGGCCGCCCGCGCCGCCCGTCGCGCAGCGTACCGCCGCCGATGCTGCATCCTTCGCTGGATGATGCCGATGATGAGGATGAGGACGATGCAGGCGAGGTGCTGGAGTTGAGTGACCCCATGCCGGTTCCGCCGCCTGCGCCTGCCGCTCCCCCCGCTGCCTCGCCGCTGCTCAGCAAGCCTGCTCCGCGCGCTGCTGCTCCGTCGCCTACTCCGGCGCCCGCGCCCGCACCACAGCCAGAACCGGCCCCCGACCCCATCGTATCCCCCCGCGCCGCTGAGGCGAGCCGGGGGTCGCTGGAGGCGTTGACGCGTCTGATGGTCAAGCCGGAGGCCGGTAGCGACGGGACGCTGGAGGGCCTGGTGCGCGAGATGCTGCGGCCGATGCTGCGCGACTGGCTGGACGCCAATCTGCCGAACATGGTGGAGAGCATGGTGGCGCGTGAGATCGCGCGTATTACCGGCGAAGGGCATTGATCCGGACCGTGTCGGCACCGACGAAGTTGATTCGACAAGGTTTTGTCGAGGAGTATTGATGCCTGATCGCGACGGTGGTGAGACGCCGCCTATGCCGCCGCGCGACCGCAAGGCCGAAGCCCGGCAGGAAGGCGGCAGCGACATCTTCTTCGCCGCGGTAAAGGCGACGCGGATGCCGATGATCGTGACCGATCCGCATCAGCCGGACAATCCGATCATCTTCTGCAACGACGCCTTCACGTTCATGACCGGCTATACCGAAGCGGAGATCGTCGGCAGCAATTGCCGCTTTCTCCAGGGGCCGGAAACCGACCGCAGCGTGGTCGATCAGGTGCGTACCGCGATCCTTACCCGCGAGGAAGTCGCGGTCGAGATCCTGAACTACCGCAAGAACGGGTCGACCTTCTGGAACGCGCTGTTCGTTTCACCGGTCTATGATGACGATGGCGAGCTCGTTTACTTCTTCGGCAGCCAGCTCGATATCTCGCGCCGCCGCGAAGCCGAAGACGCGCTGCACGAGGCGCAGAAAATGGAAGCGGTCGGCAAGCTGACCGGCGGCATCGCGCATGATTTCAATAATCTGCTCCAGGTGATCCTGGGCTATGTCGATATTCTGGAAGCGCGGGTGGCCGAGAATGACCGCGCCGCGCGGCGTGCGGTGGAAGCAATCGCCGGCGCGGCCAATCGCGGCGCGACGCTGACCCAGCAGTTGCTCGCCTTTGCGCGCAAGCAGGAACTGCGCGACCGGCTGCTCAACTTCAACTCGCTCGTGACCGATTTCCGCCCGATCCTGGACCGCACGGTGGGCGATTCGGTGGCGCTGCGACGGCAACTCGCGGACAATCTGTGGAACTGCCGGATCGATCCGGTGCAGGCCGAAATGGCGCTGCTCAACATCGTCGGGAATGCGCGCGATGCGGTGGCCGACGATGGCGGACGCATCACGATCGGTACACGCAACGTCCTGCTGCCCGACGATGCCGATGACGAGGGCGGCGCCGCGCTGAAGCTGGACGCTGGCGAATATGTGCAGGTGACCGTCGCCGATAACGGGCCGGGCGTCGATCCGACGATCGCCGACAAGATCTTCGATCCATTTTTCACCACCAAGGACATGGGCAAGGGCACCGGCCTGGGCCTCGCCATGGTCTATGGCTTCATGCGCCAGTCCGGCGGGCTGGCGACGGTGGGGACCAGCGACGATGGCGGTGCGCTGTTCTCGCTCTACTTCCCGCGCGCCAGCGGCGCGACGGAGCGGCGACCGGGCCCGACCCTGTCCAAGCCTGCCGCGCACGGGGTGGAACGCGTGCTGATGGTCGAGGATCAGGAGGAAGTGGGCGAACTGGGCCGCGCCATGCTCCAGGATCTCGGCTACGACGTCGTCCTTGCGCAGAATGCGCGCGAGGCGCTGGACGTGCTGGCGCGCGACGCGAATTTCCAGTTGCTGTTCACCGACATATTGATGCCCGGCGGGATGAACGGCGTCGGTCTGGCGCAGGCGGTGAAGCGTGATTATCCGCGCACCGCGATCCTGCTGACCACGGGGTTTGCTGACGAAGCGATCGACGAGGGTTCACGCTCCTACGAATTGATCCGCAAGCCCTATCGCCGCGGCGAGCTGAACGAGCGGATCCGCGCGGTCCTCGACAAGCCCGGCGCCCGCACCTGACGGTCTAGCGCCCGGCCGCGACGCCGATTAAGGGCAGGGCATGACCGAACTGCCCAAGACCTTCGACCCCGCCGCCATCGAGGCCCGCTGGTATGCCCATTGGGAGCAGGAGGGGCTGTTCCGTCCCGACCGCCCGAATGCCGAGCCGTGGACGATCGTCAACCCGCCGCCCAACGTCACGGGCAGCCTGCATATCGGCCATGCGCTAGACAACACGCTGCAGGACATCCTGACCCGGCATGCGCGACTGAAGGGCAAGGATGCGCTGTGGGTGGTGGGCACCGACCATGCCGGCATCGCCACGCAAATGGTGGTCGAGCGCAATCTGGCCAAGGACGGCGTGAAGCGTACCGACCTGGGTCGCGATGATTTCGTCGCCAAGGTCTGGGAGTGGAAGGCGGAATCGGGCGGCGAGATCACGCGCCAACTTCGCCGGCTGGGCTGTTCGATGGACTGGGCCAATGAGCGCTTCACCATGGACGAGGGCTTTTCCAAGGCCGTCCTGAAGGTGTTCGTCGAGTTGCATCGCCAGGGGCTGCTCTACCGCGACAAGCGGCTGGTGAACTGGGACGCCGGCCTTGGCACCGCGATCAGTGACCTGGAGGTCGAGACGCGCGAGGTGCAGGGCAAGTTCTGGCACCTGACCTATCCGCTGGCCGACGGCAGCGGCACGATCTCGGTGGCGACAACGCGGCCGGAGACGATGCTGGCCGACATGGCGGTGGCGGTGAACCCGGACGATCCGCGCTACACGGCGCTGATCGGTCAAATGGTGCGCCTGCCGATCACCGGCCGCCTGATCCCGATCGTCGCCGACGAGCATGCCGACCCCGAGCTGGGATCGGGTGCGGTGAAGATCACGCCCGGTCACGATTTCAACGATTTCGAGGTCGGTCGTCGTGCCGGGATCGAGGCGCGCGACATGCTCAACATGCTCGATGCCAAGGCACGCATCTGCCAGACCGCGGACGGGCTGGTCCCAGCGGCGCTGATCGGGCTCGACCGGTTCGAGGCGCGCCAGGCCGTGGTCGCGATGCTGGAGGAAGCGGGCGTGCTGGAGCGCGTCGAGGACCGGGTGATCCAGACGCCCTATGGCGACCGTTCCGGCGTGGTGATCGAGCCCTGGCTGACCGATCAATGGTATGTCGATGCCAAGACGCTGGCCCAGCCGGCGATCGAGGCGGTGCGATCGGGTGCGATCAAGCTGGTACCGGCAAGCTGGGAGAAGACCTTCTTCAACTGGATGGAGAACATCCAGCCCTGGTGCGTCAGCCGTCAGCTCTGGTGGGGGCACCAGATCCCGGCATGGTTCGCCGAGGACGGCCGCGCCTTTGTCGCCGAAACCGAAGAGGAGGCACAGGCGCAAGCGGGCGCCGGCGTGGCGTTGACCCGCGATCCGGACGTGCTGGATACCTGGTTCTCCTCCGCGCTGTGGCCGTTCGCGACGCTGGGCTGGCCGGAGGCGGCGGACCCGACGCTGGGTGGCCGCTACCCCAATGACGTGCTGGTCTCCGGCTTCGACATCCTGTTCTTCTGGGACGCCCGCATGATGATGCAGGGCATGCAGTTCATGAAGGACGTGCCGTTCCGCACGCTCTACCTGCACGGGCTGGTACGCGCCGCCGACGGCTCGAAGATGTCGAAGTCGAAGGGCAATACCGTCGATCCACTCGGCCTGATCGATGCTTACGGCGCCGACGCGCTGCGCTTCTTCATGGCGGCGATGGAAAGCCAGGGCCGCGACATCAAGATGGATGAGCGCCGGGTGGAGGGCTATCGCAACTTCGCCACCAAGCTGTGGAATGCGGCGCGCTTCGCGCAAGCCAACGGCATCGGTGCGTCGGCGACGCTCGATGCACCCGTCGCCACGCTGGCGGTGAACAAGTGGATCATCGCCGAGACGGTGAAGACGGTGCAGGCGGTGGATCTGGCACTGGCCGATTACCGTTTCGACGGGGCGGCCAACGCCATCTACCAGTTCGTCTGGAGCCGCTTCTGCGACTGGTATCTGGAACTCATCAAGCCGGTGCTGCAGGGCGGCGAGGCTGGCGGTGACGAGACGCGTGCGGTCGCCGGCTGGGTGCTCGACCAGATACTGGTGCTGCTCCACCCGTTCATGCCGTTCATCACCGAGGAACTGTGGCACGCGATGGGGGCTCGCGACCATGACCTGATCGTGGCGCAATGGCCGATGGCGGATGCGCGTGCGCTCGATCCTGAGGCGGAACGCGAGATTGACTGGCTGATCCGGCTGGTCGGCGACATTCGCGCCGCGCGAACCGAACTGAACGTGCCGCCGGGCGCCCGCCTGCCGCTGCACGTCCGTGATGCGCATGAGGATACGCTTGTCCGGCTCGACCGGCAGGCATCGGTGCTGGCGCGCCTGGCGCGTGTCGATCGTGCCGATGGCGACGCGACCAGCGGTGGTGCGGCGCAGGTGGTGGTGGATGAGGCGACGTTCATCCTGCCGCTGGAAGGTGTGATCGATCTGGATGCGGAGCGTGCCCGTCTGGCCAAGGCGATCGCCGCGGCCGAGAAGGAGCGCGATGCGCTGGGCGCGCGGCTTGGCAATGCCAGCTTCGTCGAGCGGGCCAAGCCCGAGGCGGTGGAGAAGGCCCGCGCCGACCATGCCGACAAGATGGCGGAGGCGGCACGACTGCACGCCGCCCTGGGTCGCCTGGGTTGAGGGAAGGGGGGCGGCCAGGCGCGGCCCCCCGCAACCGTCAGCCGCTTTCGCTCAACCGCTTGATCCGGCGGATGCGCGGTTCGCGGGTGAGTTGCGCTTCGCGGCGGATCGTCTGGCGCAGTTCGTCGCGCTTTTCGTGGATCGAGGCGATCACCGGACCCATCGCGACGCCGAGATCGACCAGTACCGCTTCGGAGAGTTGCAGCGAGCTTTCCAGCGTTTCGGGGACGGCATCGGTGACGCCCGCCCGGTAGAGTTCGGCGGCATGGCTGGCGTCGCGCGCGCGTGCGATGATCGGCAGGTTCGGCACCGCTTGCCGAATACGTCGCGCCAGCCGAACGGTCAGCACCGGATCGTCCATCGTCAGGATCAGCGCGCGCGCCTGTGGCAAGTTCAGCCGATCGACCAGTTCCGGTCTCGCCACATCACCGAACAGTACCGGATAGCCCGCTCGCCGCGCCTCGGTAACGGCATCGATATTCGCCTCCACCGCCAGATAGCGCTGGCCGTGGGCGCTCAGCATGTCGGACACAAGCTTGCCGACGCGGCCAAATCCGATGACGACCGCACCTGGGCCTTCCGTCTCGACCTCCGGGATGGGCGGGCCGTCCCCGGCCTGCTCGATCCGGCGGGAGGCGATGCGACCGGCCTTGGCGAGTAGCGGGGTCAGCGTCAGGCCGATCGCCGTGACGGTCTGCCAGAAGGCCGCGGTGGACGGCTGGATCAACTGCGCCTGTGCCGCCGTGCCGAGTACGATCAGCGTGGTTTCCGACGGGCTGCCCATCAGCAGGCCGGTTTCGGCCGCGGTCCCGCGCCGGGCATGGGCGACGCGCAGCAGCAGATAGGTGACGATCGCCTTGACCGCGACGACGCCGACCACGGCGGCGAGCAGCGAGGGCCAGTTCTTTGCGATCAGGCGCAGGTCCAGGCTCATGCCGACGGTGATCAGGAACACGCCGAGGGCGAGGCCCTTGAACGGCGCAGTCATCACCTCGACCTCGGAGTGATATTCGGTTTCCGCGATCAGCAGGCCGGCCAGCAGCGCACCGACGATCGGCGACAGTCCGGCGGCGGTGGTGGCGACGCTGGCAACGATCACGACGAGCAGCGACGCAGCCAGGAACAATTCGGGGCTCTTGGTCCGCGCAGCCTGCGCGAACAGGCGCGGCAATACGATCCGGCCGCCCAGATACATGGCGACCACGGTCAGGCCACCGCGCAAGGCGACGCCGGCGATGCCGACCCAGCCTTCCTCGCTGGCGGTCGGCGCCATCGCACCCAGCGCGAAGATGATGGGGACGAGCGCCAGATCCTCGAACAACAGCATCGCAAACGCACCGCGGCCGACCGGGCTGGTCGTACCCACCAGCGGCAGCACCAGTGCGGTCGACGAGAGCGCAAGCGCCAGCCCCAGTCCGATCGCACCGCCCCAGCCTTGCCCCAGCAGATGCAGCGCCAGCCCGATCAGGACGGCGGAGCCGAGCAGTTCGGTGACGCCCGTGCCGAAGACCAGCCGCCGCATCGACCACAGCCGCCGGAACGACAATTCCAATCCGATCGAGAACAGCAGCAGGATGATGCCGAACTCCGCAAAGGGCTCGATCGACTCCGGATCGGAGATGGTCAGGTAATATAGCCAGGACGCATCGGGAACGAGCGAACCAAGCCCGGCCGGACCGACCAGCAGGCCGACCAGAATGAAACCGATCACCGGGCTGACGCGGAAGCGTGCAAAGGCGGGGATGACGATGCCTGCCGCGCCAAGGATGACGAGTGCGTCGCTGAAGCCGTGATTGTCGAGCCGAAGTGCCATGCGCGCAGCTTAACCAGCGCATGTCCTCCTTGTCAGGTATGTTTCGTATGATCGCCGCGGCATCGGGATGATGGGACGAACTGTCCACTGCGCAGGGAGGGGGCGGGCGCCTATCTGGCGCGGCATGATGATACGCCGTTGGGCGCTGCCCGTGACGATCCTGGTGATGCTGGCTGCATGTGGCGATGATGACCATGCCCGACGCCTGGCGTCGGCGGGGCCGAACCCGTCGCTGGACGCGTTGATGCAGGTGGCCGATCCTGGCAACGGCCGGCGCGTGTTCGGGCAGTGCCTGGCCTGCCATACGATCGGGCAGGGGCAGTTGGACCGTGCCGGCCCGAACCTGCATGCGATCATGGGCAAGCCGGTCGCGGGCGGCAGCGATCGGTTCGGTTATACCGTGGCACTGTCGCGCATCGGCGGACGCTGGGACCGGGCGACGATGGATCGCTGGCTTGCCGATCCGCAGCGCTTTGCGCCGGGTACGCGGATGAGCTTTGCCGGCCTTGCCGATCCGCTCGATCGCGCGGACGTGATCCGGTATCTGGAGGCGGAGGGGAAATAGCCCGCCCAAAGAAAAAGGGCCCCGGCATCGCCGGAGCCCTTCTTTGCCCGAGGCCTTGCGATCAGGCCCAGTTGCCCATTTCGGCTTCCAGGTTCGCGCGGATCTGTTCAAAGAACTGCTCCGTGGTCATCCACGGCTGATCCGGGCCGATCAGGATCGCCAGATCCTTCGTCATGTGGCCGTTCTCGACGGTCTTGATGCAGACCTGCTCCAGCGTTTCGGCAAAGCGCGTTACGTCCGGCGTACCGTCGAACTTGCCCCGGAACTTCAGGCCGCCGGTCCAGGCGAAGATCGACGCGATCGGGTTGGTCGACGTCGCCTTGCCCTGCTGGTGCTGGCGATAGTGGCGCGTGACGGTGCCGTGCGCGGCCTCCGCCTCGATCGTCTTGCCGTCCGGGGTCATCAGCACCGAGGTCATCAGGCCCAGCGAGCCAAAGCCCTGTGCGACCTGATCCGACTGCACGTCGCCGTCATAGTTCTTGCAGGCCCAGACGAACTCGCCGTGCCACTTGAGCGCGGAGGCGACCATGTCGTCGATCAGGCGATGCTGATACTCGATGCCGGCGGCCTGGAACTGGTCCTTGAACTCGGTGGCGTAGACCTCCTCGAAGATGTCCTTGAAGCGGCCGTCATAGGCCTTCAGGATCGTGTTCTTGGTGGACAGATACACCGGCCAGCCGCGGCCCAGGCCATAGTTCATCGACGCGCGCGCGAAGTCGCGGATCGATTCGTCGAGATTGTACATGCCCATGGCGACGCCGGCGGCGGGGAAGTCGAACACCTCCTCCTCGATCGTCTCGCCATTCTCGCCTTCCCACTTCATGGTCAGCTTGCCCTTGCCGGGCACCTTGAAGTCGGTCGCCTTGTACTGGTCGCCGAATGCGTGGCGGCCGACGACGATCGGATGCGTCCAGCCCGGGATCAGGCGGGGGACGTTCTTGATCACGATCGGCTCACGGAAAACGACGCCGCCCAGGATGTTGCGGATCGTGCCGTTGGGCGAGCGCCACATCTTCTTCAGGCCGAATTCTTCGACGCGCTGCTCGTCAGGCGTGATCGTCGCGCACTTCACGCCGACGCCGTACTTCTGGATCGCCTTGGCCGACTGGACGGTGATCTGGTCATCCGTCTCGTCGCGCTTCTGGATGCCCAGATCGTAATATTCCAGGTCGATGTCCAGATACGGCTTGATGAGGCGTTCGCGGATCCATTCCCAGATGATCCGCGTCATCTCGTCGCCGTCGATCTCCACGACGGGCGTCTTCACCTTGATCTTGGCCATCTTTGCTTCCTTGGCAGGGGTGGGTTGCGCCTGCGTCTAGGGGAGGGGGACGGCCGGATCAACCGGGAGGCCCAGTGCGATCCGTCCTGTGCTGAAAACATTGTATCGCACGGCCGCGACCGATAGACTGGCGCGATGCCTTCGCTCGAAAAGCCCCCTGTCGTCACGACCACGGTCAAGTGGCGCTTCCCCGCCGTCCATCCGGAGGGGCGCAAATACGTCCTGATCGCCGGTGGCCTGACGCTGCTCGCCACGCTGATCACCAAGATCCTGTTCTGGCCGTTTGTAGGCCTGTGCATCTGGGTGGCGGCGTTCTTCCGTGATCCGATCCGCACCACGCCGCAGGGCGACGATCTGATCGTCGCGCCCGCAGACGGCCTTGTCACCATGATCCAGCGCGTACCGATCCCGCGTGAGCTGACCGGGGAACTGGGTACGACACCGATGGTGCGCGTGTCGATCTTCATGTCGGTCTTCGACGTTCACATCAACCGCACCCCGATCGCGGGCACCATCCGCCAGGTCGTCTATATCTCCGGCAAGTTCCTCAACGCCGACCTCGACAAGGCGTCCGACGAAAACGAACGGCAACATTTCGTGGTCGAAGGGCGCGACGGTCGGAAGATTGGCTTCACGCAGATCGCCGGGCTGGTTGCGCGTCGGATCGTCGGGTTCGTCAAGCCCGGGGACATGGTCGCCGCCGGTCAGCGTGTCGGCCTGATCCGCTTCGGCAGCCGCGTCGATGTGTATCTGCCCGACGACGTGACGCCGCAGGTGACGCTGGGCCAGCGCTCAGTGGCGGGCGAAACGGTGCTGGGACGCGTTGGTGGGCGACCCGTGACGGGCATCGCGCAATAATGGCTCTGCCACGCCGGTCCCGCCTGCGTCGCGCGCCACGCGGCCTGCCGCTGCGTGCGGTTGCGCCCAATGCGGTGACCGCACTTGCCCTGTGCTCTGGCCTGTCGGGCGTCCGCTTCGCCATTGGCGGGGAATGGCAGAGCGCGGTGGCGATGATCATGATCGCCGGGGTACTGGACGGGTTGGACGGACGGATCGCTCGGCTGCTTCACGGCGAAAGCCGGTTCGGTGCGGAGCTCGACTCGCTGTCCGATGCGATTTCCTTCGGGGTCGCGCCCGCGCTGATCCTGTATCTGTGGTCGCTGTCGACCGCACCGCGGATCGGGTGGATCTGCGCACTGCTGCTGGCGGTGTTCTGCGCATTGCGCCTTGCCCGCTTCAATGCCGCGATCGACGAGGTGGAGCAGCCGCATAAATCCGCCGGCTTTCTGACCGGAATACCTGCACCTGCGGGCGCCGGCCTCGCGATGCTGCCCATGTATCTCTGGTTCTGGACCGGGGAGACACTGTTCGCCTCACCCTATCTGGTCGGCCCCTGGGTCGCATTCATTGCCATGTTGATGGTGTCGAGCGTCGCGACCTTCTCGTGGGGATCGTTCCGCCTGCGCCGCACCGTCCGCTTCGAAGCTCTGGCTCTGGTAGTGTTGCTCGGTGGAGCTCTGGTCTCGGTGCCGTGGCACACGCTAACCCTGATCTGCGTCGCCTATCTCGCCAGTATTCCATTCAGCATGATGAATTATGCCCGGGTCAGGCGGCAGCGCGCGAATAGCGTACCGGAACATATGCCGGCGACATCGCCGACCAACGCCTGACCGCAATCCGGCGCTCGGCAACCACCAACTGGCTGAGCGGCGTAAACGCCGGTTCGACATGACCGGAGGCGAGATGGAGGATGCGACGCCATTGCGGAGCCACCATCATGGTGATCACCGACAGGGCCGTGACCAGAGCACCCACAAATACCAAGACACTCACCACTGCAATCATGATGCCCTCCGGTCCGACGTTCAATCGAACGCCTCGATCAACAGTCCCATAGTCGACAAGTTCCGTGGATGAGTCGGCGAATTGCACCAATTCCACGATGTTTCGCTGATGAAACGCGACGAGTCGCTGCTTGTCCTCTATGTGGACCAGTTATGTTCCATATTCGTTCCTGGGGTCAAGCGACTTTTCCGGTGATTGCGGAACACCGCCCAATGCGCTAAGGGGCGCGCCTCAACACCGCATGGGAAGCATCACATACCGGTGCGCAGGCCTTCGGCCGACGCGTCATCCGCTTCCCAGAGGACAAACCGGAAGGAATTTCACTATGGCGGCACCTGTCGTCACCATGCAGCAGCTGGTCGAGACCGGCGCGCACTTCGGCCACCAGACCCACCGCTGGAACCCGAAGATGAAGCCCTACATCTTTGGCGACCGCAACGGCGTCCACATCCTCGACCTGTCGCAGACCGTGCCGCTGTTCGCGCGCGCGCTGGAGTTCATCAGCTCGTCGGTCGCAGGCGGTGGCAAGGTGCTGTTCGTCGGCACCAAGCGTCAGGCGCAGGAAGCAGTCGCCGACGCCGCCCGTCGTTCCGGCCAGCATTTCGTCAACCATCGCTGGCTGGGCGGCATGCTCACCAACTGGAAGACGATCTCGAACTCGATCAAGCGTCTCAAGGCACTCGAAGAGCAGCTCTCGGGCAACACCGCGGGCCTGACCAAAAAGGAAGTCCTGCAGCTTACCCGTGAGCGCGACAAGCTGGAACTGTCGCTGGGCGGCATCCGTGACATGGGCGGCGTGCCCGACGTGATGTTCGTGATCGACGCGAACAAGGAAGAGCTGGCGATCAAGGAAGCCAACACGCTGGGCATCCCGGTCGTTGCCATCCTCGATTCGAACGTGTCGCCGGACGGCATCGCCTTCCCGGTTCCCGCGAACGACGACGCGAGCCGGGCGATCCGCTTGTACTGCGAGGCTGTGGCGATCGCTGCGACGCGTGGTGGCCAGGAGCAGCAGCGCCGCACCGGCGCGGACGTCGGTGCAATGGCCGAGCCGCCCGTCGAGGAAGCGTTGAGCGTAGAAGAGCCCGCGGCAGCGAACGTAGAGGGCGCTGGCGCCGAGGCCGAGCGCCAGATCGACGCCTAATCGTCGTCAAGACGTCATGCGGGCGGGATAGGGTGGCGACGCCCCGTCTCGCCCGCAACCATATCGAACGATCAAAGAGGATTACGGAACATGGCTGAGATCACGGCAGCGATGGTCAAGGAGCTGCGCGAAAAGAGCGGCGCCGGCATGATGGACTGCAAGAAGGCGCTGAACGAGACCAGCGGCGACATGGACGCCGCGATGGACTGGCTGCGCACCAAGGGTCTGGCCGCAGCCGCCAAGAAGTCCAGCCGCACCGCGGCCGAGGGCCTGGTCGGCGTCGCGACCGCCGGCACCAAGGGTGCCGCGATCGAGGTGAACTCCGAAACCGACTTCGTCGCCAAGAACGACCAGTTCCAGTCGTTCGTGCGCGAACTGACGCAGATCGCGCTCAACACCGGTGACGATCTGGACGCGATCAAGGGCGCGGCGATGCCGTCGGGCACCACGGTCGAGGAAACGCTGACCAACAACATCGCCACCATCGGCGAGAACCAGGCGATCCGTCGCGCCAAGCGTCTGGAAGTGTCGAAGGGCGCGGTCGTGTCCTACGTCCACAACGCCGCGTCGCCGGGCCTGGGCAAGATCGGTGTGCTGGTCGCGCTGGAGTCCGAGGCGTCTGACGACGTGCTGCAGGGCCTGGGCAAGCAGCTTGCCATGCACATCGCGGCCGCCTTCCCCAAGGCGCTGAACGAAGGCGATCTGGACGAGGCCGAGATCGAGCGCGAGCGCGCGATCGCGACCGAAAAGGCCAGCGAGAGCGGCAAGCCCGCCGACATCATCGCCAAGATGGTCGAAGGCTCGATCGCCAAGTACCGCAAGGAGCACGCGCTGGTCAGCCAGCTGTTCGTGATGGATGGCAAGACCAAGATCAGCGACGTTGTCGCCAAGGCGGGCAAGGATGCCGGTGCCGAGATCGTGCTGAAGGACTATGTCCGCTTCCAGCTCGGCGAGGGCATCGAGAAGGAAGCTTCCGACTTCGCCGCCGAAGTGGCTGCGGCTTCGGGCGTTCCGCAGAAGGCCTGATACAGCTTCGTTCCGGGCGGCAACGCCCGGAACACCTGCGACAAAAACGCCGTGCGGTGACGCGCGGCGTTTTCTGTTTTGGGGCATGAGTGGGGAGCGCTGTCCTGTCGAGGATGGCGCTCCCCGGGGGGGGGGCAGCCGGTTACGACCGCACCAGTTCCACCGTTGTTGCGTCGTTACCCAGCGGCACGGTGTATCCGCCCCGTTCCATCGTGCCGCGATCCGGGACATAGCGGCCCCCGCCCGCCGTCGTCGTCTCGACGAACACGCGCGCGACGGGCGTATTCGGCGTCGCCGGATCCAGCATCAACGTGATCCGGCCGGTTTTTGGTACATAGCGCGCCTGGGCAATGCGCCCGGCTTCCAGTGTGATCCATTGGCCGGCGGGCGCGATAAACAGGCGGGTGCGTGCGCCATCCTTCGGCGTGATCGTCACGGTGCCGGCCTTCTCGCCCACCGTCCCGCCGAAGCCGACCCAGCCGAAGGTCGGATGGTCGACCAGATAGGTCGCGGCGGTCAGCGCGTGACCGTAATATCCCATACCGTAGTCGCCGCTATACGGATCCCACTTCATCATGTCGGGCCAGGCGTGGAAGGCGGCCGACGAAAAGCCCTGCTGATCGATATTGGTGATGCCGCCCATCATGCCGCCATAGGCGACGCGCAGCAGATGCAGATCGGCCGGGTTCTGGCGAAACGCGTCGAACAGCGGCACCGCGTTCAGCGCGGACCCGTAGTGGTGGATCTGCCGTTCGATCCGCGGATATTTGCCGCCATACAGGAAATCCCAATAGCGTCGGGCGTTGCCGTTATAGCCCCAGTTGGGGATCGTCGGATCATATCCCAGGATCACCTCCCGCGTGATGTCCGCCTGCGGCTGGAAGCCGAAATAGCGCATCCAGGCATAGACTTCGGGTTGGCCCGTCGAATCCCACGCCATTTCAGACCCAAACGGGTATTTCAGCGTGCGCCAGTGATCGGCGCGCGCCTTCATCAGCCGCTCCATATTGGCGGCCTCGGCGGTCATGCCTTCGCGCTTCAGGTCCTTCAGAATGTCGAGGAAAACGTCGCCTTCCATCAGGCCGAATTCGGCGTAGTGCGCTTTCGTCATCGCCACCGACGTTTCATACGCCTTGTCCAGATACCAGCGCCAGTCATGGCGGGTGATCATGCCGGGATGGTTGCGCGCGGTGCGGTAGAGCACCCAATAGCCGATCGCGACGTGCGGGTAGTTATAGGCGCGGCCGATATCGTCCGCGGCCTTCTCCTTCCACGATGTCCAAGTTTTCCAAAGTTCGGGATTGCCGGTGTAGAGCGTGGGGAACTTGGCCGGATCGTAATAGAACAGGCTTTTCTTTACCCCGCCGGCTTGCGGCCCGCTGACCACCTGCAGGCGGCCATGCACGGTCTCGTCGACCAGCCGCTCGATCTTGGCGACTTCCTGCTGCTCGGGATGATCGAGCTGCTTCATCGCCGCCGCCACCCAGCTGCCGGCGCCACCCTCGTCGCTCATCCCCGCGATCCAGACGCGTGGTTCGACATCCACGATCGCCTTGGCTTCGTTGTCATAGGTCAGGATGGCGGGGCTGCGGCCAAACGGATCGCCCTTGCCCTCATACCATTGCTGGTTCGTCGAGAAACGACCGAGATCGGCCATCGTCCGGTCGAGCGGCTTTGTGATGAAATAGCTGACCGTCTGCTTCGTCCCGTCGGCATAGCCCAGGGTCAGTCGCGCCGGGCCCCACTGGGTGCCGCGCACCGCCAGCCGCGTCCAGCCCTTCGCCGTGCCGGCGCGCGTCGCCGTGACGCTGCCCGCGGGATAGCTTTCGATCGACGTGATCGCCGAGGGTGCCCGCACGAACAACGCCGCCTCCTGATCGGTCGGCACGACATAACCGGGGAGGCCGATCGCGACGGGGCGGGCATTGGCGACCAACGTCGGCTCGATGGCGCGGATCGAGGGAGACTGGGCGAAGCGGACGCCCACCTC
>NZ_CAMLAC010000037.1 GCF_946477935.1 uncultured Sphingomonas sp. | reverse complement strand
GCTCCACATAACGCAGCGCCAGCCGCTCCAACGCAGCATCATCCAGGGGCTTCGGCAGGCGGCGCTCGGCAGACACGCCTTGTTTGTGCCACAGTGACGCAGGAATGAGAACGTGCAAAGCCGCCACAGGAGCGGTCGCACAGACCTGCAATCAGGCGGGCGCAGCAAGGAACGAAGGCAAGGGACATGAGCAACCAGCACCATCAGGACGACGCCGGCGCGCCCGTCGCGACGCCGACCGAGGATGCGCTGCCGCGCCGTTTCGCCGACTTCGAAACGCTGGGCGAGGCACTGGATTACGCCGCCACGGGTAACCGCGGCCTTAATTTTCATGACGCGCGCGGTACGCTGCTGCGTCCTTATTCCTTTGCCCAGCTTCGCCAGGACGCGCTGGACTATGCCCGCCGGTTGATCGCTGCCGGGATCAAGCCGGAGGACCGGATCGCGCTGGTCGCGGAAACGGGCGCCGAGTTCGCCGCGCTGTTCTTCGGCGTCGTCTATGCCGGTGCATGGCCGGTGCCGCTGCCCCTGCCGACTTCGTTCGGCGGCCGCGGCTCCTATATCGAACAGCTCCGCGTGCAGCTTTCCTCCTGCGATCCGCGCATGCTGATCTACCCGCCCGAGCTGGCACCGATGGCCGGCGAAGCCGCCGCGCTCGCCGGGGTAGAGGGGATCGACTGGTCCGAATTCACCATCCGTCCCGCGCCCGATGCGCCGCTGCCCAGCGCGGATGCGGAGGCGATCGCCTATCTTCAATATTCCAGCGGCTCGACCCGCTTCCCGCACGGCGTGGCGATCACCCACCGCGCGCTGCTCAACAACCTGGCGGCTCACGCGCACGGCATGGCGCTGATCGGCACCGATCGCTGCATCTCGTGGCTGCCCTGGTATCACGACATGGGGCTGGTCGGCTGTTTCCTGTCGCCGGTCGCCAACCAGGTGTCGACCGATTATCTGAAGACCGAGGATTTCGCCCGCCGCCCGCTCGCCTGGCTGGACCTCATCACCCGCAACACCGGCACCTCGATCAGCTATTCGCCGACCTTCGGCTACGACATCTGCGCGCGCCGCATGTCCAGCCAGACCAAGGCCGCGGACCGGTTCGACCTGTCGCGCTGGCGCCTGGCCGGCAACGGCGCGGACATGATCCGGCCGGACGTGATGCAGAGCTTCGTCGACGCCTTTGCCGATGCCGGCTTCCCGGCGACCGCCTTCCTGCCCTCCTACGGCCTGGCGGAAGCGACGCTGGCCGTCTCGATCATGCCGCCGGGCGAGGGCATCCGCGTCGAACTGGTCGAGGAGACCCAGCTTTCCGGCGCCGCCAATGACGAGCGCCGGCCGCAGCGCTTCCGCGCCATCGTCAATTGCGGCAAGCCCGTCCGGGACATGGCGGTCGAGATCCGCGAGGAAGACGGCACGCCGCTTCCCGAAGGCGCGATCGGCAAGGTCTGGTGCTCGGGGCCGTCGGTGATGGTCGGCTATTTCCGCGATCCGGAGGCGACCGCCGCCTGCATGGTCGATGGCTGGCTCGACACCGGCGACATGGGCTATATGTCGGACGGCTACATCTACATCGTCGGCCGTGCCAAGGACATGATCATCGTCAACGGCCGCAACCACTGGCCGCAGGACATCGAATGGGCGGTGGAGCAGCTTCCCGGCTTCAAGGCCGGCGATATCGCCGCCTTCGCGATCACCACGCCGGGCGGGGAGGAAACTCCCGCCGTCCTCGTCCAGTGCCGCAGTTCCGACGAGGCCGAGCGCCTGCGACTGCGCGAGGAAATCCGCGAGCGCGTCCGCGCAGTCACCGGCATGAACTGCGTGATCGAGCTGATCCCGCCGCGCACCCTGCCCCGCACGTCCTCGGGCAAGCTCAGCCGCGCCAAGGCCCGCAACCTCTATCTCGCCGGCGAGATCAAGCCCTACGACGTCGCCGCCTGATCCTTTTTCCCTCCCCCTCGGGGGAGGGAAACCTCACGGCCTATGTCTTTGACGGGTCGTGCCCCCAGTTCATCAGCGAATAGCGCCACGGCGAATGTTCCTTGTCGTCCGCCGGGCCGCCCTGTTTCAGATGGCGGTGTACATAGCCGACGACCTTCTTCATGTGGGCATAATCGTCGTCGGTCAGGTCCGCCTTCTTCTTGCGCTTGATCTCCACGATCCGCTTGCCCGACTTGTGGCCGACGCTCTCACCCGCGCCGTCGCCATCCTCGCCTTTCCAGCCGACCTCCTTCGACTCGTCGGTATCGAGGAATTTCTCCAGCTCCGACGGCGTCATGTTCACCGCCTCGCCAAAGTCCTTCCAGATCGTCTCGTGATCGTCGGCCATCATCAAACTCCTTTGACGCTGGCAAACGCCGGCACGGCGATCAGGGTTGCGACAGCAGCAGGTCGATCGCGAAGCCGATCCACATTGCCAGCAGCACCGCCATCGACATCAGGAACAGGCGAAAGCGCCGGACGGTCGCCCCGGTGACATGCGCATGGCTGTGCAGCGCGCGCAGCACCACATAGATCCACCCGAGCAGCACCTGCGCGATCCCGCCATGGCCGGTGAACAGCAGCAGCGGCACCAGCGCATAGAACAGCACCGGCATCTCGAACAGGTTACGCACATTGTCCGCGGGCAGCGCGACCGCCGAGAAGTATCGTGCCGCCGCCTCGCCGCTGGCGAAATCCTCGCGCCGCGGCGGATGCGCCTTCATGTGACGCAGTCTTGCGCTCAGCAGCACGAACGCCATGACGAAGGTCAGCGCGACCAATCCGATCGCCGGGCCCAGCATGGTCAGCAGCATCCTCATTTCGCGCGCACGCCCCCCTTGATCACCGCCACCGGCCGTTCCAGCACCCGCACGTCGGCCAGCGGATCACCCTTCACTGCGACCAGATCTCCCCAGCGGCCCACCGCGATCGCGCCGACATCGTCCCGCGCCAGCGCCGCTGCGGCGTTGGTGGTCGCCGCCCGGATCGCCTCGATCGGGGTCATGCCCCATTCCACCATCTTGGTGAATTGCAGTGCATTCTGCCCGGCCGGGAAGACCGCGCCATTGTCGGTGCCGAAGATCATCTTCACGCCTGCGCGGTGCGCATCGCGAAACGTCTCGCGCTGCTTGCGCCCGATCGCACGCTCTTTCGCCAGGCTTTCCTCATGCACGCCGTTCTTGGCGCCCTCCGCCAGAATATAGTCGTCGTCATAGATATCCATCGAGAACCAGGCGCCCTTGTCCCTGGCCAGTCGAAAGGACTCCGCATCGGCCAGGCTGGCATGCTCGATCGTGTCGATCCCGGCACGCAGTGCGTCGTTGATGCCTGCGGTGCCGTGCGCGTGCGCGGCGACCTTCATGCCCAGCATGTGCGCCTCGTCCGCCACCGCCTTCATCTCGTCCAGGCTCATCTGCTGCGCGCCCGGCGCATCGCGCTTGGACAGCACACCGCCCGTCGCGCAGATCTTGATCGCCTCCGCGCCATATTTGCGCATCGTGCGCACCAGCCGGCGATAAGCATCGGGGCCATCCGCCACCGCCGGGTTGGGCACGTCCTGAAAGCTCGGCGGCAGGCTCTCCGTCCCGTCGCAATGCCCGCCCGTCGCCCCCAGCGCATAACCCGACGGCACGATCCGCGGCCCCGGCACATAACCGCGCTCGATCGCCTGCTTCAGCCCGACATCATTGTAATTCTCGGCACCGACATTGCGCACCGTGGTGAAGCCCGCCTCCAGCATCGACTTGGCATTGGCCACGCCCACCGCGGCCCAAAAACTGTCGGTATATTCGAGCCGGCGATAGCCGCTGATCCGCGCATCGGCATCCAGATGGACATGCATGTCGATCAGTCCGGGCAGGATCGTCACGTCACCCAGGTCGATACGCCTGGCGTCCGCCGGCGCCGCGCCGCCGATCGCGGTGATCCGCCCGTCGGTGATCGTGATGACGGGGCGCTGCGTGATGCGCCCGCCCTCCACGTCCAGCATCCGCGCCCCGGTGACCACCACGGTTTCCGCCGCCGCCGGCGTGGCAAGGAACAGCGCGGCAAGGATCGCTAATCGCATCAGAACTCCGGTGAGGAAGGAAGAGAACAAAGCTGTCCGGCAAGGATTGCAGAAAGGACGCGCGCGGAACAGCAGCGCACACACAAAAAAGGGGCGGGAAGCATGACACTTCCCACCCCCGTTCCTGCAATCCGACAGGCTCAGATGTGAATGGCGCGCCCATAGGCGGATAGCACCGATTCGTGCATCGATTCGGAGATGGTGGGGTGCGCGAACACCGTCTCCATCAGCTCGGCCTCGGTCGTCTCCAACTGGCGGGCGACGACATAGCCCTGGATCATCTCGGTCACTTCCGCGCCCACCATGTGTGCGCCGAGCAACTCGCCCGTCTTGGCGTCGAACACCGTCTTCACGAAGCCTTCCGCCTCGCCCAGTGCGATCGCCTTGCCGTTGCCGATGAAGGGGAACTTGCCAACCTTCACGCTGTAGCCGGCTTCCTTGGCCTTGGCTTCGGTCAGGCCGACGCTAGCGACCTGTGGCCGCGAATAGGTGCAGCCCGGGATGTTGCCCTTGTCCATCGCATGCGGATGCACGTCCTTGTTGCCCAGCGCCTGCGCGATCGCCTCGGCGGCGATGACGCCCTCATGGCTCGCCTTGTGCGCCAGCCAGGGCGCGCCGGTGACGTCACCGATCGCCCAGATGCCGTCGACATTGGTGCGGCCATAGCCATCGGTGTCGATATGGCCGCGCTCCGTCTTCACGCCGAGCGACTCCAGACCGATATTCTCGGTGTTGGGGACGATGCCGATCGCAACGATCGCATGGCTGAACTCGGTCGTCTCGACCTTGCCGTCGGCGGTCTTGATCGACGCCTTCACACCCGATCCGGTCGCCTCCAGCTTTTCCAGCCCGGCCTTGATCTTCAGCGTCATGCCGAACTTGGTGAGCTGCTTGGCCATGAACTCGCTGACCTCGGCATCCTCGACCGGCAGGATGCGGTCCATCATCTCCACGACGGTGACGTCCGCGCCCATGTCGTTGTAGAAGCTCGCGAACTCGATGCCGATCGCACCCGATCCGATGACCAGCAGCTTGGTCGGCATCTCCTCGGGCACCATCGCGTGGCGATAAGTCCAGACGCGCTTGCCATCCGCCTTGGCGAACGGCAGGTCACGGGCACGCGCGCCGGTGGCGACGATGATGTGCTTGGCCTCAAGCTCGACGGTCTTGTCGCCCTGCTTGACGGAAAGCTTGCCCTTCCCCGTCAGCGTGCCGACGCCCTCATGCACCGTCACCTTGTTCTTCTTCATCAGGCCCTTGACGCCGGCATTGAGCTGGCCTGCGACCTTGCGGCTGCGGTCCACCACCTTGCCCAGGTCGAAGGACGGCTTCTCCGCCGACAGCCCGTACTGCGCGGCGTGCGTCATGTAATGATAGACCTCGGCCGAGCGCAGCAGCGCCTTGGTCGGAATGCAGCCCCAGTTGAGGCAGATACCGCCCAGCCGCTCGCGCTCCACGATCGCGACCTTCAGCCCGAGCTGTGCGCCCCGGATCGCCGCAACATAGCCACCCGGACCGGAGCCGAGGACGATGAGGTCATAATTGTCAGCCATAATCGGCTCCAACCTTTCTCTATCGATTCTGAATGCGTACCGCCCACGCCATTCCTAGCGCACCAAGTACAAATGTTAATGAAGTTACTAATGATCGAATCACAGACCAAGGACGATCTGTAATCTCACGATATATTTGAAGGGCCTGCAATTTTTGGGCAGGCGTCAACGATCCATCCCTAATAAGTGCCGTGATGTCACCTAATTGGGAGTTATCCACGGATGCCGATCGAATCCAAGTGGCCGCGACAGCCCCAAGAATGGCACCGGCGATAGGCACAATAATCTTGTATATTATTGTATCGCGGCGTCCTTCTACGGCCATATTAGCGCCCTTACCTCCAGCATGGATTTGATGCGTACTTACAAAATATTTTCATCCATCGGCGGCACGCGCCGCGGCTGGCGATCCTCGCCCATCGCGACGAAGACGAAGCGCGCCTGCGTCACCATGAAGGCTTCTTCCTTGTGCCGGCTGCGGCGCCATGCCTCGACATCGATCGTCATCGAGGTGGAGCCCGTCGCCACCAGCGTGGCATAGACCGACACCTCGTCGCCGACGATCACCGGGCGGTGGAACTTCATCCCCTCCGCCGCGACCGTGACGGCGCGGCCGCCCGAATGGCGCGACGCGACCGAGCCCGCGGCCAGATCCATCTGGCCCATCAGCCAGCCGCCGAAGATATCACCATAAGGATTGGCATCGGCGGGCATCGCGGTGACGCGGATGGTCGGCGCGCCTTCCGGCAGCACGCCCGGAAGACTGCTCATGCCCGTACCCCGCGATCGATCGCGCGGGCGCGGCGCAGCGGGCCGACACCCATCGCGATCGTCGCCACCATCGCCGCCGCGCCGCACCACCAGATCACCTCGCGACCCAGCGGATAGGCCCAGGCGGCGGCCCAGGTCATGGCAAGCGCCACGACCAGCCCGGCGACGATGTAGAACAGCTCGATCGCGGTACGCATCGGCATGCCGTCGTCAGGCGAGCATGCCGAGCGGGTTCTCGACCAGCTCCTTGAACACCTTCATCAACTCCGCGCCGTCCGCGCCGTCGATCGCGCGGTGGTCGAAGCTGCCGGTGGCCGACATCACGCTCGCCACGCCCAGCTCGCCATCGACGATGTACGGACGCTTCTCGCCCGCACCGATCGCCAGGATCATGCCCTGCGGCGGGTTGATGACCGCCTCGAACTGCTTGATGCCGAACATGCCCATGTTCGAGATCGACGCGGTGCCGCCCTGGAATTCCTCGGGCTTCAGCTTGTTGTCGCGCGCACGGCCGGCCAGATCCTTCATCTTGGTCGAAATGGACGACAGCGAGCGCGTATCCGCCTCCGTCACGATCGGGGTGATCAGCCCTGCGGGCGTCGACACCGCGACCGAGATGTCGGCGCGTTGGAAGGTGATGAGCTGGTCCGGCGTGAACATCACGTTGCACTTCGGCACCGCCATCAGCGACACGCCCAGCGCCTTGATCAGCATGTCGTTGACCGACAGCTTCACGCCGCGCGACTCCAGGCTGGCGTTCAGGTCGCCGCGCAGCTTCAGCAGCTTGTCCAGGCGGATATCCACCGTCAGGTAGATGTGCGGCACCTGCTGCTTCGATTCGGTCAGGCGGCGCGCGATCGTCTTGCGCATGTTGGACAGCTTGGTCGCCTCATGCGGAATATCCGGGATCTGCGCAGCCTTGGGTGCCGCGGCAGGTGCCTCGGCCGCGGGAGCGGCGGCAGGTGCCGATGCGGCGGGCGCGCTCTTGGTCTGCGCGCCGGGCTTGGCGCCCTCGACGTCCGCCTTCACGATCCGCCCGTTCGGACCCGTGCCGGCGATCGCCGACAGCTCCAGCCCCTTGTCGGCTGCGATGCGGCGCGCCAGCGGGCTGGCCTTCACCCGGTCACCCGAGGACGAGCCACCGCCCTGCGCCGGCTTGGCGGCACCCGCATCGGCGGGGCGGCCATGATCCTCGGCGTCTTGCCTAGTGCGGTCGGCCGGCTTGGCTTCGCTGCCGGTCTTGTTGGGATCGCTGGGGTCGGGGCGGCCCTTGAACTCGGGGTCGGTCGGCTCGGGCGTTTCCGCCTTTTTCGGCGCCTCAACCGACGATGCGTCCTCGCCTTCCTCGGCCAGAATGGCGATCACCGCGCCGACCTTCACATTGTCGGTGCCCTCGGCCACCAGAATCTTGGCGATCGTACCTTCATCGACCGCCTCGAACTCCATGGTCGCCTTGTCGGTCTCGATCTCGGCCATGATGTCGCCCGACTTCACCGTGTCGCCTTCCTTGACGAGCCATTTGGCCAGCGTGCCTTCCTCCATCGTCGGGGACAAAGCAGGCATCTTGATCTCGATCGACATGGAGGTCCTCTCGGGGAAAACGAATTCCGTAGCGGCCCCGTCTCTCGCGCCCCAAGCCGTCAGGGTCAAGTCACGGCCTTGCGCGAAAACGGTGGAGGCGCCATCCACAGGGGGAACTCAAGGGGAACGGCATGCGCATCTATCTGGTCGTCGTGGACGATACGCCCGAGGCGGAGATCGCGCTGCGCTTCGCGGCACGCCGTGCGGTGAAGACGAATGGCGGGGTCGAAATCCTCACCTTGCTCCCTCCGCAGGAGTTCATCGCGTTCGGCGGCGTCCAGGCCACGATCGAGGAGGAGGCCCGTCACCATGCCGAGGCGTTGGTGCAGGGCGCGGCGGGCACGCTGTTCGAGGAATCGGGCCTGCGCCCCTCGATCACCGTACGCGAGGGGGAAGGCCCCAGGATCATCCGGGAGATGATCGCCGGCAATCCCGAGATCGCCGCGCTGGTGCTGGGTGCGGCGGCCAGCGGCGCACCGGGCGCGCTGGTCACGCATTTTTCCGGCACCGATGCGGGCGCGCTTCCCGTGCCGGTGATGATCATCCCCGGCTCGCTCAGCCTGGAGGCGATCGATCGGTTGAGCTGATCGCCTGAGCGAGATTGTTGCCACGTCTCTCGCACCTTGGCACGGTCGGTCCATGATCGCAGCCTTGCTCCTCGCCGCCGCAACGCCGGCCGCCGCCCCCGCGCCTTCCATACCCCGGCTGAAAGCCAACGTCGCCGCCCTTGTCGGCTTCGGCACGCGCCACACCTTGTCGACCACCACCGATCCCAAGCGCGGCATCGGCGCCGCCCGCGACTGGGCGGCGGCGCAGTTCGAGGAGATCGGTGCGACCTGCGGCGGCTGCATCACGGTCGAACGGATCAACCGCTCCTTCACCGGGCCACGCGCGCCGAACGGCGTGATGGTGGAGGATGTGCTGGGCATCCAGCGCGGCCGTGATCCCAATCGCGTCGTGATCGTCGGCGCGCATATCGACAGCCGCGTCACCGACGTGATGAACTTCACCGACGATGCGCCCGGCGCCAACGACGACGCATCGGGCGTCGCGCTGGTGCTGGAGGCCGCGCGCCTGCTGGCGGGCAAGCAGTTCGATGCGACGATCGTCTATGCGGTCTTCTCCGGCGAGGAACAGGGCCTGTGGGGCGCGACCCTGCTCGCCGACACGGCAAAGACGCGCGGCTGGCAGGTCTCGGCGATGCTCAACAACGACATTGTCGGCAACACCATGGGCCAGGGCGGCAAGCGCGAGGCGCGCTGGGTGCGCGTCTTCTCCGAAGGCATCCGCTCGTCCGAGGATCTGGCCCAGCAACAGCGCCGCCGGTCGGAGGGTGGCGAGGATGACGGACCCAGCCGCGCACTGGCCAAGGCGATCGACGGAATCGCCGACGATCTCGGCCCACGCGGCGTCGACGTGTTTCTCGATCGCCGCCCCGACCGCTTCGGGCGCGGCGGCGACCACGAACCGTTCCTGAAGCTCGGCTACCCCGCGATCCGCTTCTCGGTGGCGAACGAGGATTGGGACGCGCAGCACCAGGATCTGCGTACCGAGTCCGGCACCGTGTTCGGCGACACGATCGACAAGATGGACTTTCCCTATCTGGCCAAGGTCACCGCGGTGAACGTCGCCACGCTGCAACGCCTGGCCGCTGCGCCCGCCGCCCCCGCCAACGCCTCGATCGCGGGAGCCCTGTCGCGCGACACGACGGTGAAATGGGCAGCCGTGCCCGGCGCGGTGCGCTACCGCGTCCATTGGCGCCGCAACGACACGCAAAGTTGGAGCCAGTCGCGCGAAGTGAGCGAAACCGAAACCTTGCTGGCACAGGTGCCGGTCGACGATCACTTTGTCGGCGTGTCCGCGATCGGCGCCGATGGCGCGGAAAGCCTGGTCACCTTCGCAGGTCGCGAAGGCCGCTGACGCCTCACGCCCGTCCCCGACCTGGGGGACGGGCATGAACGCCTAACGGCGCAGCAGCTTGGTCTTGCGCCGAACCACGGTACGCGGCGTGTAGCGGACCCGGTCTTCATACACCTCGGTCGTGGTGGTGGTGACCACCGGCGCACTCTGCACCACCACCGTGGTGGTGGTCGTGCCCGGATAATAATAGCCGCCCGCCGGATAACCGCCCGCGGTGGTCGTCGTCACCGTGGTGCGCCCGTCGGGCGACACCCAAGGTGCGCCCCCCTGCACCGTCGTCACCGCCGGGGCGACCGGGGGCGGAGGCGGCGGTGCATAGCCGTCGTCATAATAGGGGTCATAGTCGGATCCGTAATCATCACCGTAATCGGGTGCGACCGGATAGTCGTAGCCGGGTTCCGCCCGGCGTCCCCGGCTGCGCGATCGATCGATGGCATAGCCGCCCGCGGCGCCGACACCGGCGCCGATCAGCGTCCCGCCCAGGCGATTGCCGCGCCCCGCAATGACGTTGCCGGCGACGCCGCCTGCCACTGCGCCGATGGCGGCCCCGGTCAGGCCGTCGCCGCCGCGGCGATCACCGCGCCATGCGTCGTCGCGGCGAGCCGGCGCCCGCTCGGCATAGCGACGGTCGTCGCGCACGAACTCGTCACGGCGACGCGCACCCGTCCAGTCGATATCGCCCACCGTGTCATACACCGTGCCACGATCGTCGATCAGCACCGCATCGTCATAATAGCGCGCCCAGCGACGCCCCCGGGCGGGCTCGCCCAGACCATAGCTGTTCCAGTCGCTCACCGTAAAGCGTGGCGATACCCAGTAAGGCGGCAGCGCGACGCCGCGCACCGGGCGGCGATACGCGTTCCAGCCACCCGGCGCATTCGCCCCGCCCCACCAGCGACCATCCACCATGCTGCCCCAGCGTGCGGCCGAAGGCTGTGCGGCGGGCAGCGGTGCCGGGCGATGGCTGGCGGTCGGCCGATTTGCAGGCGGCAGGGGCGCCGGCACGTTCGCACCCGGCGGCGGATAGCTCGCGCCCGGTGCCCGCTGGGCCTGCGCCCCGCCACTGATCGCCGTGATGATACCCGCGCTCGCGAGCAGCAGCGTCCGCATGGTCGCCTGTCTCCCTGTTGTCAGCCCCGCCAACGCGGCAGCCGGTTTACAGGTTGCTTACCATGACCCCGCGCAGCGCGAGAAGCGCCCGCCGCCGTCCCGATTTGGGCCGCGCGAGACGGTTAGCCGAGCCGCGGCGCGAGCAACGCCATCAGCGCCTCGCACCCCTGCTGGTCCTCGGCATCGAAGCGGTCGGGCGACGGACTGTCCAGGTCCAGCACGCCCAGCACCCGGCCATCCACAACGATCGGCACCACCAGTTCCGACCGGCTCGCCGCATCGCATGCGATATGTCCCGGAAAGGCATGGACGTCGGCGACGCGCTGCGTCTCGCCGCTGGCCGCCGCCGCGCCGCACACGCCCTTGTTCAGCGGAATGCGGATGCACGCCGCCTTCCCCTGGAACGGCCCCAGCACCAGTTCGCCCTCCACCATCCGGTAGAATCCGGACCAGTTCAGGTCGGGCAGATATTGCCAGATCAGCGCGGCCGCGTTCGCCATGTTGGCGGTCGCATCGCGCTCCCCCGTGGTCAGCGCATCGAGCGCGGCGTGCAGGTCGCGGTAAAGCTCCGCCTTGGAGCCGGCGGCGATATCGAACTGGTACATGCACCGCCATGTAGGCCGGCCCCGACACGATGCAAACCGCTTCGCCACCCGAACACGCCGTGCGCTTGCAACAAAGCGGGAAGCTCAGGGATTTTTCCGGATGCACCTGGCTTGCATCTTGGTACACCGGGGATCGATGGGAGAGTTTGCAATGCCAGATCCGGTCGAGCCGCCGCCACGGCCTGCACCCTTGGCGACGCCGGACGGCTTTCGCCCCGCTTCATGGTATGACCGCGATCAGGCGCCGTTCCGTGCCGGGATCATGGTCCGGCGTGATCGCCCGCCATGCCTGCTGGAAGAGTTGCCGCCCGCCTGAGCGGCTCAGTCGAGCCGCGGCTTGCCGCGCCCGGCCTTGATCGTGCTGCGCCCCTTCTTGGCATCCACCCGGCGGGTCTGCGAGGCGCGGGTCGGCCGCGTCGGACGGCGCTTCTTCTGCACGAAGGTCGCATCGCGGATCAGCGCCAGCAACCGCTCGCGCACCTCCTCGCGGTTCATGTGCTGCGACCGGCTCGACTCGCCGCGCAGCACCAGCACCCCCTCGCGCGTCAGCCGCGACCCCGCCAGTTCGATCAGCCGCCGCTTCACCATCTCCGGCAGACTGGGCGAATTCACCACATCGAAGCGCAGCACCACCGCCGAGTCGGTGGTGTTCACATGCTGCCCGCCGGCGCCACCCGAACGCGTCGCCGTTTCGATCAGCTCGTCGCTGTCGATGGAGATGGAGCGGGTGACGGGAATGGCGACCATCGGACGACTATGCGGCAAAGATCCCGAAGCGTTCGGGCACCGGCGCGCTCGCCACGATCGGATCCTTTGTCCCGCGATCGATCTTCAGGTCCGCGGCGTGGAGGAGCATGCCCGCTGCATCTGCCCGCCCATACACCGGATCGCCGACCACCGCGACGCCCAGGCCGGCGGCGGCATGGACACGGATCTGGTGCGTGCGCCCCGTCTCCGGCCGGAACTCGACCAGCGTGCGCCCGCCCTCCTGCCGGATCGCGCGCCAGCCCGAGCGTGCCGCCTTGCCGTTGGCATCCGCCACCATGCGCCACCCGGCCTCGCGCGTGGAGACCTTGGCAAGCGCAAGGTCGATCACGCCCTCCCCCTCTACCAGCCCGTCCAGCACCGCCAGATAGCGCTTCTCTACCAGCCCGCCCTCGAACGCCTGCTGGAAGCGCGCATGCGCCTTGGGATTGCGCGACAGCAGCAGGCAGCCGCTGGTGTCGCGGTCCAGCCGGTGTACCGGCTGCGGCCAGCGCTGGAAGCCGAAGCGGAGCGAGTCCAGATGGTTTTCCAGACTGATGGCGCCATCGCGCGGGGGATCGACGGGCAGCCCGGCGGGCTTGTCGATCACCAGCGCTTCGCCGTCGATAAAGAGTACGCGGTCACCATGCATGATGGGGCTCCCTTGCCACCGAGTGCGCGCACATGCCAGAGCCTGTGGATCATGATGCTCCGCCCGTCGCCTGTTCTGCTCCCCGTCCTGTCGCTTCTTCTCGCGCCGGGGCTGGCCGCGGCACAGATTTGCGAGGGCACCGGGCTGAAGCCGTCCGCCGATGGCCGCGTGCTGGGCCATTTCCCGTACGGCGACGTATTGCGCGACGAGCTGGTGGAGGCGCCGGAAGGCTTCGCCCTTGGTCAGCGCTGCATGATCCGGCGCGACATGCTGCCCGATCTCCAGCGGCTGATCGCCGCCGCGGCAGGCGATCCCGCGGTCACGGGCTCGCTGCGCGGCCTGTCCTGCCACCGCGCGATCATTCGGCAGAGCAACGTCTTCTGCCGCGAACAGCCGGGCGACGCATCGTTGCGTGCAATCTCGGTCGCACCGCCCGGGCATAGCGAACACACGACCGGCTATGCGATCGACTTCGCCGTCCGCCCCTCACCGAACTGCCCCGATGCGGAGGCATGCATGGCGGCGACCCCGGCCTTTCGCTGGCTGATGGCGAACGGCCCGAAATACGGATTCGAATTGAGCTTTCCCGCCGGCAACAAGCAGCAGGTGAAATGGGAACCCTGGCATTGGCGCTGGGTCGGCGCCACTGCGACCGCACCGGGGGCGGCCCGCGCCCGCTTCATCTTTGCAAAGGCCCGCGCCGCATTCCCGGCCAATCCGGCGGTACCCGATCCGGTCAAGGTCACCGTATCCAGCCAGCCGCCGGTTCCAACGGTGGCGCCTGCGCGCGAGCCTAAAAAGGACAAACGCAGGCGCAGGTAGCGACGCAGCATGCGCCCTCTCCCCGGCGGGGAGAGGGCGTAACACGATCACCCCCGCAGCTTTGCCGCCGTCTCGGCAATACGCTTGCCCTGGTAACGCGCACCGTCCAGTTCGACCTGGCTCGGCTGGCGGCTACCATCGCCGTCCGCGATCGTGCTGGCGCCGTAGGGCGTGCCGCCCATCACCTCGCTGACGCCGTTCAGGCCGGAAAAGCCGTAATCCAGCCCGACGATCGTCATGCCATGATGCAGCAGGTTGGTCAGGATCGAGAACAACGTCGTTTCCTGCCCGCCATGCTGGCTGGCGGTGGAGGTGAACGCGCCGCCGACCTTGCCGACCAGGCCGCCCTTCATCCAAACGCCGCCCGTCGTGTCCCAGAAGGCTGCCATCTGGCTGGGCATCCGGCCATAACGGGTCGGCGCGCCGACGATCACCGCATCATAGTTGGTCAGCGCATCCGGCCCCTCGATCTCGGGGTGCGCGGCATCGGTCTTGAAATGGGCGGCGGCGACCACCTCGGCCGGCGCGGTTTCCTTCACGCGGCGAATATCCACCTCGGCCCCGCCGGCACGCGCGCCCTCGGCAATGGCGTCCGCCATCTGCTCGATATGGCCGTAGGACGAATAATAGAGAACGAGTACCTTGGTCATGATCGGCTTCCTTCGTGGAGGGAATGAAAGGGATTATGCGGCATCGACGAGGACGATCTCGGCATCCTCGACCGCAGTGATGGTCACGCTCTGGCCGCCGCTCAGCGCAGCACCGTCACGGGCGGAGAACGCGACACCGTCGATGGTGATCCGCCCGGTTGCGGGCACCAGATAGGCATGACGCCCCTCGCCCACCGTATGTTCGACGCTTTCGCCGGCCTTCAGCGTCGCACCCAGCACGCGGGCATCCGCCCGGATCGGCAGCGCATCGCCATCATCGGCAAAGCCGCTCGCCAGCGTCACGAACCGCCCGGAACGCTCGCCCTTGGGGAAGGGCTTGGCGCCCCAGCTCGGCTGGCCGCCGCGACGGCGCGGCTCGATCCAGATCTGGAAGATCCGCGTCGTTTCGCCTTCCAGATTATATTCGGCGTGGCGCACGCCGGTGCCGGCGCTCATCACCTGCACGTCGCCCGCCGCGGTACGCCCGCTGTTGCCGAGCGAGTCCTGATGCGTGATCGCACCGGAGCGGACATAGGTGATGATCTCCATGTCGGCATGCGGATGCGGCGGGAAACCGGCATTCGCGGCGATCTCGTCGTCGTTCCACACCCGGATCGCGCCCCAACCCATCCGGGCGGGATCATAGTAGTTGGCGAAGGAGAAATGATGCCGTGCGTTCAGCCAGCCATGATCGGCATGGCCCAGCGTGTCGAAGGGGCGGCGATCGATGGTGGTCCGTGTGTCGGTGGTCATGATGTCATGCTCCCGTTGGTTGCAGCCAAGATAAGCACCGCATCGATCGCGTAAACGGAAACGCTGGAAACCAATCGTTTCGCGTATTAACTTGGGCGCGCGATCAACAAGGGTTAACGTCATGCGCCTGCCGGATCTGGAAGCCTGGGCGATCTTCGCGGCGGTCGTCGAACACCGCTCGTTCAGTGCCGCGGCAGAGGCGATCGGGCTTTCCAAGGCCACCGTGTCGAAGGCGATCACCCGGCTGGAGGCGCAACTGGGCCAGTCGCTGTTCCACCGCACCTCGCGCCGGCTTGCGCTGACCGAGGCGGGCAAGCCTTTGTCCGAACACGCCGCGCGCATTCTTGCCGAGGCACGCGCCGCCGAGGAGGCCGCGCATCATGCCGCCAGCGCCCCCACCGGCCGCGTCCGCCTGGCCGCCCCCATGTCATTCGGCGTCGCCAATATCGCGCCGCTACTCGCCGATTTCCTGAAAGCCCATCCGGGGATCGAGATCGAACTCAGCCTGTCCGATTCGCGGATCGATATCGTCGCCGAAGGATTCGATATCGCGCTGCGCATCGCCGACCTGCCCGACAGCAGCCTGCGCGCGCGCCGGCTGTGCAGCATCTCGACGCATATCATCGCCTCGCCCGGCTATCTGGCCGAACATGGCTGCCCCGCGCATCCGGCCGAGCTGGGCGAACACCGGCTGCTTGGCTATTCCAACGTCACCGGGCCGTGGCGCTTCCGCCGCGCCGACGGCGCCGAGGTCGCGGTCCGCGCCGAAGGGCCGCTCAGCGCCAACAGCGGCGACGCATTGGTCCCCGCGCTTCTGGCCGGCATCGGCATCGCGCGCCTGCCGGGCTTCATCATCGGGCCGTATCTGGCCGATGGCCGGGTGGTGGAGATCCTGCCAGACTGGGCGCCGCCGGCGATCGGGCTGCACCTGCTGACGCCGCCCAGCCCCTTGCGCCCGGCTCGCGTCGAGGCGCTGATCGGCTATCTCGCCGATCATGTCCGCGATCCGTGCGGAGTGGGTCGATGAGCCGCCTGACCCCGGACGAGGAGGATGCGCGCTATATTCGCCGCGTCGTCCTCACCATCCTCATCATCGGCATCACCGCGGCGCTCTACCGCGCCGGCGATCTGCTGATCCTGGCTTTCGGGTCCATATTGGGTGCGATCGTCATCCACGCCATCGCCGACCTGTACCGCGATCATTTGCCAGTCGGGCCGAAGCGCTCGCTCAGCATGGCGATCATCACCGTGCTGGCGGTGATCGGCTTCCTTGGCTGGCTGTTCGGCGTCGCATTTCGTCAACAACTCAACACGCTCGTCACGCAACTTCCCTCGCTGCTCGGCGATCTGGAGGCATGGGCGGGGCAGTCGCCGGTTGGTGCCAAGGTCGTCGATGCGGTGCAGGCCGCCTATGCCGGCAGCCGTGTCGCGCAGGATGTCGGCGGCATCGCGACGGGCGCGGGCGAGTTCATCCTCAACTGCCTGCTCCTCCTTGTCGGCGCCTTGTTCTTCGCCGCCGATCCCAAGGTCTATGAGCGCGGCTTCCTGTTCCTCATTCCCCGGCCCAAGCGCCGCGCGGTGGAGGATGCGCTGTTCGATACCGCCTCCACCCTGCGCCTGTGGCTGCGCGCGCAGTTGATCCAGATGACCACGATGGGCGTGCTGGTCGGTCTTGGCTTGTGGATCGCTGGCGTGCCGTCTGCCGCCGCGCTCGGCCTGCTGACGGGCCTCAGCGAGTTCGTCCCCTATGTCGGCCCGATCGCCGCGATGCTGCCCGCTTTGGGTCTTGCCGCCACCACCCACGGCGACAGTGCGATCATCGGTACGCTGGTCACCTTCGGCGTCGTGCGCATCATCCAGACCAACGCCATCACCCCCTTCGTCACCAGCCGCGTCGTTGCGATCCCGCCCGCGGTTACCCTGTTCGCCATCATTGCGGTCGGCGTAATCTTCGGATTGTTCGGGCTTTTCTTCTCCGCGGCACTGCTGGTGGTCATCTTCACCCTGGTGCGCAGCCTGTACCTTCGTGAGGTGTTGGGCGAGGATATTCCGCGCGCCGAGCACAATACATTGCTCGGCCCCGGTGCCTGGCTGCGCCGCGACGACAAAGATAACAAACCCACTTAGGCATCAATTAACCTTTGGCGTTCACTGATGGCGTGGTTAATGAATCAAAGGGTCGACCGCCGGGTTCGGTGGATTTCCGACGTGGAATAGACCGACAGGGGAATGCCTGATGCGCGTACTGCTGATCGAGGACGAGCCGACGACCGCCAAGGCGATCGAGCTCATGCTCTCCACCGAAGGCTTCAACGTCTATACGACGGATCTTGGCGAAGAGGGCTTGGACCTCGGCAAGCTCTATGATTACGACATCATCCTGCTCGACCTGAACCTGCCCGACATGCATGGCTATGACGTGCTGAAGCGGCTGCGCGTCGCGCGGGTCTCGACCCCGGTGCTGATCCTGTCCGGCGTCAACGAGATGGATTCCAAGGTGCGCAGCTTCGGCTTCGGTGCCGACGATTACGTTACCAAGCCGTTCCACCGCGAGGAACTGATCGCGCGCATCCACGCCGTCGTCCGCCGGTCCAAGGGCCATAGCCAGTCGGTCATCCGCACCGGCAAGCTGGCGGTCAACCTGGACGCCAAGACGGTCGAGGTCGATAGCGCCCGCGTCCACCTGACCGGCAAGGAATATGCCATGCTGGAGCTGCTCTCGCTCCGCAAGGGCACGACCTTGACCAAGGAAATGTTCCTCAACCACCTCTATGGCGGCATGGACGAGCCCGAGCTGAAGATCATCGACGTCTTCATCTGCAAGCTGCGCAAAAAGCTGAGCCTCGCCTGCGACGGCGAGAACTATATCGAAACCGTCTGGGGCCGCGGCTACGTCCTGCGCGAACCGGACGAGGTCGGCCAGCCGGTAGAGGCGGCCGTCGCCTGAACGTAATCCCCTCTCCCCTCCGGGGAGAGGGAGGGTGAGGGGCTGCCAAGCAGCGTCACTCTGCTGGTCTACTCCTCACCCTTCCCGCTGCCTCACGGCAGCGGGCCAGTGTTGGGTGAACAGCGCCCCTACTTCCGCTCCCAAACCTTCTCCCCGCCGATCCAGGTCTCCTGCACCTTGGTCGCGCGGAGTTCGCTCGGCCCCACCTCCAGCGGATCGCGGTCGACGATGATGAAGTCCGCCCGCTGCCCGGCACCAAGCCGCCCGAACTTGTCCTCGGCAAAGCCCGCATAGGCCGCGTCCGCCGTGAACGCCCGCCACGCCTGCTCCCGCGTGATCCGCTCCTGCGGCTGCCATCCGCCGAATGGCTGCCCATCCGCCCCCATGCGGGTGAACGCCGCCGCCCAGCCCGCGAACGGATCGGGGCTCTCCACCGGATAGTCGGACCCGAAGGCCAGCCGAGACCCGTTCTTCAGCATCGAATTCCACGCATAGGCGCCCGCCAGCCGGTTCGGCCCCAGCCGGACCTCCGCCATCCGCCAGTCGCTGGTCTGATGCACCGGATGCATCGACGCGATCACGCCATGCTTGCCGAAGCGCGGCAGGTCGACCGGATCGACGATCTGCGCATGTTCGATCCGCCAGCGCCGATCGCCCTTGAAGGTGTCGGCCAGTTCGTCGATCGCATCCAGCACCTGCGCATTGGCGCGGTCGCCGATCGCGTGCACCGCGACCTGATATCCGTCCATCGACGCGCGCACCATTAGGTTGCGGATCACGTCGTCCGACATGAAGCCCAATCCGCTCTGGTCCGGCGCATCGGCATAGGGCGCCTTCAGCCAGGCGCCGCGCGATCCCAGCGCGCCGTCACCGTACAGCTTCACGCCCACCAGCCGCAGCCGGTCGTTATACAGCCACGGCGTCGGCCCGGTGCCGCCGATCCGCACCGTGTCGTCGATGCCGCCGCCATAGCTCATGATGCGCACGCGCAGGTCGCCCCGGTCGCCCATCCGGCGATAGGTCATCCAGTCGTCCAGCGACGTGCCCATGTCCGCGGTCGCGGTGATGCCGTGGCTCAGCAGCACGCCTTGTGCCTTCACGAACGCGGTGTTGCGCTCCTTGCCCAGCGGTTGCGGAATCACCTTGGTGATCAGGCTCTGCGCCGCATCGACGAACACGCCCGACGGCTGCGCCCCCGTCTTCTCGATCCGCCCACCGGCCGGCGACACGCTCTTCGCCGTCACCCCCGCCGCCTTCATCGCCGCCTCGTTCGCCCAGGCGGCATGCCCATCGACGCGCGACAGGAAGATCGGCCGATCCCCCGCCACGCCCGCCAGGTCGGCCGCCGTCGGGAAGCGCCCCAGCCCCCACGCCTCCTGGTTCCAGCCGCCACCCAATATCCATTTGCGCTCCGGATTGGCCGCTGCATAGGCTGCGATCCGCGCCTTGGCTTCGTCCAGCGAGCGCGCATCGGACAGGTCCAGCTCCAATTGGCGGAAGCCCAGTTCCATGATGTGCCCATGCGCATCAACGAAGCCGGGGATCAGCGTGCGACCCTTCATGTCGGCGCGCCAGTCGAGCTTCTCCGGCCGCTTGTCCTTGGCCGACAACAGCTTCGTCACCTTCCCGTCCAGCGACAGCAGCAGCCCGTTGAAGCGGACGACGCGGCCGTCCTTGTCCAGCGTGATGCCGTTGACATTGTCGACCAGCGCATCGGCCAGCGCAGGGACAGGCGCCAGCGTCGCCAGCAACGCCGCGATCAGACGCATCTTGAATCTCACCGGGGCAGCCTCCGCACGATCGCACTGGTATCCTGGCGGCCGCCGTCCATTCCCTGCACCTCGGCATAGAATTGATCGACCAGCGCGGTCAGCGGCAGCACCGCGCCGATGCGCTTGGCCTCGTCCAGCGCCAGCCCCAGATCCTTGCGCATCCAGTCGATCGCGAAGCCGAAGTCGAAGCGATCGTCGGCCATCGATTCCCAACGGTTCACCATCTGCCAGCTTTGCGCCGCGCCGCCGGAGATCGCCTCCAGCACCTTGGCCGCATCCAGCCCGCTCTTCTGGGCAAAGCGCAGGCTTTCCGCCACGCCCTGGATGACGCCGGCAATCGCGATCTGGTTGCACATCTTGGTCTGCTGGCCCGCACCCGCCTCACCGACATGGACGATCCGCGCGGCATAGGCCTGCATCAACGGCTCGGCGACCGCGAGCGCCTCGGCGGTGCCGCCGCACATGATCGACAGCTTGCCGTTCTCGGCCCCCGCCTGTCCGCCCGATACCGGCGCATCGACCACCATCAGCCCCCTGCCCGCGCCCGCCTCGGCCAGTTCGCGCGCGATCGCGGCGGAAACGGTGGTGTGGTCCACGAACAGCGCGCCCTCGCGCATCGCGCCGAACGTGCCGTCCTCGCCCAGCGTCACCTGCCGCAGATCGTCGTCATTGCCGACGCAGGCGAACACCGCATCGGCACCCCGCGCGGCATCTGCCGGCGTATCCGCCACCGCGCCGCCATACTTGTCCGCCCAGCCGTCCGCCTTGGCGCGGGTCCGGTTGAAGACGGTGACCTCATGTCCGGCGGAGACCAGATGCCCCGCCATCGGGGCGCCCATCACGCCCATGCCGATAAATGCCAGCTTTGCCATGGCCGGTTCTCCTAATCGCCCCGGGCCAAGCTGGGAAGCGCGCGTTTCAGGCGGGCCGCCGGCAATCGTCCGCGCTGACCGTATAGGACTCCTTCATCCCGGCGGTGACGTAGCCGCGCTGGATCACCAGCCCCGACCGGCAACGGAGCCGGAACGTCCCGTCGCCGCGTGGCCGCCCGGCATAATGGCCCGTCGCGAATTCGCGCATCGGCCGCGGCCCGTCGGCATCCTCGATCTCCGCCCCGACCAACAGGTCCCGCGGATCATGCACCACCGCATAGCCCCGGATGCCAAGATCCAGCGCCCCCACCGCCAGCCCGGCCAGGATCACCGCCGCCGCCACTTTCCACGACAGGAACCACTTCGGCATCGCCCCTCCACCGCAACGCTGTTCACCTCCTGCCCTATATCGGCTAGTCCCGCCCCCCATGGCTACGCAACCCGCCGTTCAGGCAGCACCGCCCGTCACGATCGCCGATATCCGGGCCGCGCAGGCGCGCATTGGCGACGCGATCGTGCGAACGCCGACCCTGCTCAGCCGCACGCTGTCCGCATTGACCGGCGCGACGGTCTATCTGAAGTTCGAAAACCTACAGTTTACCGCGGCTTACAAGGAGCGCGGCGCGCTCAACACGCTGCTCCAACTCTCGGATGAAGCGCGTGCCAAGGGCGTCATCGCGGCGTCGGCCGGCAATCATGCGCAAGGGCTCGCCTATCATGCGAATCGTCTGGGCGTACCCGCCACGATCGTCATGCCGCGCACCACGCCGATCGTGAAGATCGTCCAGACCGAGAGCCACGGCGCCACCGTCGTCCTCGAAGGCGACACGTTCGACGCCGCCTACGCCCATGCGCGCGTGCTGGAGGGCGAGCGCGGCTACACCTTCGTCCATCCCTTCGACGATCCCCGCATCATCGCCGGTCAGGGCACCACCGCGCTGGAAATGCTGGAGGACGTGCCGGAAATCGACACCTTCGTCATCCCGATCGGCGGCGGCGGTCTTATCTCGGGCATCGCCACCGTCGCCAAGGCGGCCGATCGCCCGATCGAGGTCGTCGGCGTGCAGGCCGAACTCTACCCCTCGATGTACAACCGCATCCGCGGCACCGACCTGCCGTGCGCGGGCGATACGCTGGCGGAGGGCATTGCGGTCAAGGAACCGGGCGGCATCACCGCACGGGTGATCGCGAACACCGTCGACGACATCGTGCTGGTCGGTGAACGCTGCCTGGAGGAATCGGTCAGCCTGCTGCTCCAGATCGAGAAGACGGTGGTCGAGGGCGCCGGCGCCGCCGGTCTCGCCGCGTTGCTCCAACATCCCGGTCGCTTCCACGGTCGCACCATCGGCATCGTGCTGTGCGGCGGCAATATCGACACGCGGCTGCTCGCCAACGTGCTGCTGCGCGACCTCGCCCGCTCCGGCCGGCTTGCGCGCCTGCGCATCCGGCTTCAGGATCAGCCCGGCGCGCTGTTCAACGTCGCGCGCATTTTCGACCAGGAACGCGTCAACATCATCGAGGTGTATCACCAGCGCGTCTTCACCACCCTGCCCGCCAAGGGCCTCATCACCGACATCGAATGCGAAACCCGCGACCGCGCGCATCTCGACCGGCTGATCGCGGCGCTCCGCACGGCCGGATATGAGACAAGCCAGGTCGAACTCGCCTGATCGTGCCGCTTTCCAAGCCGGCATGCACCACTCATATAGGTTTAACAGCTAGGCTGTTTCGCATGCCAGTTTTGGGGACTCGTCGGCGGTGACCGCGCCTTTCCGTTTTCCGCGCTTCTTTGTCACTTCGCCCGCCCCCTGCCCCTATCTGCCGGGCCGGCAGGAGCGCAAGGTGTTCACCGAGCTTAACGGTGTCCACGCCGGCGAGTTGAACGACGCGCTCGGCCGCATCGGTTTCCGCCGCAGCCAGAGCGTCGCCTACCGCCCGTCATGCAGCGGCTGCGCCGCCTGCGTCTCGGTGCGCATCGTCAGCGGCGAATTCGTGCCCAATGCCAGCCAGCGCAAGCTGCTGAAACGCAACGCCGATCTTCAGGTGACCGCCTGCCGTCCCTGGGCTACCGACGAGCAGTATCAACTGCTGCGCCGCTATCTCTCGCTCCGCCATCCCGGCGGCGGCATGTCGGGCATGGACGAGGACGACTATGCCGACATGGTCGAGCATTCCCCCGTCGACTCGCTGATCGTGGAGTATCGCGAGCCCGCCATCGACGGCAGCCGCGGCCGCCTGGTCGGTGCCTGCCTCACCGACCGGCAGGCGGACGGCCTGTCGATGATCTACAGCTTCTTCGCCGCCGACGATCCCGAGCGCGCAGGAATGGGCAACTTCATCATCATGGATCACATCCTGCGCGCTCGGGATCGTCGGCGGCGAAGAAGC
>NZ_CAMLAC010000036.1 GCF_946477935.1 uncultured Sphingomonas sp. | reverse complement strand
AGGGGAGATTGACCGGGTGTTCCTGACCGGGGGCACGTCGCTGGTGCCCGCCGTGCGCGCGATCTTTACGGAGCGGTTTGGGACAGACCGCATCGGCACCGGCGGCGAACTCACGTCGATCGCCGACGGCCTGGCCCGGATCGCCGGGCTGGACGACGTCACCACCTGGACGGCGTGATCGGCCAAGCGTTTGCAAACGCGCAAAACATCTATGAAAATTGCTGCAATTTACTTACGTATGATAGGGGAACCCCGGATCAGGGAGGTGCGGGGGCTTAACAGGAGTGAGCGATGTCCTCCGCGCATTGCGTTTCGACCACGAGCGGTGTCATCCTGGATGTCGATCGCGCCTTTTGCAGTTTGGTCCAGCGTGACGAACGCACATTGATCGGTGCATCCTACAAGACGATCACGCTGCCCGACGACATCGCCAAAAGCACCGCAATGCTGCGGTCGATGACCGCTTCGGGCACGCCCAGCAGGCTGCGGAAGCGCTATCGCCGGCCGGACGGCACGATCGTCCATGCCGGGCTGCTGGTGACCATGGCGCCGGACAAGAACCGGCTGCTGGCGACGGTGACGTGGGAGCGGCGGCCGGCCGATGACGAGTCGCCGTTCCGCCTGTGGCGCGCGGCGCTGCGATTGCAGCGGCTCTATGAGGCGCGGCGGCAGGAATTCGGCGAGGAACTGTTCGGCGACCATGTCGGCGTGATCCTGCTGGAAGTGTATCTGGCCGAAGCGGAGGGGCGGATCGCGACGCTGGCCACCGTGTCGAATGCCGCGGGCCTGAGCGGGCCGATGGTGGGGCGGTGGATCAGGGTGCTGTGCCAATATGGCCTGTTGCACGCCGATCGCGATCTGGCGGACGTGATCCATCTGAGCCATGCCGGCCTGACGAAGATCGAGCGCACCCTGCGTGCCTTTGACGACGAGCCGGCGATCGGCCTGGCGCCGCTGTCGCGAGAAAGCTGAGGCGCGGAAATGGTCCCGTTTTGGTAGAAACTTTCCCCAAGTAGCAATGATTTAAGATTCGATCCATATCGAGTTGGCTTGATCTCGAAACGGTTTTCGACCGAGGATGAAGCCAAGCCCGTTATGCCGATGCTGCCCAGCCGGTGGATCCGGTCCCTTTGTGCCGCGCCCCTGCGCAACGTCGCGGGCAATACGCTGGCGATCGTCGCGTTCGCGATGATCCCGCTGACCGGGATGATGGGGTCCGCGGTCGATATGGGACGCAGCTATACCGCCAAGGTGCGGCTGCAACAGGCCTGCGACGCGGGCGCGCTGGCCGGGCGGCGGATCATGGAAGGCGACGTGTTCAACGCGGGCGTCGAGGCGGAGGCGCTGAAGTTCTTCCACTTCAATTTCCCCGCGGCCAGTTTTCAGGTCGCCAGCTTCAACCCGACCGTCACCCACCCGGACGTCGGCGTGATCGGCATGGAGGCGAAAACGGCCGTACCGACCACGATCATGAAGCTGTTCGGCTATGAGCGGTTGCCGATCTCGGTCACCTGCACCGCGTCGCAGAACTTCGTGAATACCGACATCGTGCTGGTGCTGGACGTCACCGGTTCGATGGCCTGGCGGCCCAATGGCAACGACTGCACGGGATCGTGCGCGTCGTCGGGCGGATCACGCATCGCCGGGCTGCGCAAGGCGGTGCTGGCGCTGTACGACGAGCTGAAGCCGATGCAGGACCAGCTTGAATCGGCGGGAATGCGGCTGCGCTACGGCGTGGTGCCGTTTTCCAGCACGGTGAACGTCGGCAAGCTGCTTTACGCGGAAAATTCCAATTACATCCGCGATCCCGCCACGTATCAGCAGGTGAAGTGCAACAGCCGGTATTGCTACTACACCGCCACCAACGTGAACCATTCGCAAAGCTGGTTCCGGGCCTGGGCGAGCGAAAGCAACCCGCAGCTCGGATGCATCGAGGAGCGCGACACCGCCTATGTCGCCCCCTCGAGCAGCCATGCCCCGGCCGGGGCGTATGATCTGGACATAAACCTGGGGGTGACGGGCAATGCCACGCGCTGGCCGCCCTATGATGCCGATGCGCAGCAGGCCGACGACACCGGCTACTGCCCCTATCCTGCGCGTCGTCTGACCGACTGGTCGCGCAACGATCTCAGCAACTATGTCGATGCGCTGACCCCGATCGGCGCGACCTATCACGATATCGGCATGATCTGGGGAGGACGGCTGATCTCGTCCGGCGGTGTCTTCGCTGACAGCCCGACGACGTACAAGAACCTGCCGGTCAACCGCTACGTCATCTTCATGACCGATGGCGAGATGGCACCGTCGCGCGGCGTGTACAGCGCGTACGGGATCGAGGCGTATGACGCGCGCGTGTCGGGCAATACGGGCACGAGCGACACGCGCCTGACCAGCCTGCACGACACGCGCTTCACCATCGCGTGCGACCGGGTGAAGGAGACGGGCGCCAAGATCATCGTCGTCGGCTTCGCCACGTCGCTCGATACGCGGCGGCAGAACTGCGCGAGCGACGGCATGGCGCAGAACGCGACCGACAATCAGGCGCTGATCGATGTGTTCAAGGATATCGGGAAGAAGATCGGCGCCCTGAGGCTGACGCAATGACGGGCCGTATGCTGGCGCGCGATGCGCGAGGGGCGACGATCGTGGAGTTCGCCCTGATCCTGATGCCGCTGATGATGATCGTGATGGCGGTGCTGGAGTTCGGGCATACGCTGTATGTGCAGGGCGTGTTGCAGGGGGCGGTGCAGGAGGCGGTGCGCTCGGCAAGTCTGGGGGAGGCGAGCGGGACGGCGGTGGACGCGATCGTCACGCGGCGCGTGCAGTCGCTGGTGCGTGCGACCGACCTGGAGTTCGAGCAGAAGGCGTATGACCGTTTCTCGTCTGTCGGCCGGCCAGAGGTTCTGGTGACCGACAACAACAACAATGGCAGCTATGATCCTGGCGACTGCTGGCTGGATGCGCGGCCGAACGGCATCTACGACCGCGACGCCGGACGGATCGGGCTGGGGCGCGGCGACGACATACTGGTCTATACGGTGGCGGCCAAGGTGCCGCGACTGGCGCCGCTGACCGCCTCGTTCGGCATTGCGCCGACCAAGCGGATCACCGCGCAGACGATGATGCGCAACCAGCCCTATTCGACGCAGGATCCGGTGGAGACGAGATGCGGATGAGCGATCTGGCCGGCGACACGCGCGGACTGGCGTTGACCGAGTTCGCATTGTCGTTGCCCGTACTGCTGGCACTGGCGCTGACGGGGGTGGAAACGGCCAATTACGTGCTGGCGGTGCAGCGCGTGTCGCAGGTCGCCTCCGTCGTGGCGGACACGGCGGGGCGCGGGGCCAATGCGATCGACGATGTGCAGGTCAACGAGATCATGACCGGCGCGCGGATGATCGGCCAGAGCATCGGGCTGGGGCCGAACGGGCGCATCATCCTGTCCGACCTGGAACAGAGCACCAGCAACACGCAGCGCCAGTGGATACGCTGGCAGCGCTGTTCGGGCGCGAAGCGGGTCGATTCCAGCTACGGCACGCCCGGCGCCATGGCGGGCAGCACGATGACCGCGATGGGGCCGGCGGGCAACCAGATCGCGGCACAGCGCAACACCGCGGTGATGTTCGTCGAGGTGATGTACGACTATCAGCCGATCGTCGCGGGCAAGCTGATCCCGGAGGGCAACCGTACCATCCGCTCGGTCGCGGCGTATAATGTCCGGCAGCGGAACAGCTATGCGCTGGGCAGCGGGGGCCTGAGCGACAGCGAGAAGGCGTTGTGTTCGGTTTACGGGTGAGCCGGCCGGCCTTGCCTGTGAAGGGGAGGCGTTGATCGGCCGACCGAACCACTCCGGGGTGTTGCGCGTTGGGGGCTTTTCCCCCGACCTTCCCGCAGGATCTCCCGACATGAGCCAGGCAACCAGCGACTTCTTCGTCCAGCGGCTGAAGGCCTGGGGTGTGACGCGCATCTATGGCTATCCCGGCGACGGCATCAACGGCGTGCTGGGCGCCTTGCAACGGGTGGAAGGGACCGAGGACGGTATCGAGTTCATCCAGGTCCGGCACGAGGAGATGGCCGCCTTCATGGCGACGGCCCATGCCAAGTTCACCGGCGAGCTTGGCGTGTGTCTGTCGACCGGCGGGCCGGGGGCGACCCATCTCATCACCGGACTGTACGATGCCAAGGCCGACCATGTGCCGGTGCTGGCGATCGCCGGGCAGGCCGAGACGACGGTGCGCGGCGCCAGTTACCAGCAGGAACTGAACCTGGACCGCATGTTCGCCGACGTGGCGGACTTCGTGCAGGAGGCCGTGGCGCCGGCGCAATTGCGCCATCTGGTCGACCGGGGCCTGCGCGTCGCCACCGCGCGCAACGGCGTGACCGTGCTGATCCTGCCCAAAGACGTGCAGGACATGCCGTGGGAAGAGCCGGCGCGGGCGCACGGCTTTACCCGTTCCGGCCCCGGCTATACCCGGCCGCGCGTGGTGCCGCATCAGGCCGATCTGGCCCGCGCGGCGGCGGTGCTGAACGAGGGGCAAAGGATCGCGGTGCTGATCGGGGCCGGCGCACGCGATGCCGCGAACGAAGTGGTCGCGATGGCCGAGACGCTGGGTGCCGGCATCGCCAAGGCCCTGCTGGGCAAGGACGTGGTGCCCGATGACATTCCCTTCGTCACCGGCGCGATCGGGCTGCTCGGTACGCAGCCATCGTCGGACATGATCGAGGGATGTGACACGCTGCTGATGATCGGTACCGGCTTTCCCTGGGCCGAGTTCCTGCCGCCCGACGGACAGGCCCGTGCGGTACAGATCGACATCGCGCCCGAGATGCTCGGCCTGCGCTATCCGGTCGAGGTCAACCTGCACGGTGATGCGGGCGAGACGCTGCGTGCGCTGTTGCCGCTGCTGGACCGCAAGGTGGATCGCGACTGGCAGGACGGGATCGTCGCCGCCATGGAGGACTGGCACAAGACGCTGAAGGGGCGTGCCATGGCCGAGGCCTCGCCAGTCAATCCGCAGCGGGTGGTGTACGAGATGTCGCCGCGCCTGCCCGCCGATGCGATCGTGACGTCGGATTCGGGATCGTGCGCCAACTGGTATGCGCGCGACTGGCAGGTGAAGCGCGGGCAGCGGGGGTCGCTGTCCGGCGGGCTCGCCTCGATGGGGGCGGCGGTGCCCTATGCGATCGCCGCCAAGTTCGCGCATCCGACGAAGCCGGTCGTGGCGTTGGTCGGCGACGGCGCCATGCAGATGAACAACATGGCCGAGCTGATCACCATCCAGAAATACTGGCAGCGCTGGGCCGATCCGCGGCTGATCGTGTGCGTGTTCAACAACGAGGATCTGAACGAGGTGACGTGGGAACAGCGGATCATGGAAGGCAATCCGCGTTTTCCAACGACGCAGAGCCTGCCCGATGTGCCCTATGCACGCTTTGCCGAGATGCTGGGGCTGACCGGTATCTTCGTCGATGATCCCGCACAGGTCGGCCCTGCATGGGACCGCGCGCTGGCCGCGGATCGCCCGGTGGTGCTGGAGGTGAAGACCGATCCCGGCGTCGCGCCGTTGCCCCCGCATGTCACGCTGGAACAGGCCAAGGGCTTCCTGTCCTCCATGGTGAAGGGCGATCGTGGCACCGCCCAGGTGCTCGCCGATACCGCACGGCAGATCATCGGCGGGGTGCGCGAACGCCTGTGAAGCCGGCTTTCCCGCTCGCCCGCACGGCGAAGCTGCCCTAGCATGGGATGCAAATACCGTGCGTGGGGAGTGGTTTGTGGCGGGTTCGATGATGCGGGCGGCGATGTTGGCGTGGGCGATGACCATCGGCGGCGCCGTTTGGGCACAAGCGCCATCCGGTGATGTCCCGCCCGGCTATATGCTGCGATGGGCAGACGAGTTTGCGGGCAAGGGCCTGCCCGATCCGGCCAAGTGGCAGTTCGATACCCATGCCAACCGGAGCGGCTGGTACAATAACGAGCTGCAATATTATGCCGCCGATCGCCTGAAGAATGCCCGGGTGGCGAATGGACGGCTGATCATCACCGCCCGTGCCGAGACATTGGCGCAGGTACCCGATCATGGCGGGCAACGCTACACCTCGGCGCGGTTGATCACGCAAGGGCGCGCGGCCTGGCGTTACGGCTTTTTCGAGATCCGGGCGAAGCTGCCATGCGGCGCGGGAAGCTGGCCGGCGATCTGGATGCTGGGCGAGCACGGCGAGTGGCCGGATGGCGGCGAGATCGACATCATGGAGCATGTCGGCAACGATCGCCATGTCGTCCACAGCACCGTGCACAACCGGGCGACTGCAGGAACCAGCGGCGACGGGGCGAGCATCACCCTCCCGACCGCGTGCGAGGCGTTTCACCGCTACCAGTTGCACTGGACGGCGGATGCGCTGGACTTCGCGGTGGATGGCCGGCGGGTGCATCGTTATGCCAGGGCGGGCAAGGACGCGGCCGGGTGGCCGTACGACGCGCCGCAATATCTGCTGCTGAACCTGGCGATCGGCGGGGACATGGGCGGCCGGGTAGACGACGCGATCTTCCCGGCCCGGTTCGAGATCGATTATGTGCGGGTGTATCAGGCGGACGCCGCCCCGGCCTCCCCCGCTACCGGGCAGGGACCAGCGACGATACCGCCCGCTCCACCTCATGCGCCATGATGACCAGCAACGCCCGGTCGAATTCCGTGGTCAGCGGCTGCGTGTCGGCGACGCAGACCGCGCCCAGCGCAAGTCCGGCTTCGTCGGCGATCGGCACGCCGGCATAGAAGCGGATAAAGGGATCCCCCTGCACGCTGCCGAAATCGGCGAAGCGGGCATCGGCGCGGGCATCGGGCACGATCAGTGGCTCGCCATCCTGCTGGATCGTCGTCGCGCAAAAGGCGGTGCTGCGCGGCGTCTCCTCGATCCCCAGTCCGCGCTCCGCCAGAAGCACCTGCGCGCGCCGGTCGATGATCGAGATGGCGGCATAGGCGGTCTGATAATGATCGCGCACGATATCGACGATGCGATCAAGCTCCTTGCTGCCGCGCATCGACAGCACGCCGCTGTGATCCACCGCGAGCTGGCGTCTCTTCTCCGCCGAGAAAGCGTTCAACCATGAACTGACGTACACGTCCGACACGTCCACTCCTACCCTGTTCTGTCATCCACCGCCGCCACGGGAGAAAGGGAGCAGCGAAGTATTTTTATGAGGATCATCGCGGTAAAACAATATCTTCGGGGTGGTAAATAAGAACCGGTTCCAAAGATGTTTGCAGGCGCTTTGCTGTGTAAGCATCGTTAATCGGAGGCGTTGTCAGAAGGAGATCACCACACTGACATCGTCGCTGTAGCTGCCGGGTGCGCGTGGTGGCTGGGCGGGATTGATGCGGGCAACGAAACCATGGGCCTGAACCGGGGTCTGACTGCCGGTGCCGAGACGCTCGGCGGGCTGCGGATTGCTTTCGTCCCAGATGGTGACGCCGTCAGGGCGGTACAGATTATATTGCAAGGTGGCACCGCCGGGGCCGGTCATCGCCCGCCACGGACGGGAGCCTTGCGTGTTCCCGGCCGTGAAGGCGACCCTGTAGGCGGTGCCCTTGGTGCAGTCGGTCATCACCGCCGCGCTTTGGGTCGCGAACTGCTCGACCAGGGCGGCGGTGCCGAACTGGACGTCGGGCGCGGTGATGCGGCAGTCATTGCCGACCACCAGCCTGACCGCGACGGTGACCGTGACCTTGCGCGCCTCCCAGCCGACGCAGACGAGGCTGAGCAGTTGCACGCCGTTGCACACCTCGTAATCCCAGTTGATCGTCAGCGTATCGTCATAATTGCCCGCCGCGACATTGGCGGCGGCGATCGGCCGGGCATGAAGCGGCGCGGTGAAGCTGGTCGCGCCGAGCAGTCCCAGCAGCGACAGCAGGGTATCGCTGGCATAGTCGATCGTCGGCGTCTCGTTGAAGCTCAGCTTCTGTGCGGCATCGGGGGACACGCGGTACTGGATCGCATCGCCGGTCGGCCCGACCAGCGTGAAGCCGTTGAGGCTGGTGACGGTCGCCACCGCGCGGGTGCGGTTGAGCAGCCCCAGCGCCGCGCCGGTACAGGCCAGCCCGGCCGAACCCGAGACGGTGGGGACCGCGGTGGCGCGCACGTCATAGGACGAGGCCGGCGTGAAGGTGAGCAGCCCCGAACTAGGCGTGCACCCGGCATGGGCCGGTGCCGCGAGAAACAGCGCGGCGAGTAGGGCAGTGAGCCATGCGAGCGATCTCAACGGCATGGCACGGCCCCCAGATCCGGCATCGCCACCGTGCCAGCCGGCAGATCGGCGTTCGCGCGGCAGCGTATGCCGTCGCGGCGCAGCACGTCGAGGGTGATGCGGGCACCGACATCCTCCAGATAGACCACACCGTCCCACCCGGTCACGGCATCGGGCATGCCGGCGCGGGTCACGCGACCGCCGGGCGCCAGCGCGCGGCCGGCGGGGTCGACCAGTTTCAGCGTGACGTTGCGCGATCGCCGGACGGGCAGGCGGACGACCGCGCCGCTGGCCCGGCGCACGGCCAGGCGCGTTTCCACCTGCGGTGCGACATGATCGACCGACAAGGCCAGCGGATCGATCGAGAAACGGCTGGGCAACCATGATATGATGTTGGGCACGAACAGATAGCCGCGACCATCGGTGACGCCGATCGTCTGGTTCTCATACGCCACCGCCACCCCCCGCGTGCCGGTGGCGACCACGGCGAAGGCGTCGCTGACCTGATTGGCGGCGAAGACGCCGTGATCCATCGCGACCAGCGCGCCCGACACGCTGCCCCAGGCCGAGCGCGCGCTGCCCACCACCGCGCCGCCCGCCTGAACGGTGACGGGCCGGGCACGCCAGGTCGCGGTCGCCTGGCCGTAGGCGGTGCCAGAGGCATCGGTGGCGATATTGGCATCGACGCCCAATCCACCGCTCGCCGGCATCGCGCGGGCATAGCCCATCTGGTAGAGATTGCGGCCACCCGTTCGGCTGATCCCGACATTGGCGGAGTTGCGGCCGAAGGGGACGAACAGGCGCAGTTGCGCGCTGGTCCGCCCGGTGGCGATATCGCGGTCGGCGCTGACGAACAGGCTGGCGTGGCCGAACAGCGGCCGGCTGTAGGACAGGCTGGCGATACGCGCCCGCGCACCGTCCAGCGCGCGACCGTCCAGATAGGCGGCACCCAGGCTGCCATGCCGGCCGAGCGTGACGCTGGCGATGACGCGATCGGCGCGCCGGTTGCGAGCGATGCTGCGAAGGTCGAAATCGCCCAGATCGCGGAAGCGCCGGCCGCGTTCCTCGTGCAGCGCGGCGATGCTGAACCCGCGCGCGGCATAGCTGTAGCCGACCGCATAGCGCATCGCCCCGTTCGACCGTGCGGCCGACAGCGACAACGTGCCGATCCGCCACGGTGCCACGACCGCGCCGATCCCGCCGAGCGCGACGCCGCCGCCCACCTCGCCATGCGCCTCCAGCGTCAGGCGCTCGGTGGTACCGCGGCGCCAGGTGCCGCTGGCCGCGAGCGGGCCATAGCCGAAGGAGCGCAGGCCGTAGCCCCGGCGGACGAAACCGATCTCGGCGCCGCCATCGCTCAATCCCGGCCGCAACAGGCTGGCCGAGACGTAGAAGGGGATGGTGGTCGCGATCTGGCGGCCGACCGCGTCGGTGGTGACGATCGTCGCCTCGCCCGCGCCGTTCACGACCGGAATGTTGTCGAGCAGGAAACGGCCGGGCTCGACGGTGGCGCTTTGCCGCCGATACCCGTCGACGAACAGGTCCACCGCCGATGGCACCGCCGCCTGTCCGGCGAAACGTGGCAGCGGCATGGTGACGAGGTCGGGACGAACGCCGAAATCGCGCGCCACCTGTATCCCGCCCATGCGGACCGCCGTCGTCCAGGGCAGCGCGCGTGTGATCAGGTCGCCCGCCGCCCAGCCGAGCGCGCGCGCCTCGTCGATGCGGCGGATGCTGGTATCGTAGCGCAGATAGCCGGCACCGCTGCGCAGCGTACCGGTATTGGACAGGGTGCCGGCGGGGCCGAACAGCCGCTGTTCCGTCCACAGCGCCGCGCTGCTCCGCCCGGCCGCGGTCTGGCCGTAGAGTTCGTAGTTGAGCATCGCACCCCAGTCCGCGACGCTCGCCGTGCGCTGCGCCACGGTGGCGGCGATGCGCGCGACGGGCAGGCGATCGGGTGCGATGGTCAGGTGCAGTTGCTGAAGTGCGGCATCGTAGCGCGCACCCAGGTCGGGGCGCCGGGCGATATCGATCTCGCCCGTGTCGCCTGCCTCCAGCGGCACGCCGTTGCGGCGCAGCGCCTCGGTCGACACGATCAACGCCTCGCCCGTCAGCGTCAGTTCGATCACGTCGCCGGTCGAGCGGCCGTTGACCACCAGTTCCACGAACAATTGCTGGCGCGGATCAGCGGCGTGCGCGGGCATCGCCAGCATCATGGCCCCGAGAAGGAGCAGAAGAAGCGCCCAGCGCATGATCGCAGATCCGCCCCACCATCGCCGTCAGGCAGTGATCGGCAGCACCGTATCGGTGCCGTTGACGTTGACGGTCAGCTTGCCCAGATCGGCCGCGGCATCGGGCAGGGGCCAGCGCATCCTCCGCCCGGGCAGGACATAGCCGATCAACCCTTGCAACACGGGCGTGCGCCCGCCGCGCAGATCGACCAGCCGGGCATGGCGCGCACCGCTGTTGGTGACGACGAGATAGCGGCGCCCTTCGGCGAGCGTGATACGCGCGGCGAGCACCGGCTGCGCGGTGGCACTGGCGCCGGCATGGACGAACAGCGGGATCGAATAGCGCATCTGCACCGCCAGTTGCGCGCGCGGCGCGGTATCGGCGCCCTTCGCATCGATCGCCGGGGGCAGTTCATCGATCAGCAGGCGATAGCTTTGTTCGCCGCTGCCCGTGTCGGCCACGTCGCGGCGCAGGATGCGCACGAGCTGACGCTGACCCGGCGCGACGGTCGCGATGGGCGGGCTGGCGACGATCCTGTCCTGATCGACATGCCGGTCCTCGCCACCCTCCTGCGTCCAGCGCAGGGTGCGGACCTGCAGCGTGACCGGCGCATTGCCCTTGTTCTCGATCCACAGCGCCGTGGCGCGGGCGCCTGCGGCGATCACCGGATCGATAGGCCAGATCACGACGGTCGCCGCATGGGCGGGCGCCGCGAGGCCGAGCAGCAGAAAGGCGAAAAGGCGGAATAGCCGCAGCGTCATGGTGAGTTGCTCTTGAATCAGTGAGTTACCAGTGAACCGTTATCCGCACGACATCGGCGTAGCGGCCGGCGCGGACGGGGCGGGGCACAGTGGCACGGGCGCGGACCGGCAGGCTGAGGCGTGCGGTGCCGGCCGGAAAAGTCAGCGCGATCGACTGTCCCTCCCACGGCAGCGTCCCCCCGTTCACGAAAAGGTGATAGGGGATCAGGCTGGCGGCGTCGGCGGCATGGGCCAGTTGCGGCACCCCGGCGCGCGCATGTTCGCCGGCATCCGCGCTGACCGTGGCGACGGTGCCGGGGGTGCAGGCCAGTTGCAGGCCGTTCGTCACCCCCGCCTCCAGCGTGCCACCCGTGGCGCCATTGGCGGTGCCCAGATCGATGCTGCCCCAGGCTCCCGTGCCATCGACGGTGACCGCGCAGCCGCTGGCAATGGTGGCGGAAACCTTGAAGCTGCGGGCGGTTTCCGCCTTCGCCGTGCCAGGCAACAGCGCCACGCCGGCGATCAGCATCCAGGCCGCGCCGCGCCGGATCACCAAGTCAGCGTCACCTGCACGGTATCGGTATAGGATCCCGCCGCCAGTACCTTGCCGCCACTGTTCACCCGCGCGAAGATCGGCAGCGAAATGGCGTCGGTGGTGGCGGTGCCGAGCGTAACCGGCTGGCCGATCATGATTTCGTTGCTGTGGTTGGCGTCGCTGTAGAGGCGATACGGCACCATGGTCTGGCCAAAGGCCATGCGCCGCACATTGCTGTCCGCATGGGCGCCAGCGCCGATCTCCATGGCGGGCGCGAGGCCGGGCGAACACAGGATGGTGATCGCGCCCCCGCCGGTGCGGGTGGAGACGACGGTGGCATCGACATCGCCGAAGATACCCGGCTGCGGCGCAAAGGTGATCGTCCCCAGCTCGCCCAATGTGCCAGCGGTCACCGTGCCACCATTCACCGCGCAAGCCCCGGAAACGTTCAGGGATATGCCGATGGTGCCGTTGGAGTCGCCGGCCATTGCGGGCTGTGCGGCAAGCAAAGCGGCGACGCTGAGGATCGCTGCTGCCGATCTGTGCAGGATGGGATGAAGCGTGAACATGATTAAACCCCGTTTGGCTGCCGGGACTTTCTTATTCATGCGGTTAATGACAGGTTTAATACCCCTTTTCGTCTCGATTATCCATCGATACCCAGCATTATGCATCTATCTGACGAAGTAAAACGACATCGACACCATATAAGAACTATAATGGATTGGCCGAATGCCGTCATTCAAGGGTTCCAGTGAAAGCGATAACTTGCAGGATCGTTCCGCAATGCCATGGGAACGATCACCTCACGCCGTGCGTCATCCGCGCCTGAAGCAAGAGGACCGTGCCATGTCGATCAGGTTGAAGCCGCTTGCCGAGCAGGTGATCGTGGTGACTGGTGCGAGCAGCGGCAATGGCCTGGCCATTGTCGAGCGGGCGGTGGAGCAGGGCGCGGCGGTGGTTGCGGTCGCGCGTGGCGAGCCGGCGCTGGAGGCGCTGCGCGCAAGGCTGGCGGGGAAGGGCGGGCGGATCGCGATCTGCGTCGCCGACGTTGCCGATGCAGCGGCGGTCGAGCGCGTCGCGGAAGTCGCGGTCGCCACGTTCGGGCGGATCGACTCATGGGTGAACAATGCCGGCACGGGCACCTATGGCACGCTGGAACAGGTGCCGCTGGACGATCACCGCCGTGTGTTCGACGTGAATTACTTCGGTGTGCTGCACGGATCGCTGGTCGCGGCACGCTATCTGCGCGAACAGGGTGGCGCGATCATCAATGTCGGCTCGATCCTTGGCGACCGCGCGATCCTGCAACAAGGGCCTTATTGCGCGACCAAGCACGCCGTGCAGGCGCTGACCGACACGCTGCGCATGGAACTGGAAGCCGCCGGCGCCGGCATTTCGGTAACGCTGGTCAAGCCCGGCGCGATCGATACCCCGTTTCCCGAACATGCCCGCAACTTCATGGACCAGCCGCCACGACTGCCCCCGCCGCTCTATACGCCCGACGTGGTCGCCGACGCCGTGCTGCATGCCTGCGTCCGCCCGCAGCGCACCCTGTATGCCGGTGGCGGCGGGCTGTTGTCATCGCTGCTGCCCCAGCTTGCCCCGCGTGTTGCCGATGCCATCATGGAGGTGGTGGGCACGCCCGCGCAACAGAAGCCGAACGACCCTGGCGATCCCGAACGCCGCGACAATCTCTACGAACCGCGTAAGGGCGCGCGGCGCGGCAGCCAACATGTTCATGCACGTCATTCCAGCCTGATCCTGCAGATACAGAAGCTGCCCCGGAGCCTGTTGATCATGAGCGCGGCAGGGCTGGGCACTGCGCTGGCGATCGGCCGGCGGATATCCCGGCGATAATAGCCGGGGTAGCAACGCTCCGTCGTGCAGAGTGCTTGCACCGTGACCATGATGTCGGGGTTATCCGTTACACCCCTTCAGATAGTCGTCTTGCAGCGGAAAATTGCGGCTGCATCCCTCCAGGAACGCCGCCAGCCCATGCCTGGCGTGGAAGTCGACGTCGCCCCGCGCCGGTTCACTGACGGGGGGCAGGGCGCCGTAGCCTGCCAGCAGGCAATGCCACGACAGACTGCCGAAATGCGACAATTGTCCCTGTCGCTGCAATTCTTCGCCCAGATCGCCGCGCCGGAACCACACGTCCAACAAATGCCGTAACGGATCGGAGAGCGCCATGTTGGCAGCGTTTGCGCGCCAATAGTCGCTGTCGGTGCGCGTGTTCAGCTTGTAATGCGCGACGATATAGTCGCGCACGCCCTCAATCCGCGCCGTGATGGTCGCATTGAACGCGTCGCGATGCTGTGCGGTGTTGTCGCCGCGGGTAAAATGCCCGACGAACTGCTCGACGGTGTTCAGCACCAGATGCAGCGCCGTCGCCTCCAGTGGCTCGATAAAGCCCTGCGCCAACCCGACCGCGATGCAGTTGCGCTCCCAATGGCGTGCGAGTTGCCCGACGCGGAAGGTCAGATGTCGTGCCTCCCCGGCGTCGCCGACGTTCAGAAAGGCGCGCAATTCTGACTCTGCCGCGTCCGCCGACAGGAAGTCGCGGGCGTAGACATAGCCGTTGCCGAAGCGGTGCCGCAGCGGGATCGTCCAGCACCAGCCATTGGTCAACGCGGTGGATACTGTTTCGACCGGGGGTGCGCGATCCATGGCGGTGGGCAGCACCACCGCGGCATCGTTGAACAGGTTTGCCGCGAAACTGCGCCAGGGCACGCCCAGCGTCTTTTCCATCAGCAGTCCGGCAAAGCCGCTGCAATCGACGAACAGATCGGCCGCGATCATCGCGCCACCATCCGTGACCAGCGCGGCGAGATCGCCATCGGCGGCACGCGTCGCCGAAACCACGCGCGCCTGCCGATGTGCGACGCCGCGCGTCACCGCCAGATCGCGGAGGAATGCGCCGAGCAGCCCGGCATCGAAATGATAGCCATATTCCATACGGAACGGGAAATGGGCAGGAGCGATCGGCGCGCGGCCCTGCGCCGCCAGCACGCCGTTCAGCAGGAAATCGTCGGGTTGCACCGGCACATCGTGCCCCAGCCGGCGGTTACGGCAGTTGAGCACGAACGCGCCTTCGGTATGCACGTCGATCTGCGTGGTGAACGGATGGCTGTAATCCGTCCATGGCGCAGCCGGACTCCAGCCGACAAAGCGGATGCCCGCCTTGTAGGTCGCCTGGCAGCGCGGCATCCAGTCGCGCTCCGCCACACCGATCATCTCGAAAAAGCGCCTGAGTGTCGGCGTGGACCCTTCGCCGACGCCGATCGTGGCGATGTCGGGTGATTCAACCAGCGTGATCGCGGCATCCGGCCAGGCGTGGGCCAGCAGGTTGGCGGTGATCCACCCCGCGCTGCCCCCGCCCAGGATCGCGATCCTCACGCCGCCGCGCCGCCGAACGCACGCAGGAAGCTGTCGTGAAGCGGCATGTTGGCCAGCGGCTCGCGCTTCAGCGCCGCGATTTGCCGAAGTTGGCCCGCCAGTTCCGCGTCATCCGGTCCGTCGGCCAGAGGGTGATAGTCGGCGGGCAGCACACCCTGTCCCATCAACACCTGTACCCAGGACGGCTCCATGAAGATGTCGAGCGGATCCTGCGTCAGTACGCCGCTGCTGCGGAACAGCGCGATCTTGGCGGCCAGGCGTTCCGGAATCGGCATGGCGCGCAGGTCGCGCCAGAATGCCGCATCGTCGCGCCGCGTCGCGTGATAATGGAGGATGATGAAGTCGCGGATCGTCTCATACTCGATCTGCGACTGGCGGTTATATTCCTGCACCACCCGGTCGTCGATGCCGGCATGCGGGAAGAGGTGGAGCAGCCGGACGATCGCGGCCTGGATCAGATAGATGCTGGTCGATTCCAGCGGCTCCAGGAAACCACTCGACAGCCCGATCGCCACCACGTTGCGATCCCATTGCCGCCGCGCACGCCCGGTGCGGAACGGAATGACACGCGGTTCGCCGAGCGCCTTGCCGTCCAGATTGTTCAGCAGAATGTCAGCCGCCTGCTCGTCGCTGCAATGCCGGCTGCTATACACCAGCCCATTGCCGTTGCGGTGCTGCAGGGGGATGCGCCACTGCCAGCCGCAGCCCTGCGCGATTGCCCGCGTATAGGGCGCGGTCTGTGCGAAGCGTGTCGAGGGCACCGCCATTGCCCGGTCGCACGGCAGCCAATGCCCCCAATCCTCATAGCCGACGTTCAGTTGCTGCTGAATCAGAAGCCCGCGCGCGCCGGAACAGTCGATAAACAGGTCGCCCGCGATCTCGGTCCCGCCACGCAGGGACAGCGCGGTGACGGCGCCGCTCTGCGCATCCCGGCGGACATGCTGGACCAGCCCCTCGACACGCGCGACGCCCAGCCGCTCGCTGTAGCCGCGCAGATAGCGGCCATAGAGCGATGAGTCGAAATGATAGGCATAGGGCAAATTCCAGGTCGGATCGCCGCTCTGGATCTTGGCGAACTTGCCCTCCACCGCGCACAGCCGATTGAGGTCGAAGTCCCAATAATCCACGTCCATCCCGGCGCGGCGCGCGCGCGTCCAGAAATGATGGAAGGAGCAGAACGGCAGGTTTCGTCCCGCCGCGCCGAAGGTGTGATAGTAGGACTCGCCGATCGCGCCCCAATCGTCGAAGCGGATCGCCAGTTTGATGGTGGCCTTCGTCTCGCGCAGGAACTCGGCTTCGTCGATGCCCAGCACGGCGTTGACGTTCTGGATCGGGGGAATCGTCGCCTCGCCGACGCCGATGATGCCGATGTCGTCCGATTCGACCAGCGTGATGGCGACCTGACGGCCCAGTACCCGGGCGAGCAGCGCGGCGGTCATCCATCCGGCGGTGCCGCCTCCGACGATGACGACCCGTTTGATCGCTGTTGGCACGCCGCTGTTCCCCTCGCCCCCGAAACGTCGTCACCGCGGGCCGCGCCCGCAGTGACGATCGTGTAGCCTAGAAGATCGCGTAGGTCAGGTTGAGCAGGAAATTGCGCCCGAACTGCTCGTTGCGCAGGAACAGCCCGGTCGTCGAGTCCGAGTAGGTATCGCGTTCGTTGGTCAGGTTCATTGCCTGCAGCGAGACGCGCAATCCCTCCAGATACCGGATACCGCTCCCCGCGAAGTCATAGCCGATCTGCGCATCGATCAGCGTCTGGCCGCTGCGGTTGAGCGGGGCGATGGTGTTGCTGCCGCCGCGGTCCTCCGACTGCCAGCCCGACCGGCTGTTGGCGGACACGCGCGCGGAGAAGCCGTATTTCTCGAAATAGGCCGTTCCCTGGAACACCCGGGCAGACAGGCCCGGAATGTCGTTGCCGTTGTCGAGCCCGCCATCGGTCAGCGCCGCCGCACCGGTAACCCCGAACCCGTCGAGCGCGCTCGTCAGGATGCGCAGCGGGAACGATCCTTGCAGCTCGATGCCCTTCACGTCGCCGCGAAGGCCGCCCGTATAGGTGGTATCCACGCCCAGGAAGGTTGCGGGGGTATATATCGTCTGTCCATCGCTGCTGACCGCGCGGTGATAACCGGGGATGTAGAATTCCGTATAATCGCGGATCGTGGTATTCTGGACGTTCCAGTTGACCAGCTTCTTGTAGAAGCCTGACGCAGACACGAAGCCGTCGCTGGCGAAGTAATATTCGTAACTCAGGTCGAGCTGGTTGGCCTCATAGGGCCGCAGCCGCGCGTTGCCGCCCGTCGACAGCCACGGTCCGCGCGCTGGATCGGTGCTAGTGACCTCCGCCACGTTGTTCCTGAACTTCACCGACGAGCCGGGATTGAGGAAGTCGATGCGGGGGCGGCTGATGACCTTGGCCGCTGCGAAGCGCACCGTATGGCCGTCGCCCAGGTCGAAGTTCAGGTTCATGCTGGGCAGGATGCGCGTGTACTTCGCGCCGTCCGAGATCGGCGTGGCCTGCACCCGCAGGTTGGAGCCGACGAGCGAGGTGAAGCCGGTTCCGCGCTGGTCGGTGAAAACGCCCTGCACGCCGACATTGCCGAACATGCGCACCGCATCCGTCTCAATCTCGAAATCGGCCTTGATCGATGGCTGCCACACCTTTTCACGGATCGAATAGGTATCGCCCAGACGGTCGGGTTCCAGCGAGCCGGCGTCCCAGCGGCGATAGAAATCGCTGTTGATCAGGCCAAGGGCATCATAGGCGACCACATTGCCCAATCCGGCCCAGCCCAGATCGGCTACGCCGCGGCGCGCATCCTCCGGGATCGGGCCGTCCGACGGATAGGTCTCGGCGGTCAGGAAGAAGCCCTGATTGGTCTTGGACTTCTTGTGATCGGCATAGCGCAGCGCGACGCTGATCGACTTCAGTGCGCTATCGTCGAAGCGGTAATTGGCCTCAAGGCGCGCCGAGTTCAGATATTCGTCGAACAAGGCCGAGTTGACGAAGCCGTCCTGCGCCTGTGCGAAGCCGATCCCGGCGGCGCGTGCGGCGGGCGTATCCAGCTCCGTGATCGGTGCCAGGCTGCCGCCCCAGGATTGCGGGCCGGCCAGCTTGACCGTGGCATAATCATCGAACGTCTGGCTGTTGTTCGCGAACATCAGCCCGCGATCGGTATAGGTCCACTCGCGAATGGTGTTCGGCCCCTGGGTCCGCAAACCGGCGCGGCCAAGGCCCGAATAGCTCTCGCCGCGGGTATCGTTCTTGCTGCTGGTGGAGCGCGACAGATCAAGTTTGAGGTCCAGGTTCGAACTGGCGGCATATTCGAAATTTCCACCGACCACGAACAGGTCGCCCTGCTTGTCGAGCGGATCGCTGCGCAGCACCGAATTGTAGCCGGTGGTGCGTGCCGAGGTGACGAGGTCGCCGTCGGCGCTGAGCACCCCGCTGCCGTTCGAGGCGACGGGCAACTGCTCGATGAAGCCGCGCGAGATGCCCGTGTCGGAGAAGTCGATGTAGAGCGCATCGACCGTCGCGGTGAACCTGTCGTCTGGCCGCCATTGCAGCACGCCGGCCAGTGTGTTGCGCTTCAGCACACGCGAACGCGCCGCCGCCTCGTAACCCGCCACCACCTGCTTGCCCGCATTCGGCCCTGACGTGATCGCGCCGGTATCATAGCCCCATACGCTGGAAAACTCGTTCTGTACCGGGGACGAGGTGGTCGCCGCGGTCAGTGCGACACCGATCGTATCGTCAAAAAATTTGTCGCTGAACGACAGAGCAAAGCGATAGCCGTTGTTGCTGAAATCGGGATTGCGCGACGGCTGGCCGTTCTGCTCGAAGCTGCCATTGGCGATCAGCGCCGGCTTGCGCTCCAACGGGCGTACGGTTCGGATGTCGACCGTGCCGCCGACGCCCATCGCGGTCAGCCCCGCGTCAGGCGTCTTGTAGACCACCGCCGCGCCGACGATCTCGGCCGGATACAGGTCATATTCGACGCCCCGATTGTCGCCGATACCGATCAACTCGCGCCCGTTCAGCGTCGTCCCGACGAAATCTTCGCGGAAACCGCGTACCGAGATGCCGCTGATGCGGCCGGAGCGACGCTCGCCCGCAAGACCTGCGAGGCGGCCGAGTGAGTCGGCGACGCTGGATTGCGGCAGCTTGCCGATGTCTTCGGCCGATACCGCTTCGACGACCGAACTGCTGTTCTTCTTCAGCGCCTGCGCACGCTCCAGGCTGGCGCGCAGGCCGGTGACGACGATTTCCTGGTTTGCGGCGGGATCTTCCCCGGTGGCAGGCGCCTGAGGATCATCGGGTGCCGTCGGCGACGTGGGTTGGGGATCGGGAACAACGGTCGTCTGCGCCAGCGTCGGCGTCGCGGCGAGCAGTGCGATGACTGCCGTGGTATAGGCCAGATTGCGTTTGCTGTTCATCCCCTCATCCCCTCCTTGGCATCATTGTGCGTGGCGGCCGGCCCTGCCGATCTCGCGCCGATAAGCTACATCAATCTACAATCGATTGCAAATCGTGAAGGAAAGTCTTCGTCAACGGTGGATTTTTAGCAACGCCTTGCCGTTGCAGGCAAATCCGCAGCGGGATGATCATCCATAATCCTGATTGCGGCAATCGATTGCAAGAGATACGCTATGCGCATCAGGAGAGGAAAGTTCGATGCGCAGGATGACGATTTGTGCCGTGCTCGCAGCGGCTGCTTCGATGTTGCCTGGCGCGGCATCGGCGCAAACGCCGGCGTCCACTGCCACGGCCAAGCCATGGTGGCAGCATGCGGTCATCTATGAAATCTATCCCCGCAGTTTCCAGGACAGCAATGGTGACGGGGTTGGCGATCTGCGCGGTATCACCTCACGCCTTGATTATCTGCGCTCGCTGGGCGTGGACGCGATCTGGGTGACGCCGTTCTTCAAGTCGCCCAATGCCGATTTCGGTTACGATGTGTCGGATTATACCGCGATCGATCCCCAATATGGCACGATGGCCGATTGGGACGATCTGGTCGCGCAGGCAAAACGACGTGGCATCCGTGTGATGGTCGATCTGGTGGTCAACCACAGTTCGGCGGAGAATGCGTGGTTCAAGGAGTCGCGCAGTTCGCGCACGAACCCGAAGGCGGACTGGTATGTATGGCGCGACGGCACGCCGGACACGCCGCCGACCAACTGGAAGTCGATCTTTGGCGGTCCGGCCTGGACATGGGATCCAACGCGCAAGCAATGGTATTACCACATCTTTCTGCCTGAGCAGCCCGATCTGAACTGGGCCAACCCCGGCTTGCGCAAGGCGATGTTCGACGTCGTGCGCTTCTGGCTGGATCACGGTGCCGCCGGTTTCCGGCTGGATGCTACGCCGTACCTGTTCGAAGATCCGGCCTGGCCGCAGGACCCGAATCCGGAAGGGGGGGCGCCGGTATGGCTGAAGCCCTACAACGCGCAGCTTCCCGCTACCAACCAGGTGCTGCGTGAGATGCGCAAGGTGGTGGACGGCTATCCTGGCGATCCGGTGCTGCTGGGCGAATCCTCGACGCAGACGATCGAACAGTTGCGCGCGGTGTATGGCCGGAACAAGGACGAGATCCACCTGCCGATGAACTTCCTGGTCGGCAACATCACGAAGCTGGACGCCGCAGAGCTCAAGCGCCGCTATGACGAGGCGGCAACGAAACTGGACGGGCTGACCCCGGTCGAATTCTTCAGCAACCATGATCAGTCCCGCCAGTATAGCGAGTTCGGCGATGGCACGCACAACGACCTGATCGCAAAGATGACGGCTGCGCTGACCCTGCTCAATCCCGGCACCGCGCTGCTATATTATGGCGAGGAGATCGGGATGGGCGACATGGACAAGGCGCGGCTCGACGTGGTGCCGCTCGGGCCGAACCGTCCGCGCGCGGATGCGCGTGACCGGGCGCGCACCCCGATGCAGTGGAACGACACCGCACAGGCTGGTTTCACCACCGGTACGCCCTGGTTGCCGGTTGATCGTCGCACCAGCGTCGCTGCGCAGGACCGCAACCGTACCTCGCTGCTCAACTGGTATCGGACGCTGATCGCGCTCCGCAAGCGTGATCCGGCGTTTCGCGACGGCGCCTATGTGCCGCTGGACAGCGGCGATCCCACGATCTTTGCCTTCGCGCGCGAGAATGCCGATGGATCGGGCGCGCTGGTGCTGGCCAATATCAGCGCGGACGCCCATGTCGCTGCGCCCAAGGGCTGGCCGGGCCAATCGCCGGTGTTTGGCGAACGCACATGCGCGTCGGGCATGCCGGGCGAAGGGGCGAACGTTGCGGCGTTTGACACCTGCATCGTGCGCTATCGTCGCGCCAGCCGCTGATCACTGCGAGTGTACCGAAGCGTGAAGGTACGCGCTTAACATAACAACTATTATCGAGCTTTGGTGGTGCTCAGCTTCGTCCTATCCGGAAGGTTTGCGTTGGACTTCGGTACACCGTCTTTGCACAAGGCGGCCATGCCCGAACGCGTGATGATCGTTGAGGACGACCGGGACATTGCGGACCTGCTGACCGCCTATGCCGAACGCGCAGGGTTTTTGGTACATTGGGCATCGAGCGTCGGTGATGCGGTGCAGATGCACGCGCGGTGGCGGCCAGACCTCATCATGCTGGACATCGGCCTGCCGGGTGGCGACGGCATCGACGTGCTGACTGCGGTGCGGCGGCGCGACGATACGCCGATCATCATGCTGACCGCGGTCGATGACGATGTAACCAAGCTGATGAGCTTTCGCATCGGCGCCGATGATTATGTGGTGAAGCCCTTCAATCCCTCCGAGGTGATCGAGCGGGTGCGCGCGGTGCTGCGCCGGGCGCGCGGGAGCAGCGCGGCTCGCACGCTGATGGTTGGCGACCTGGCGATCGATCTGGAGGCTCGACTGGTGGAGCGTCGCCCTGCGGACGGCGCGGCCACCGCACTGCCGCTGACCCCCACCGAATTCGCGCTGCTGGCGCATATGGCACGCCAGCCACGCCGGGCATTTACCCGTGGCGAACTGCTGGAGGCGGTGTCGCCGGACAGCGAGGCGCTGGACCGGGTGATCGACTCGCATGTCTCGAAGCTGCGTACCAAGCTGGCCGCGGCCGGTTTGCCCGCACTGATCGAGCCGGTTCGCGGACTGGGCTATCGCCTGTCGTCATAGGGTGCGGTGGCTACGTCCCTTGACGGCTATGCTTGCGAACGCCCCATCCTGACCGCCGGGATTGCGCACCTGTCCGGCGCTATCGGCTGACGGAGGCCGACTCCGCACCGTTTCTCCATCAAACCTCCATGTGGCACGTCTAGGGCGCGGCCCGTGACGAGTGTTCTGCTTTCCATGCCAAAGGCAGCGGCGCTGGCGCGGCTGGCGCCCTCCCCGACCCGGCTGTTGCCACGTGCGCTATGCCCCACCGTCCGGCCGGTCGGCGATGCCGCGCTGCGCGTGGCGCTGTTTTCCGGCAACTATAATTGCGTACGCGACGGGGCGAACCGGGCGCTCAACCGCCTGATCGGCCATGCCCTGTCCCGGGGCCACGGCGCCCGCGTCTATTCCCCCGCCATTGCCGAGCCGGCCTTTCCCCCGGCAGGTGATCTGGTGCCGGTCGCCTCGCTGGCGATCCCGGGGCGGCCCGAATATCGTCTCGCGCTGCGCCTGCCCCGTGCGACGGCGGCGGACGTTCGCGCCTTTGCCCCCGATATCGTCCATGTGTCGGCGCCTGACGGCCTGAACACCGGGGCGATCCGACTGGCGCGGCGCATGGGCGTGCCGGTGGTGGCGAGCATGCATACGCGGTTCGAGACCTATTTCGAATATTACGGCCTGGGGCTGCTGCGCCGCCCGGCGGAGGCGTGGCTGCGCGGTTTCTACAATCGCTGCGACATGGTGCTGGTCCCCAATGCCGGCATCGCCGACGAGATGCGCGCCGGCGGCGTCACCAGCCCGATGCGCATCTGGAGCCGCGGCGTCGATCCGCAGCAGTTCGGCCCGCACGGGCGCGACCATGCGTGGCGGCGACGCATGGGGCTGGCCGCGCATGAGGTGGCGGTGCTGTTCTTCGGGCGGCTGGTCGCCGAGCCCTGTCAGCCGGTCG
>NZ_CAMLAC010000035.1 GCF_946477935.1 uncultured Sphingomonas sp. | reverse complement strand
ACGAGATTCCTCTACGTCTCGTGGGCTCGGAGATGTGTATAAGAGACAGGCTTCCGGCTCGGGTGCGACCGGCTTGGGAAGCGGGGGCGTCGGTGCGGGGGCCGTAGCAGCAGGCACGGGCGCCTCGACCGGCTTTCCGACGGGAAGCGGCTTGGCGGCAGGCACCGGGGCGATCGCATCCGCCGCCACGGCCTTTATCACCGCGGCGGGAGGGGGTGGGACGGCGTCCTGGATCGCCGGCAAACCGGGCAGCGGCGCTGCGGCCTTGGACTTCGCGTCACGCCGCGGTTTGCGGCTCGTGCCGGACTGCTTGGCAGCCGCGGGCGTATTCGTCTTGTCAATAGACATAACACTCCCCTAATTTCGCTGCGATGCACAATAGCATGATTTTGACTTGAATCAAGGCTTATTGTGCAGTGCAACATGGATTAGCGGGTGCGAACGTAGCTGCCCGGTGCGGGTTCGAGGGCGGGCAATCTGCCTTGGCCCGGGATCCGAGCGCCCTGTGCCGGGATGGTGGTGTCGTCCTGCTGGCGCAGCCACCCCGCCCAGTCCGGCCACCAGCTCCCCTTGGTCTCGGTTGCGGACCGCACAAAGGCGTCCAGCGACTCGGCGGGGGCATCGTTGGTCCAATACTGGTATTTCCCCGCCGCCGGCGGATTGACCACGCCCGCTATATGGCCGGAGCCGGCAAGGACGAAGCGGAGCGGCCCCTGGAACAGCTCGGTCAGCTTCCACACGCTTTCCGGCGGGGCGATATGATCCTCGCGACCCGCCTGCACATAGGAGGGGGTGGCGACACGACGCAGATCGAGGGGCACGCCCGCGATCGACAGCGCGCCGGGCTGGACCAGCAGATTGTCGCGGTACAGATCGGTCAGGTAGCTGAGATGCCATTTGGCGGGCAGATTGGTGACGTCGCCGTTCCAATGGAGCAGGTCGAATGGCACATAATCCTTGCCCAGCAGATAGTTGTTGGTGACGTAGTTCCAGATCAGGTCGCGCCCGCGCAACAGGTTGAAGGTCGCGGCGAGATAGCGGCCGTCCAGGAAACCGTCGGGCGAGAGTGTGCCGATCAGCGCCAGTTGCTCGTCATCGACGAAGTGGAGGAGATCGCCGGCCTGCGAGAAATCGACCTGGGCGGTGAAGAAGGTAGCGCTGGCGACCTTGTCCGATTCGCTCCGCGCGGCCAGCCAGGCCAGCGTCGCGGCCAGCGTGGTGCCCGCGACGCAATAGCCGACGCTGTGGACCGCCGGCACGTCCAGCAGATCGCGAATCGTGTCGATCGCCTCCACCTGCGCGGCGACGTAATCGTCCCACGCCACGTCCGCCATCGTTGCGTCCGCAGACTTCCACGACACCATGAAGACGGTAAAGCCCTGATCCAGCGCCCAGCGGATCAGGCTTTTTTCCGGCGACAGGTCGAGAATGTAGAAGCGGTTGATCCAGGGTGGGAAGATGACGATCGGCGTGGTCGCGACGGTGTCCGTCGTCGGCTGATACTGGATGAGTTCGTAAAGCGGCGTGCGCAACACGACCTGGCCCGGCGTGGCGGCGATGTCGCGCCCGATCTGGAACGCGTCCGAGCGGGTATGGGTCAACTGCCCACGGCCAATATCGGCAAGCATGTTCTGCAAGCCTTTCAGCAGGTTCTCGCCCTTGGTCTCGATCGTCTTCTCGATCACTTCCGGATTGGTGGCGGGAAAGTTGGTCGGGCTCATCGCGTCGACGAAGGCGCGGGTGGCGAAGCGGAGCTGTTCCTTCTGGCGCGGCTCGACCCCCTCCAGCGCATCCACGCCGCGCAGCATGTGGTCGCCGACCAGCGCATAGCTTTGCCGGATCATGTCGAACATCGGGGTCTGCCATCCCGGCGCCTTGAACCGCTTGTCGGGCGTGGGCGCAGGCGCGGCAGGTGTCGCCGAGGGGTCCAGGAAACGGCGCCACAAGTCCATGCTTTCCGACCAGAAATCACGCGCCCGCCCGATAGTGGCGGGGTCGTTGAAGCCGGGGACGACCGGCATCCCGCCCATGCCCTCGGCCGGCTGCTTCATCGCGGCGAGGCCCTGTTCCATCATCATCTGCTGCGCACGACCCATCACCCAGGTCCAGTGCTGCAGTTCCTCCAGCGTCGGCATGGGGGACGCGGGGGCTGCATCGGCGGGCCGGGGGGCGTGCGCGTCGTTGGTCTCGGCCATGGCATCCTCTGGTTGCTGGCGTGCGTGATACCGCAATGATGTTGCGCCGTCATGTCCGGTCGCGTCGGGAGAGGAAAGCGGCTATGGGGGGTGAGTTCCCGACAAAGAGGATACCATGTCCGAAGAGTTCTACCGCATCCGCCGGCTGCCGCCCTATGTCATCGCCGAAGTCAACGCGATGCGGGCCGCGGCGCGCGCGCGCGGCGAGGACATCATCGATCTGGGCATGGGCAATCCCGACCTGCCGCCGCCGCAGCATGTGCTGGACAAGCTGATCGAGGTGACGAGCAAGCCCGACGCGCACGGTTATTCGCAGTCCAAGGGCATTCCCGGCCTGCGCCGCGCACAGGCCAATTATTATGGCCGCCGATTCGGCGTCGACCTCGATCCCGAGACCGAGGTGGTGGTGACGATGGGATCGAAGGAGGGGCTGGCGAGCCTCGCCACTGCGATCACCGCGCCGGGCGACGTGATCCTGGCGCCCAATCCGTCCTATCCGATCCACACCTTCGGCTTCATCATCGCGGGCGCGACGATCCGCGCGGTGCCGACGACGCCGGACGAAGCCTATTTCGAGAGCCTGAAGCGCGCGATGGAGTTCACCATCCCGCGCCCGTCGGTGCTGGTGGTCAATTACCCGTCGAACCCGACCGCGGAGACGGTGGACCTGGCGTTCTACGAGCGGCTGGTGGCGTTCGCGAAGGACCAGGGGCTGTGGATCCTGAGCGATCTGGCTTATTCCGAGCTCTATTATGACGGCAACCCGACGCCTTCGATCCTGCAGGTGAAGGGCGGGAAGGACGTGGCGGTGGAGTTCACCTCCTTGTCCAAGACGTACAGCATGGCCGGATGGCGAATCGGCTTTGCGGTGGGCAACCGCAAGCTGATCGCGGCGATGACGCGGGTGAAGTCGTATCTCGATTACGGGGCATTCACGCCGATCCAGGCCGCCGCCTGCGCCGCGCTGAACGGACCGCAGGACATCGTGGAGAAGAACCGGCAGCTTTATCACAAGCGCCGCGACGTGCTGGTGGAGAGCTTCGCGCGGTCTGGGTGGGATATCCCGTCGCCGCGCGCCTCGATGTTCGCCTGGGCGCCGTTGCCACCGGCACTGGCCCATCTCGGCAGCCTGGAGTTCTCCAAGCAGTTGCTGACCGAGGCCAAGGTCGCGGTCGCACCGGGTGTCGGATATGGCGAGAATGGCGAAGGCTATGTGCGCATCGCGATGGTCGAGAACGAGCAGCGGCTGCGCCAGGCGGCGCGCAACGTGAAGCGCTATCTGCAATCCATGGGGGTCAATACGCCGGGCGCCAAGGCGGGCTGATGCGCGGATGGCGGGTGCTGGCGGCGGCGTTTTCCCTGCTGTCCGCCGGCACCGCATCTGCGCAGAACCGTGCCGATCAACGGGCGTTTCTGGGGCTCTACAAGGAACTGGTCGAGACCGACACGACGCTGTCGGCGGGTAGCTGCACGCGCGCCGCGGAACAGATCGCGGCGCGACTGAAGGCGGCGGGATATCCAGGGGATGCGGTAATGACCTTCGCGCCGCCCGATCATCCGCGCGAGGGCGGGATCGTGGCGGTGCTGTCCGGCAGCGATCCCGCCTTGCCGGCGGTGCTGCTGCTCGGACATCTCGATGTGGTGGAGGCCAGGCGCGCGGATTGGGCGCGCGACCCCTTCACGCTGGTCGAGGAAGGCGGCTATTATTACGGCCGCGGCACCTTTGACGACAAGGCGCAGAGCGCGATCTGGGCGGATACGATGATCCGGCTGCGGCCGCTGACGCCCCGCCGCACGGTCAAACTGGCGCTGACCTGTGGCGAGGAGACGACCTTCGCCTTCAACGGGGCGGAGTGGCTGACCCGGACGCGACCCGATCTGATCGCGGCGGGCTTCGTGCTGAACGAGGGCGGCGGCGGGCGATATGGCGCGAACGGCCGACCAGACATGCTGGCGGTGCAGGTCGGCGAGAAGGCGGCGCAGAACTATACGCTGACCGCGACCAATGCCGGCGGGCACAGCGCGCAACCCGTGACGGACAATGCGATCTATGCGCTTGCCGATGCGGTGCAGGCGATCCGGGCGCATTCCTTTCCGGTGTCGTTCACGCCGACGACGCGGGCCTTCTTCGCGGCCATGGTGCCCGGGGCGGGGGCGGAGACGGGCGCCGCTATCACGCGGCTGCTCGCCGATGCGGGCGATGCCGGGGCGGATGCGATCGTCAGCCGCGACAAGACGTTCCGGGCAAGCCTGCGCACCACCTGCGTGCCAACCTTGCTGAGCGCGGGGGATGCCGAAAACGCGCTGCCGCAGCGGGCGACCGCCAACATCAACTGTCGCCTGTTTCCGGGCGAGACGGTGGAGAATGTGCTCGAGACGTTGCGCCGGCTGGCCGGGCCGGAGGTGACGGTGACCGCGAACCAGCCGATCCGCCCGACCGCGGTGCCGCTGGCCCCGGACCCGGCGATCCTGGCGCCGATGACGCAAGTGGCCAAGCGGCATTTTCCGGGCGTGCCGGTCGTGCCGATGATGTCGGCCGGGGCGACGGACGGCGTGTTCTTCCAGGCGATCGGCATTCCGGTATACGGGGTGCCAGGCATGCTGGTCGAGGGCGGCATGACAGGTATCCACGGGCGCAACGAGCGCATCCGGGTGAAGGCGCTTTATGCCGGGCGGGATTACCTGTTCGACCTGGTAAAAGCCTATGCGGAACCCGCTAGACGGTAACCTGCTCGCCCAGTTCCAGCACCTTGCCCGGCGGGATGCGCAGGAATTCGGTGGGGTCGGCGGCGTTGCGCTGCAGGAACATGAACAGCCGGTCCTGCCAGGGCGGCATGCCTTTTTCGGCTTCCGGCTTCAGGGTGTTGCGGCCGATGAAGAAGCTGGTCTTCATGGGGTCCAGGCCGAGCGCGCGGGTTTCGATGCCGAGGTCCTGGGGCACGTCGGGGGATTCCATGAAGCCGTAGGTGAGGGTGACGGTGGCGAAATTGTCGTCCAGCCGTTCTTCGCGGACGCGTTCGGAAGGGGGGACGACGGGGCGGTCGGCGGTGCGGACGGTGGCGATCAGGTTGCGGGCGTGCAGGACCTTGTTGTGCTTGAGGTTGTGGAGGAGCGCGCCGGGGGCGGCGGTGATGTTGGCGGTGAGGAAGACGGCAGTGCCGGGGACGCGTTCGGGGGGGCGTTTGGCGAGGGCGGCGGCGAGGTCGGCGAGGGGGATGGACTGGCGGCGTTCAAAGGCGGCGACGATGCCGCGTCCGCGCACCCAGGTGTAGATGACGAGGCCGACACCCGCCCCGACCAGTAGCGGTACCCAACCCCCTTCGATCACGCGCAAAATATTGGCGCCGAAGAAGATCAGGTCGAGCGCCAGAAAGGGCAGGATCGCCGCCAGCGCCAGCCCGCGCGACCAGTTCCAACGATGGCGGACGACCAGATAGGCCAGGCAGGTGGTGACCACCATCGTGCCGGTCACCGCGATGCCATAGGCGGCGGCCATCGCCGAGGACGTCTTGAACTCCACGACGAGGATCAGCACGCCGGCGAGCAGCAGCCAGTTGATCGCGGGCAGGTAGATCTGCCCCTGGAACGCGGCGGAGGTCTGGCGGATGCGCAGGCGCGGCAGGAAGCCGAGCTGGATCGCCTGCTGCGTCAGCGAAAAGGCGCCGGTGATGACCGCCTGTGCCGCGATCACCGTCGCCATGCCGGCCAGGATGACGAGCGGGGCGCGCAAAGGTTCGGGCGCCATCAGGAAGAACCAGTCCTGATTGGCAAAGACGGTGCCCTCGGTGCGCGCCCGCTCCAGTGCGGCGAGAGCAAAGGCGCCCTGACCGAGATAGTTGAGCGTCAGCGCGGGAAAGGCGAGCAGGAACCAGCCGAGCCGGATCGGCAGCTTGCCGAAGTGACCCATGTCGGCGGTCAGCGCCTCCGCACCCGTGACGGTCAGGAACACCGCGCCCAGCACGAACAGTCCGGTCACCCCGTGCGTGGCGAGAAAGGCGATGCCGTAGCCCGGCCAGATGACGCGAAAGATCGAAGGCTCGTCGGCGATGTGCGACAGGCCCAGGCCCCCGATGGCGAGGAACCACAGGATGCAGACCGGGCCGAACAGCCGCGACACCTGTGCGGTGCCGCGCGACTGGATGAGGAACAGCGCGATCAGGATCGCGATCGTGCAGAGGCGAATGGTGCCTTCGTCGAACATCGCGGCGGCGCCGGGGATGGTGCGCAGCCCCTCCATCGCGGACAAGACCGACAAAGCGGGCGTCAGGATCGCATCGCCATAGAAGAGCGAGGCGCCGGTCGCGCCCAGCACCAGCGCGATGCGGGAACGGATGCCGAGTGCGCGACGGGCGAGCGCCGCCAGCGCCAGAACGCCGCCCTCCCCCTGATTGTCGGCGCGCATCAGGAAGGTGACATATTTGACCGAGACGACCAGGATCAGCGTCCACAGCGCGAGGCTGAGCACGCCCAGTATCTCGCCGGGGTCGATGCCGTCCGCCGCCGACTGGGCCAGTGCCTCGCGAAAGGCGTAGAGCGGACTGGTCCCGATATCACCGAAGACGACGCCGAGCGCGCCGATGGTGAGCGCCGCCAGCGCCGGGCGGTGGTGGCCGTCGCCGCTGCGTTCGATGACGGGCGACCCGTGCCGCCCTGATGTCGCGCCGGTCGCGTCTGCCGTGATGGCCACTTGCACCCCCCTGTCGAAAGGACGGGGCGCTTTACGCCCGTTGCAAACCAACGCAAGTTGTTTCGCAACTGCGGCATGGCGCTTGATTTGTCTGCACTTGGCGGGCAGGGCGGTGAAATGGTTCCCCTTTCGTTCGGTGGACAGGCATTTCAGGCGACGGCCGAGGGCGCGCTCTATTGGCCGGCGCGCGCCGCGCTGCTGGTCGCCGATCTGCATCTGGAAAAAGGCAGTTGGTATGCGGCGCGCGGGCAGATGCTGCCACCCTATGACTCGCTGGCGACGCTGAGCGCGCTGGCGGCACTGGTCGAGCGGACGGCTGCGCGCGAGATGTGGTGCCTGGGCGACAGCTTTCATGATGTCGGCGGATGCGACCGCCTGCCCGAACAGGCGCAAGCGATGTTGCGCGGGCTGACCAGCGACCTGGCCTGGACCTGGATTACCGGCAATCACGACCCGGCGATTCTTGACCGCTGCGGCGGCGAAGTCGCCGACGAGGTGGTGGTGGACGGGCTGGTGCTGCGCCACGAAGCCGCAGCCGATGAGACGCGACCCGAGCTGTCGGGGCATTTCCATCCCAAGTTGCGGCTGCGGGTACGCGGGCGCAGCGTGGCGCGGCGCTGCTATGTCGCCACGGGGAAGAAGCTGATCCTGCCGGCGTTCGGCGCGCTAACCGGGGGGCTGGACGTGACGCATCCGGCGATTCGCCAGGCGGTGGGCAGCGGTGCGCAGGCGCTGGTACCGGTCGAGGACCGGTTGCTGCGGTTTCCGGTAGCGGCCTGAGGCGAAGGCCCCGCGCGCTAATCGGGATCTCGATCCACCGTCTCGATACCCGGCTTTGCCGCTGCTCGACGGTTACTCGAGACGAATGGGGGTAGGCCCCTTATCGGACAAGCGTAGGCAAACCCGCACGCAGGGCGGCGACCTTGGGTTTGTCCCAGGCGACGATATAGGGATGCGCCGGGTTCCGGTCGAAGAAGCGCTGGTGATAGGCCTCGGCCGGAAAGAAGCGGCCCTGTTCGATGCGCGTCGTCAGGGGTTTGCGGAAGGCAGGCGCGATCTGGGCGAGATAGGCGCGGGCGGCACGGGTCTGTTCCGGGCTTTGCGGAAAGATGGCGGAGCGATAGCTGGGGCCGCGATCGGGGCCCTGGCCGCCGACCTGCGTCGGATCGTGCGCGATGGCGAAGAAGACGCGCAGCAAGGTGCCATAGCTGACCTGCGCGGGATCATAGGTGATCCGCACCGCCTCGGCATGGCCGGTGCGCTCGGTGGAGACCTTCGCATAGCTGGCATCGGCCGCGGTGCCGCCGGCATAGCCGGCCGTCACGCCGCGCACGCCCCTTATCTGGCGGAACACGGCTTCCACGCCCCAAAAGCACCCGCCCGCGAAAATCGCAGTCTGGGAGCCGGAGGTGCGGGGTACGTCCAGCGTCGGCTGCGGCAGAGGCACGACATGCTCGCTTCGTGCAGCCCCCGCCGAGAGGGCGAGGAGCGCCAGCGGGGCAGCAGCGATCAGGAGCGCGCGGATCATGATGGAGAGATGGGGAGCGGCGCGCAATGCGCCAGTCATTCGTCCCCTAGCGTGCATTCCGGCACGGTCTTCGGCGAGATCATGCCTGCTTATGCAGGCTGAGGCGATATCAGCGAACCGCCTCGACCGGCGCACGGGTGGGGGTGTTCACGGCCTCGGCCGTGTGGAACGCCGCCAGACTCATCGCCCCCAGCACAAAACCGCCGGCGAATTGCCAAAGGAAGCTGGACTTGATGAGGCTGCGCATGGGTCACCTTTGATTCTTGGGCCGATCCCGTTGAAACGGCCGAATTTCTTCGCCGCCAGATGGGTTCATCCGGCGGCAGTCGCAATGTCGTTTATAGAAACGCAGCATTAACGGCACGTGGCTGTGCCGTTAATGTCACGGTTAGGAAATCGGAAGGGGTACGCCGTCAGCGCAGTGTGGCGCATGCCTCCTGGATGCGGGTGCATGCTTCCTTCAGCAGCGCGTCCGAAGTCGCGTAGCTGATGCGCATCGCGGGCGAGAGACCGAAAGCGGCGCCCTGCACGGCGGCAACCTTGGCGTCGTCGAGCAGATAGCCGACGAATGCCTCGTCATTGTCGATGCGCTTGCCCGACGGTGTCGTCTTGCCGATCAGCGGCGCGAAGGACGGATAGACGTAGAAGGCGCCCTCCGGCGTCGGGCAGGTCATGCCCTCGATCTGGTTGAGCATATCGACCACCAGGTCGCGGCGGACCTGGAAGGCGGCATTGCGCTCCTGAAGGAAGGACTGGTCGCCGGTCAGCGCGGCGGTGGCGGCGGCCTGCGCGATCGAGCAGGGATTGCTGGTCGATTGCGACTGAAGCTTGGAGATCGCCTTGATGAGCCAGGGCGCGCCGGCCGCGAAGCCGATGCGCCAGCCGGTCATCGCATAGGCCTTGGAACAGCCGTTCACGGTCAGCGTGCGCTCGTACAGCTCGGGGCAGACCTGCGCGATGGTGGCGAAGCGGAAGCCGTCATAGACGATATGCTCGTACATATCGTCGGCGAAGACCCAGACATGCGGATGGCGCGCGATGACCGCGCCCAGCGCCTTCAGCTCGTCGGCGGTGTAGCCGGCGCCGGTCGGGTTGGACGGCGAGTTGAGGATGACCCACTTGGTCCGCGGGGTAATCGCGGCGTCGAGCGCCTCCGGCGTCAGCTTGTACTGCTGTTCCGGGCCGGCGGCGACGATGACAGGCGTGCCGCCGGCGAACTGCACGACATCGGGGTAGCTGACCCAGTAGGGGGCGGGGATGACGACCTCGTCACCCGGATTGACCGTGGCGACGATGGCGTTGAACAGCGTATGCTTGCCGCCAACGTTCACGGTGATCTGATCGGGCGTGTAGGTCAGCGCATTGTCGCGCGCGAACTTGGCGGCGATCGCCGCCTTCAGCTCGGGCGTGCCGTCGACATTGGTGTATTTCGTCTTGCCGTCGCGAATCGCCTGGATCGCGGCCTCCTTGACGAATTCGGGCGTGTCGAAATCGGGCTCGCCCGCGCCCAGCCCGATCACGTCCACGCCTGCGCGCTTCAGCTCGAACACGCGCGAGGTGATCGCGAGCGTGGGAGAAGGGCTGATACGGCCGAGCGCGTCGGAAGGCTGCATGGACACGGGTGTTCCCCTATCGAATGGAAGCGGGCCAGAAAGGCGGGGGCGCCATAGCGCCAACGCGGATCAATCCGCAACCGTCGCCCGCATCAAACCGCGCAATGCGTTGCCCAGCCAAACCCCGTGCGCAAGATCGTTGCGCGTCACCCGCCCCTCGATCGCGCGGCCGCTGTCGATCAGTTCGGCGCGCAGGATGCCGGGGAGCAGGCCGGTGGCGAGCGGCGGAGTGATAAGGCGACCGTCGCGCTCCACGAACAGCGAGGTGAAGCTGCCCTCGGTCAGCGAACCGTCAGGGGCCTCGAAGATCACCTCGTCGGTCCCTGCGGCGATGCGGGCGGCGTCGTAGAAGGCGCGGTTGGTGGTCTTGTGGCGGAGGCGCAGGTCTTCGGGGGCGACGGGCAGGGGCACGATGCGGACGCGGAGCGGCTGGGCGAGCGGGTGTGGGAGCGCGCTGCATTCAATCGCGATCGCGCCCGATGCGGCGAGCAGCAGGCGGACGCGCGAGGCGGTGCGCAGGCGGAAGGTGGCGGCCTGAAGCTCGTTGCGGGCATCGTGACGGTCGAAGGCGAAGCCGAGCGCGGTGGCGCTGGCCTTCATCCGCGATAGATGGCGTTCGAGGTGGAGCAGCCCTTCCAGCGGATCGAAGGCCATCGTCTCGATCAGGTCGAACGGGGGATGGGGCGATTGTAGAAAGGCCGCCTTGGCAAGACATTCGTCCCATTCCGCCACGGCGTCCGAATCGGCGACCACGCCCGAGCCGAGGCCGATCGTCGCCCGGTCGCCGTGGAGCGCCAGCGTGCGGATCGCGACGCTGAACGCGGCGTCGCCACCCGGCGCGATATGGCCGATCGCGCCGGTATAGGCGCCGCGTGCGCTCGCCTCGATCTCACCGATCGCCTGCATCGCGCGGATCTTGGGCGCGCCGGTGATCGACCCGCAGGGGAAGAGTGCGGCCAGCACGTCGAGCGTATCGCGGCCGGGCGCGAGCTCGGCGGTGACGGTGGAGACCATCTGGTGAACGGTCGGATAGCGCTCGACGGTGAAGAGGTCGGGAACGGCGACGCTGCCCGGCACCGCGACGCGCGACAGATCGTTGCGCATCAGGTCGACGATCATCAGGTTTTCGGCGCGCTGCTTGGGATCGGTGCGCAGCGCGTCGGCCGCAGCGCGGTCCGCCGCCGCATCCGGTTCGACGCGCGCGGTGCCCTTCATCGGGCGGCAGGTGAGCAGTTGGCCATCGCGTGCGAAGAACAGTTCGGGGGAGAGCGACAGCAGCATGGTCTCGCCGGTGTCGATCACCGCGCCCCAGCCTGCGCGCGAACGGGCGCGCAGGCCGGCGTAGAGCGCGAGCGGATCGCCGGCGACGGCCATGCTGGCCCGGAAGCTGAGATTGGCCTGATACAGATCGCCCGCGCGGATCAATGCCTGCACCGCGGCGAACTGCGCGCGGTAGGCGTCCAGGTCGATCTCGGGTTCGGGCGTGCCGATCCAGGCGCCGGCGGGGTCGGGGAGATGCCGGGCGACGTCGAGCGTGCGGGGCGCGTGGAACAGGCCGAACCAGGCAAGCGGCGCGGCGGGTCTTGCGGGGACGCGCGCCTCGAACGCGGCACCCGCCTCATAGGCCAGGAAGCCCGCGGCGTGCAGGCCCTCGGCGCCAGCGGCGCGGACCGCGGCGAGTACGTCCGGCACCTCCTCCACCGCATGCGCGACGAGCACGCGAAGCGGATCGGCATAAAGCCGTGCGGGGGCGCCGCCGGGACGAGCATCGTCGAGCAGCACGAAAGGCGCTGGGGCCAGGGTCATCGCAGCCCAACCCATGCACAGGGCGCATCACGCGAGGCAAGCCTTGATTGCTGCGCCCGCTGTGGGCGCCTATGTCGGCGGGCATGACGAACCCTCCTCTTCGCGCGGCGATCGTGCCGGTCACGCCGCTTCAGCAGAATTGTTCGATCGTCTGGTGTACGGCGACGATGAAGGCCGCGGTGGTCGATCCCGGCGGCGATCTGCCGCGCATCCGCGATGCGATCGCCAAGACGGGGGTGAGCGTGGAGAAGATCCTGCTGACCCACGGCCATATCGACCATGCCGGCGGCGCCAAGGCGCTGGCCGACGAGCTGGGGGTGCCGGTGGAAGGGCCGCACGAGGCGGATCGTTTCTGGCTGGCGCGGCTGGACGAGGATGGCCAGGCCTATGGCATTCCGGCGCAGGTGGTGGAGCCGTCACGCTGGCTGGTCGAGGGCGACACGGTGACGATCGGCGACCTGGTGCTCGACGTGTACGAGACGCCGGGACACACGCAGGGGCATGTGATTTTCCACCACCCGGCCTCCGACTTCGCGCTGGTCGGCGACGTGCTGTTCCAGGGATCGGTCGGGCGGTCGGACATGCCCGGGGGCGACCATGATCAATTGGTCCGCTCGATCGTGACCAAGCTGTGGCCGCTGGGCGATGCGACCGCGTTCATTCCGGGGCACGGGGCGCCCAGCACCTTTGCGCATGAGCGCGCGTCCAATCCCTTTGTCGGGGACCGGGTGCTGGGCGCCTGAGGGTCAGGGCTGGCGCGACTGGGCGCGGATCGCCTTGAATTCAGAGCCGGCGCGCCATTCGGGCCAGGCGCGGCTGGTCGCCAGATCGCGGCCGATACGGTGGAACAGGGCGACGTCGGCCGCGGCGCCGGTCAGGTCCCATTTCGCATCCCAGGCGTCGCAGGTCTGGTGGTAGCAGCGCATATAGCCGTCCAGCCATGCCTGACCCGCAGGTCGCCCGCCCTGCACCAGATCGGGTGCGCCGCTGATCGCCATCAGCAGCAGCGTCGGCACGCCGCGCCGGGCGAGCGAGAAATGGTCGGCGCGGTAGAACAGCCCGCGCTCGGGCAGCGCCTCGGGCGTGACGGTGCGGCCTTGCGCGGCGGCGGCGGCGCGCAGGCGATCCTCCAGGTCGTTCTGGCCATCGCCGACCAGCATCACGTCCCGCGCGGGCCCCGCGGTCTGGAGAATGTCCAGCGTGAGGTTCGCCACCGTTTTGGCGACGGGATAGACCGGGTGGACGGCATAGGTTTCCGAGCCCAGCAGTCCGCGCTCCTCGCCGGTCCACAGCGCAAACACGAGGCTGCGGTCGAGCTTCGGCCCCTTGGCGAAGGCGCGGGCGAGTTCGAGCACGCCGGCGGTGCCGAGCGCGTCGTCATTGGCGCCGGGGCGGATCGTGCGTCCTTCCGCATCGGGTGCGCCGCGGCCATAGGCGTCCCAATGGGCGCCGAACATCACCACCTCGTCGCCATGCGCCTTGCCCGGCCATTTGGCGAGGACGTTGCGGCTTTCCGCCCGCTCGACGCGGACGGGGATGTCGGCGGTGAAGCGCTGGCCCTTCAGTTCGACCAGGCGGAAGTCGGCACGGCGCGCCGCGACGCGCTGCTGCGCGAGATCGAGGCCGGCGGCCTGGAACAGCCGGGTCGCCGCGCCGCCCTCCAGCCAGCCCTGGAGCAGCACGCGGCTTGCCGGATCGCTGCGCACGATGTCGTAATTCTCGCCCGCCGGCGCGGTGACGGTCGCCCAGCCATAGCCGGCGCCGGGCGTGTCATGGACGATCAGCGCGGCGATCGCGCCCTGACGCGCCGCTTCCTCGAACTTGTAGGTCCAGCGGCCATAATAGGTCATCCGGCGGTCGCCGAACTTGCCCGCCGCATCCTCGCCCGCCCTGGCCTCGAAATCGGGATCGTTGACCAGGAAGACCGCGACCTTGCCCTTCAGGTCGACGCCCTTGAAGTCGTTCCAGCCGCGATCGGCGGCGTCGACGCCGTAGCCGACGAACACCATCGGCGCGTTCGCGATCGCCACGCGATCGACCGGGCGGACGGTGGAGACGTAGATGTCCTGTCCTTGGCGCAAGGGCGTGGCGCCGGCGCGCATCTGCCCCTTGCCCACCTGCGTGCGGATCAGCGGCACGGGTTGGGTCCACTGCCCGTCGGGGCCGCCGGGTTCGAGGCCCATCGCCTTGAACTGCGCGACCAACCAGTCGACCGTCTTCGTCTCCCCCGGTGTGCCCGGCGCGCGCCCCTCGAACGCGTCGGAGGCCAGCGTGCGGACGTCGGCGGACAGCCGCTGCGGCGAAATCGGGTCGGAGGGGGCGGCGGCGGTCAGCAGGAAGGCGGACAGCAGGGCAGTGGTCGCGGGCAGGAGGGGCTTGAGCATGCGGGCGAAAATCTCCGTAGGGTGGGCAAAACGGCAAAGCGGAGCCGGATCAACGTCCTGCCAGTGGGCGCATATGCTTGCAACATGCGCGAATCTCGCTATAGGCGCGGGGCTTCGCGATGCGTCCGGCTGGGGTGCTCACGCGGTCGGGCATCTTGTCCGGGCGCGCAATGGGTGCTGACGGCGGGGCCTTCACCCATATTGATCGAATAAGGTGCCGCAATGGCCGTTCCCAAGAGAAAGACCTCCCCCTCCAAGCGCGGCATGCGTCGCAGCCACGACTCGCTGTCGATCGAGTCGTTCCAGGAGTGCCCGAACTGCGGCGAACTGAAGCGTCCGCACAATCTGTGCACCGCCTGCGGTCATTATAACGGCCGCGAGGTCATCTCGGTCGAGGGTTAAGTTCTCTCCGACTCGAGGCTCAAGGATGAATCATGGCTGACAATGCCTGGATCGCCGTCGACGCAATGGGCGGCGACGACGGGCTGGCCGTGATGCTGGCTGGCGTCGCCCGTGCGCGGCGCCAGTTCGAAGGCATGCGTTTCCTGCTGGTCGGCGACGAGGCCCAGATCGCGGACGGGTTGAAGACCCATCCGAACCTGACCGCGGCGTCCGAGATCGTCCACGCCCCCGAGGTGGTGGGATCGAGCGAGAAGCCGAGCCAGGCGATCCGGCGCGCCAAGCGCACCTCCATGGGCATCGCCATCGATCTGGTGAAGCAGGGACGGGCCGCCGCCGCGGTTTCGTCCGGCAACACCGGTGCGATGATGGCGATGGCCAAGCTGTCGTTGCGCATGCTGCCCGGGATCGACCGGCCGGCGCTCGCCGCGCCGCTGCCGACGCTGGGCGACAATGACGTGGTGATGCTCGATCTGGGCGCCAACACCGAATGCGACGCCCGCAATCTGGTGCAGTTCGCGGTAATGGGGGCGGCCTATGCCCGTACCATCCTGGACCTGGCTTCGCCGCGCGTCGCGCTGCTGAACATCGGCAGCGAGGACCAGAAGGGCACCGACGAGATTCGGGAAGCGGCGGCACAGTTGCGCGGCGACACGCATCTGCCGCTGACCTTTTCCGGCTTCGTCGAGGGCAATCACATCGCGCGCGGCGACGTGGACGTCATCGTGTGTGACGGCTTTGCCGGCAACATCGCGCTGAAGACCGCGGAGGGCACCGCGCGATTCGTGGCGGATCTGCTGAAACGGGCGTTCCGGTCTTCGGTGCGGTCCAAGATCGGGTTCCTGATCTCGCGGCCGGCGACGCAGTTGCTGCGCGATCACCTCGACCCCAATAATCACAATGGCGCGGTCTTCCTGGGCCTGAACGGGCTGGTGGTGAAGAGCCATGGCGGCGCCACCGAACTGGGCGTCGCCACCGCCATCGGCAATGCGGCCAAGATGGTGCGCGCCGACCTGACCCGGCGCATCGCCGAGGACCTGCGCAACTTCGAGGCCGCGGCATGATCCGTTCGCTCGTCACCGGCACCGGATCGGCCCTGCCGACGCGGCGCGTGTCCAACGCCGAGCTGGCACAGGAGGTGGATACCTCCGACGAGTGGATCGTGGAGCGCACGGGCATCCGCTTCCGCCACATTGCCGGCCCCGAGGAAACCACCGCGACCCTGGCCGCCGATGCCGCCAAGGCCGCGATCGCGGCGGCCGGATTGTCGGCGCAGGATATCGACCTGATCGTGCTGGCGACCGCCACGCCGGACCAGACCTTTCCGGCGACCGCGACCAAGGTTCAGGCGATGCTGGGCATCCGGGACTGCGTTGCATTCGACGTGGCGGCGGTCTGCTCGGGCTTCCTATATGCGGTGCAGGTGGTCGACTCGATGCTGCGCACCGGCGTCCACGCCCGTGCGCTGGTGATCGGGGCGGAAACGTTCAGCCGCATCCTCGACTGGGAGGACCGCACCACCTGCGTGCTGTTCGGCGATGGCGCGGGCGCAGTGGTGCTGGAGGGACGCGAAAGCGACGCCGATAATGGCCGCGGCATCCTGGCGACCCGGCTGCACGCCGATGGCCGGCATAACGATCTGCTGTATGTCGATGGCGGCCCCTCGACCACCGGAACCGTCGGCAAGCTGCGCATGAAGGGCCGGGAGGTATTCCGCCATGCCGTCGTCAATTTGGCGGCAGTGATGGAGGAGTCGCTGGGCCTTGCCGGCCTGACCTCGGCCGATGTCGACTGGGTGGTGCCGCATCAGGCCAATGCGCGCATCCTGGACGCGACCGCGCGCAAACTGGGGTTGTCGCCGGACAAGGTGGTGGTGACGGTGGACCAGCATGCCAACACCTCGGCCGCGTCCGTGCCTTTGGCCCTTGATACCGCCGTGCGCGACGGACGGGTGCGCGAAAACGACATCGTGGTGCTGGAAGCCATGGGTGGCGGGTTTACCTGGGGCGCCGCGGTGGTTCGTTTTTGAACAAGTTTTTATTTGCGGACGCAATAAATCCCTTTCGGTCCTTTTTACCTATGTGATAGCAACGATTGCGTCATAGTTGGGGATAGGATGATGATCGGGGGCACTCTCACGCGCGCGGATCTGGCCGAGGCATTGCACCATGAGGTGGGTTTGTCGCGCACGGACTCGTCACAGTTGGTCGAGCAGATTCTGACTGAAATGTGCGATGCGCTGGCGCGCGGTGAGAACGTCAAGATCTCGGGCTTCGGCACCTTCGTGCTGCGGGACAAGGGCGAGCGAATCGGCCGCAATCCAAAGACCGGAATCGAGGTGCCGATCGCGCCGCGCCGGGTGCTGACGTTCCGCGCCAGCCAGATGATGCGCGATCGCATCATCGCCGGCTGACGGCGATGGCCGCCGCGTCATCCGGCAAGGCGGATCGCGCGTTCCGGACGATCGGCGAACTCGCCAGGGAAACCGGGTTGCCGCAGCATATGCTGCGCTATTGGGAAACGCGGTTTCCGCAGCTCAAGCCGCTGCAGCGGGCCGGCAACCGGCGATATTACCGCGCCGATGATGTTGCGCTGGTTCGCCGTATCGATCGCCTGCTGCACCAGCAGGGCTATACGATCCGCGGCGTCCAGCAGCTTCTGGATATGGAGGCGGAGCCGGACATGGTGGCGCGGTTGCGCATCATCCGCCACGGCCTGGCCACCGCGCTGGTGTGTGACATGCAGGCGCGATAGCATCGCCGGATGACGGCTTCCCCATCACCACATCGCCACGCACCCAATCGCCCATGGGTGGTGCTGGCGATGTTGTTGCTGGTCTACAGCCTGAACTTCCTCGATCGGCAGATACTGGGGATCCTGGCGCACCCGATCAAGGCGGAGCTGCGACTCAGCGATACGCAACTGGGGGCGCTGGGGGGAATCGCCTTCGCGCTGCTCTATTCCACGCTGGCGGTGCCATTGGCGATCGTTGCGGATCGGACGAGCCGGAGCTGGGTGGTCACCGGATCGCTGGCGGTGTGGAGCGGCTTCACCGCCTTGTGCGGGCTGGCGACCGGATTCTGGCAGCTCTTCGCCTTCCGGGTCGGCGTCGGTGTGGGCGAGGCGGGGGGCGTGGCGCCGTCCTATGCGATGATCAGCGACAGCTTTCCGCCGGAGCGGCGGGCGCGGGCGCTGGCGATCTATTCGCTGGGCGTGCCGCTGGGACTGGCGGCGGGGGCGCTGCTCGGCGGTACGCTGGCCAAGGCGGTGGACTGGCGCACGGCCTTCATCGCGGCGGGGGCGGCGGGGCTGATCCTGGCCCCGATCTTTCGCCTGGTGGTGCGCGAGCCGGTGCGACGGACAAGTGCGACGCGAATGCCGGTCGGCGCGGTCTTTGCGATCCTGGCGCGTAAACCCAGCTTCTGGTTGCTCGGCTTCGCTGCGGCATCGAGTTCGCTATGCGGCTACGGGCTGGCCTTCTGGGTGCCGTCGGTGCTGGTGCGCAGCCTGGGGTTCGATCTGGGGCAGGTCGGGCAGTTCGTCGGGTCGCTGCTGCTGATCGGCGGCAGTGCCGGCGTGCTGACGGGCGGATGGCTGGGCGACCGGCTGGGGATGCGCGACCGGGGCTGGTATGCGCGGCTGCCGGCGCTGGCCTGGATGATGACGGTGCCGCTGTTCGCGGGCGGCCTGCTGGTCGATTCGCCGACGCTGGCCTGGGTACTGTTCCTCGTGCCCCACGGCCTCAACATCCTGTGGCTGGGGCCGGTCACCACCGCGATCCAGCATCTGGTGCCAGCCGAGATGCGCGCCACCGCGTCGGCCTCGTTCCTGCTCATCAACAACCTGGTCGGACTGGGCCTGGGGTCGCTGGTGATGGGGGCGCTGTCGGATGCGATGACGGCGCGGTTCGGGGCGGATGCGCTGCGCTACGCCGCGGTGGGGACGCTGGGCTTCTACCTCGTCGCGGCGGTGCTGGGGCTGCTGGCGGTGCGGCCGCTCCGGCACGACTGGTGGGTGGAGGACGAGGTCACCGCTCGCGGGTCGCCATGAAACGCACCTTGGAATAGCGATCGGCGATATAGCCGACCTCCCAGGCCGACTTGGCGAGGAAGACCGGATTGTCGTCGCGGTCGCGCGCCATGGCCGAACGGTTCAGGTCAGTGAAGTCCTTCAGATCGGCCGGATTCTCGGCCGATACCCAGCGCGCCGTGTCGAACGGTGCCGGCTCCAGCCCGGCCGCCACCTTGTATTCGGCATCGAGGCGCGAGAGCAGCACGTCGAGCTGAAGCTGGCCGACCACGCCGATGATCCAGTTCGAGCCGATCTCCGGATAGAAGACCTGCGTCACCCCTTCCTCGGCCATGTCGTCGAGCGCCTTGCGGAGCTGCTTGGTCTTGGTCGGGTCCTTCAGGACGACGCGGCGCAGGATTTCGGGCGCGAAATTGGGCAGGCCGGTGAAGCGGATATCGGCCCGCTCGGACAGCGTATCGCCCACCCGGAGGGTGCCGTGATTGGGGATGCCGATGATATCGCCCGGAAATGCCTCGTCCGCAACCTCGCGGTTCTGCGCGAAGAAGAGGATGGGGGAGTGGACCGCGATCGGCTTGCCATGGCCCGTCGGCGTCAGCTTCATGCCGCGCTTGAAGGTGCCCGAGCAGAGCCGCATGAACGCGATGCGGTCGCGGTGCTGCGGGTCCATGTTCGCCTGCACCTTGAAGACGAAGCCGGTGACTTCCTTTTCGTCCGGGCTGACGGGGGCGGGCTCGGCAGGCTGGGGACGCGGCGGCGGCGCGAAATCGGCGAGCGCAGCGATCAGCTCGGAGGGGCCGAAGTCCTTGAGCGCGGAGCCGAAATAGACCGGTGTCAGGTCGCCGTTGCGATAGGCCTCACCATCGAAGGCGGCATAGCCGGCCTGGGCCAGCTCGATCTCCTCGGCGATGGCGGGGGGGAGTGCCGGCGCATCCTCCACCTTGCCCTGGAAGGTGCGGCTGTCCCCCTCCGGCCGGCTGATGCGGTTGGTGGAAAGGTCGAGCACGCCCTGGAACTCGCCGCCCATGCCGACGGGCCAGCTCATCGGGCAGACGTCGAGCGCGAGGATATCAGCGATCTCGTCGAGCAGCTCGAAGGGCGGGCGCCCCTCGCGATCGACCTTATTGACGAAGGTGATGATCGGCACCGAGCGCAGGCGGCAGACCTCGAACAGCTTCCTCGTCTGCGCCTCGATCCCGCGCGCGGCGTCGATCACCATCACCGCCGAATCGACCGCGGTGAGGGTGCGGTAGGTGTCTTCCGAGAAATCCTCGTGCCCCGGCGTGTCGAGCAGGTTGAAGGTCACGCCGTCCCGCTCGAACGTCATCACCGAGGAGGTGACGGAAATGCCGCGCTGCTGCTCGATCTTCATCCAGTCGGAGCGGGCACGGCGGTTGGCCCCGCGCGCCTTCACCTCGCCGGCGAGATGGATCGCACCGCCGAAATAGAGCAGCTTTTCGGTGAGCGTCGTCTTGCCCGCGTCGGGGTGGGAAATGATCGCAAAGGTGCGGCGAGGGGAGGTCATGCGAGGGCTCGGATCGGCAAAAGGTTAAAAGTGGACACTACGTCCCCCCGGCCGTGTCCACTTCCGCCGGGCCTGCATGGGACAGGGGCGGAAAGGGGGGAGGGCGCGCGTCCGTTCACGTCGCCGCCTGTTGCAGAAAACAGGCGTGTAGGACAGCTATTGTTCTGTCTGAGGGCAAGCAAGGATAGGCAGACAGCCGCCGGACGGTAGCGCGCCGTCGTATAGGATTGAACGTCGGGAATCGGATGGGCCGACACGGCGCGATGAAGCGTCGTGTCAGGCCTGTGCCGGTGACGTGCGCGGTAGCAGGGTCACATCGTCATTTTCGATCGCGGTGCTTGGGCTTGATGCTGGTCAGCTTGCCGGTGCGTGGATCGGCATGGAATTCGTACAACACGCCGTTCTTGGTCATCTCCCCTTCCCAATGGCCGTCATCCGCTTCGACCTTGGTGAGATGATACCCCTGTTTGGCAAGAACTGTGCTCAACCTGTCTTGCGCAATCCAGCCACGTCCCGGCTGATCAGCCAATGCCGGGGTGGCGATGATGCAAGCTGCTATCAAGCCAATGGTCTTCATGGGGCTCTCCGATATTATAGCAAGCAAACGATCCAGCCTGTGGTCTGTTGCACTTATCCTTTATCTCAGGGATGTTCGGCGACATCATGCTGGCCGACCGATAACGATCGGTCCGGCAACACGGCCCTGGTTGGTGATGCTTTGATGATTTCCAATGGCGACGTCATGATCCGATTGTTGACCGCCGCGGCGATCGGCAGCGTCATCGGGTTCGAACGCGAGCGGCTGTTATGGGCGGCAGGCATCCGCACACACATGCTCGTATGCGTCGGTGCCTGTCTCGTGATGATCGTCTCGGCCTATGGCTTCCAAAACGCGACGCGGATGCCGCATGTGGTGCTCGATCCCTCGCGCCTTGCAGCGCAGGTGGTATCGGGGGTGGGGTTTTTAGGCGCAGGCGCGATCCTGCTGCGTGGCAATGCGATACGTGGCATGACCACTGCCGCGAGCATCTGGGTGGTCGCGGCGCTGGGCCTGGCGGCGGGCGGCGGTCTTTACGTTGCCTGCGCCGCGGCAACGGCCATCATCCTGGTAATCCTGGTTGGATTGAAGCCGATCGAAGAAGCCTATCGTGCGCGCATTCAGAGTTATGCGGTGCATGTTCGCGCAGAACGCAGCGCGGTGACGCCTGACGAACTGAAGACGTTGCTGAAGGTCAGGGGCGGTCAGATCAGGCGCGTGACCCAGGCGATCGGAGAGGACGGGTTGGAAGATCTGACGATCCATCTGGTTCGCGTGTCCCGGTCCGATGCCAGCATCGGCGCTAGGCAGATCGGCAAGCATCCCGGCGTGCATTCGGTAGAGGTTCGGCGGAAAGGCGACAAGCACGGCGACGCGGAGTGATCGGTCGCCGGGACGACCGGCGAGTCGTGCTTGTTCACCAGTGGTCGATCGCTTGATCGCTCACCCCAGCGCGATCGACATCGCGATCGTCTTCGCATCTCCTTCCGCCACCTCGAACACGCCCGGCTTGTCTTTGAAATCGCCCATGAAACCTTCCGGATCGGCGATGCCGTGCCAGGGTTCTATGCAGATGAAGGCGGCGTGGGGTTTGGTCCAGATGCCGAGCTTGTCGGTGTCGGGGAAGGCGATGTGGAGGTGGGGGGTGGCGTCGGTATTGGCGCCGTAGGTGACGCTGCGGGAGTGGACGGGGGACCAGACGAGGGCGTCGTCGGTGAAGAGGGCGTCGGCGAGGTGGAGGGTGCGGCCGTCGAGCGGGCTGGCGCGCTCCTCAGCGGCGATCAGGCCGTTCGGGGTTATCGCCTTGAGTTTGCCCGGTTCATCCTCTGCAAAGACGATGCGGTGGTCGGCGCGATCCTGTCCATAAGGAAGCGGCCAGGCGAAGGCGGGATGGAAGCCGAAACTGGCGAGCATCGGGCCTTCACCACGGTTCGCGATCCGCGCCTCGGTCACCAGTGTCGCGCCGTCGAGGCGGTAGGTGAGTTCGAGGCGGAAGGCATAAGGGTAGACCGTGCGGGTCGCCTCCGAATCCTCCAGCGCGAACACCGCCTGCGTCGCATCATGCGCGACGAGGGTGAAGAGGCTGTGGCGCGCAAAGCCGTGCTTGGGGATGGCGTAGCGCCGGCCATCGATGCGGATACCGTCCTGCGTCAGCCCGATGACGGGAAAGAGGATCGGCGCGCGGCCGGTCCAGAAGGCGGGATCGGCGTCGGTCATCAACTCGCGGCCGTCCGCGTCGCGCAGAGACGACAGTTCGGCGCCGAGCGGGTTGATGGCGGCGGTGAGCGCGTCGTTGCCGATCGTGATCCAGTCTTCAGCCACGTAATTGCGCTCCCTGCTTGGCGGCGGCGGCGACGACCTTGTCGGCGATGGCCTTGAGTTCGTCCTCGGTGAAGCTCTTCTGCGCGGGCTGGAGGACGATTTCGACCGCGATCGACTTTTGCCCCTCGGGTACGCCGGTGCCGACGAACAGGTCGAAGACGCGGGCGGCGACGATCGCGCTCTTGTCCGCGCCCTTGACCGCGCGGACGAGGCTGTCCGCCGCGAGCGTATCGGGCACGAGGAAAGCGAAGTCGCGGCGGACGGCCTGCAAGGCCGGCGGCGTGTAGGCAGGGCGCATGAAGCCAGATGCGCGCCTGGGCGGCAGCGCATCGAGATAGATTTCGACCGCGGCGACGGGGCCGTCGAGGTCGAACGCCTTGCACACCGAGGGGTGGACGATGCCGAAGGCGGCAAGCACCGTCTTCGGCCCGAGGCGCAGCGTGGCGGACTGGCCGGGATGCCACGCGCTGCCTTCGGCGCCGTCCGCAACAGGCATGACCTGCAGGTTGTCGACCGGCGCGCCGGCCTGCGCGAGCAGGGCCAGCGCCTCCGCCTTGGCGTCGAACGCATCGAAGGGCGCGGCCTTGCCGCCCTGCCAGCCGCGTGCACGCTTGTCGCCGGCGAGAACCACGCCCAGCGTCGGGCGCTCGGCATCAGCGAGATAGCGGCGGCCGATCTCGAACAGGCGGACGGTGGTGGCGCCGCGCTTGAGGTTGCGCTCGGTCGCGGCGAGCAGGCCGGGGAGGAGCGAGGGGCGCATGACCTTGAGGTCTTCGCTGATCGGGTTGGCGAGGCGCCATGCACCGCCGCCGAAGGGCGCGGCCTGCGTGTCCGCGATGAAGCTCCACGTCACCGCTTCGTCGAGGCCGCGGGTGGCCGCGGCGCGGCGGACGCGGCGTTCCAGCTTTTGCTGCGGGGTCGCGGTGGGGCG